>JBHEMU010000072.1:0-21913 GCA_046262415.1 Gaiellaceae bacterium | reverse complement strand
CGGGATCACGCCCGCGTCCGCCGCGCCGGAGACGGCGGCGACGACGATGTCTCGGCTCTGCTCGATCTCTGGCTCGCCGAGCGACAGGTTGATCACGTCCATGCCGTCCCGCACCGCCGCCTCGATGCCGGCGACGATCTCGGCCGAGTTGCCGTCGAGGCCGACGCCGGAGACGGTCGGGATCGTCAAGACCTTGTAGTTGCCGAGGTGCGCCCGCGGAGCGACGCCGGAGAGCGTCCGCGAGGCGCTTGCCGGGAACGCGTTGTTGCCGGCGGCGATCCCGGCCACGTGCGTCGCGTGCTCGGAGAACTCCGGGTCGAACGGCTTGGCGGCGTGCCGCCACTGCGGCGTCGGCGGCGGGAACGCCCTGGCGACGATCACCTTCGGCGTGGCGAACGCCTTCACACCCTTCGGGTACCCGGCCGGCATCGTGAAGCCAGTGCCGCGCAGGAACGGATGCGACTGGTCGACTCCGTCGTCGATGATCCCGATCTTCATCCCCTGGCCGGCCGTGGCCAGGCTCGGCCCCCACAGCGTCGGGGCGCCGATCAGGGCCGGGCTGCGGTCGAGGAGCGCCCGGTAACGGAGATTCGGATACACCCGGGCGACGCCGGGAAGCGCCGCGAGTGAGGCCGCCTTGCCCCACGGCAGGGCGACGGCGAGCCCGTTCACGACGACGCCGTAGCGCCAGCGCACGACCGCGCCGGGGATCGCCGCCCGGATCCGGGCGGCGAGCACGCTGTGAGCGCGGCCGAGCCGCTCGAGGTACGCCGCGCTCGAGGGCGAGCGCAGGTCGAGGCGCGCGCGCCTGGCGCGCGCGGAAAGCACACGGCTCGAGGCCGTCGCGGTCGCCAGCGACGGGGCGTGCAGCGTGACGACGACCTGGACGCGGTCGGTCGGGGTCACGAGGCGCGGCGCGGCCTGCGCCGGGGCGGCGCAGGCGAGCGATGCGGCGATCGCCGCGAGGAGCAGACCCCGGTTCACGGGCGTTGATCGTACCTGGGGGCCGGGAGCCGGGCGCGCGCCTGGCGCAGCTAAAATGGCCGTCCGCGCGGATGTGGCGGAATTGGTAGACGCGCACGGTTCAGGTCCGTGTGGGGGTAACCCCGTGGAGGTTCAAGTCCTCTCATCCGCATAGGCGTTTCGGCGGCTCCGTGGCCGTGCAGGACCAAGACGTGAGGTCAGCCGGCGGCGGCGAAGGGCGCGTACCAGGTGCGGCGGCCCTGCTGATCGACGAGCTGAAGCCGGTAGGTCAGTCCTCGCCTCGCGCCCGGCGCGCGGTCGACGAAGCTGTAGCCGGCTCCGGCAGGCTCGCCGCTTCGCTTCGCTGCGATCAGCGTCCGGTTGACCTTCACGCCCTTTCCTCCGCGGTAGCGCCAGACGTTGAAGCCGAGCGTGCCGCTCTCGGAAGCGGTCCGCCAGCGGACGAGCACACCGCTCGACGACCGCGTGGGCTGTACCGAGAGCAGGGTGACCGCGGTCGGCACGCCGTCGAGCACGACGTCGTCGAAGCGCGCAAACGAGCTGCCGTTGCACGGCCCGTCGCAGTAGACGACCAGAACGACGGCTACGGACTGGGTGCCCGCAGGGGCTGTGAGGTTCCCGGAGGCGTGGTTCCATGCGCCGTTCAGCATCGTTTCCCCGATCCTCGAGAGAGGCGCCAGCGGGTCATCCGAGCACGCGTCGTCCGGGTGGCTCGAGATGAACATGTCCGTGCGCTCGAGGCCGGGATCGGGACCGGCCCGGTACCAGAACGACGCGGTGTAGTCGCCGGCGGTGACCGGGCTGACGCACTGGTAAGCCGCGCCGCTCAGCACGGTGATGTCGGACGGGCCGTCCGACTTGGCCGGTGTCACGCGAAGGCTCGCGGCCCCCGTTCGGGCGGAGGACGTATCCCGTGCGATCGTGGTCGGGTTGCTCGGGGTCCAGCTGCAGGGGATACCGCTGCAGTCCGTCTCGAAGCCCGGGTTGTGCAGAATGTTCGTCGCACCGGCGGCGGGCACCGAAACGAGTGCGACCGTGAGCATGCTCGCCCAGACGAGCAGCTGCCGAACGCCGTGCGGACCAGTTCTCACCGCATCCCTCTCGCCGTCGATCATCTTCCGCTCCGTCCAGGTTGTGAAGGGGCTCGCGCGCCCCAGGACGTCGACGGTCCGGCGACGATTTCCTCCGCGCAAGACTCCTGAGGCGGGCGGCTGTGGCCGACTCCCGACCGCACTGGCGTTTCGGCCGGTGGCTACCGCCCGCGGACCTGGATGTTGCCGTGCTCGATCTCCCTGCCCGGCGCCCTGGTGGACTGCTTGCAGTTCAGGTCGGTGGCCGTGACGCCCGGATCGCCCTGGCGGAAGAGGAAGCTGAAGCGATCCGCGGGCGGGCCCTTCCCCGGCTCTCCGTTGTCCTGAACGACGAACAGCATGCGCTTGCCCTCGAACGCCGAGACGGACGCCCTCTTGATCACGCCGCCGACCCGGGCCAGATTCCCGTCCACGCGCAGGCAGTCGATCACGACGTGCTGTTTCAGGTCCTGGGCACGGTTGTTGATCTCGGCCTGTCCGTCGGCGGTGCCGTCGGCGTGCAGCCTCGCCGAGAACGAGAACGTCCTCAGGCCTTCCCGCTGCTCGTTCTCGTCGAAGTACCTCAGGTGCCCGGACCCCGTCGCGGAAGCGACGACGGCGCTCGAGCCCGCCAGCACCGCTCCCGCCAGGATCGCCGCGGTTGCGGCGAAGAACACGCTCACACCAAGCCTCTTCACGTCCGGCCTCCTCCCCCTAGATCGTGTGACGTTCGCTCGCTCGGCTGCCGGCATTCCCGACGACGAACGTGTGCAAACCCGCCGGGCAGCCTCAGTGGCTGGGCAGCGCGGCGAGCACGTCGGCGGCGTGCGTGTCCGGCTTCACCCGGCGCATCACCTTCGCCACCCTGCCTTCAGGGTCGATCACGAACGTGGAGCGCTCGATCCCCATGTACGTCTTGCCGTGGTACTGCCGCTCGCCCCAGACGCCGTAGCGCTCGGCGACCTCGTGCTCGGGGTCGGCCAGCAGGGTGAACGGCAGGTCGTACTTGGCCTTGAACTTGACGTGAGCAGCCTCGTCGTCGGGGCTGACGCCGAGGACGACGGCGCCGCGGGCGCGGAAGTCGGCGTACGCGTCCCTGATCCCGCAGGCCTGCGTGGTGCACCCCGGCGTGTCGTCACGCGGATAGAAGTAGAGGACGACCGGCTTGCCTCGAAGCGCGGAGAGGCTGACGCGCTCGCCCGCGTCGCTCGCGAGGTCGAAGTCGGGCGCCGGTGAGCCTTCCTCGATCACCCCGCCAGCCTAGCGGGCGCCGATAGGGTGGGCTGCCCGTGCTGGAGACGCACCGGATCGTGGCAATCCTCGTGCTGGCGGTCACGGGTCTCGCGGTGGTCGCCGGCGCCCTCGCGTACCGGCGCGGGGGGGTCGCCGGCGTGCTCGCGACCCAGCTCCTGGCCCTCGTGCAGACCGTCCTGATCGCGCAGGTCGCACTCGGCCTGCTGCTGCTCTCGGACGACCGCCGCACGCCGGACCGCCTCCACTACGCCTACGGAACGCTCGCGCTCGCGCTGGTGCTCGCGCCGTGGCTCTACGCGCCGGCCGAACCGCGCCGCCGCCTGCTCTGGTTCGCGGGCGCTACGCTGGTCGCCGGGCTGCTGGCCGGCCGTGCCTACATGACCGCCTCGTGAGACGCTTCTTCCGCGACATGAACCCGCTGGTGCGCGGGCTCGGAATCGTGGCGCTGATCGCCGCGGCGATCGTCCTGCTCTCACTCGAGCAGACGGTGATCTCGCTGCACATCCTCGCGCGCATCGCCTTCATCCTCGCGATCGCGCTCTTCGTCTTCCTCGTGTGGCGAGAGCAGCGGAGCGAGATCGGGACCTGGTCGGCCCGCGCGAAGACGGTCTTCTACGGAGCGGCCCTCCTGATCGTGGCCGACTTCGGCGTGTTGTTCCTGCAGGGTCTCGACGGACCCGACGGCCTGGCGTTCATCGTCGTGCTCGGCTGCTCCGGCTACGCCATGTGGCGGGTCTGGCGCGACCAGCACACGTTCGCCTGACCGTACGGGGCCGGGGGGGCCGGTCAGGCCTGGATGCGGGCGCCGGCGCCGTCGAGCGCGTCGAGAGCGCCCCGGATGTCCGTCGCGCGGCCGACGAAGATCGGCGTGTCGCGCTCGGTGTACCGGCTCGCCTCCGAGTCGCGCAGCGTCAGCATCAGGTGCATGAAGTCGGCCGGCTCGTCGCACTCGAACGCCGTCATGAACTCCTGGTCGTCGATCCCGAAGGAATACGTGGTGTGGTTGTGGATCGTCTCGAAGCCGGCGCCGATCCGGATGTGCTCGTCCATCGCCCGCTGCCGCTCCTCCTCGGGCAGCGCGTACCAGGGCCGCACCTTCACGAAGGGGTACACCACGAGGTAGGGAGAGCCGCGCGGGGAGATCTTCCGCGCGCGGCGCGCCTGCGTGTACTGCGAGGCCTTCGTGGTCGCGAGGTAGGAGTACGGCGTCTCCAGCCAGCCGGCCAGCGGCGTCGAGTTCAGCGCCGCGCCCAGCTCGCCGAGGTCGTCGTAGCGCTGCGTGATCTTCCAGAGGAAGAAGTCGCAGTCGGCGCGGACGCCGGCGACGGAGTAGACCCGTAGCGTCTCCATCCGCGCGCTCCAGTCCTCGATCACCTCGGCGAAGGCGTCCTTGCCGGCGGCCCGCTCCTCGATCGGCAGCCGCCGCCAGGCCGGATCGACGCGGTAGAAGCCGTACGCGACGTACTGCCCGCCCATGGCCGAAAACCCTAGCGGGAGGCGGGGCGCGCGAACGCGCCCCGCCATCGTCCTCAGGCGCGGTCGAGGCGCTCGCAGTCGGAGGCGATCCGGTCCAGCCGGTCCGCGAGGACCGAGTCGCGGCCGGGGCCGCACGTGACGACGTCGCGCCGGTCGTCTCGGGCCACGAGCGTGTCGTCGCCGGGTCCGCCCGAGAAGCGGTCGCTTCCCGGACCGCCGACGAGGCGATCGTCGCCCGCCCCGCCGTCGAGGAGATCGCGTCCCGCCCCGCCGTCCAGCACGTCGGTGCCCGCTCTCGCGTACAGGCCGTCGTTGCCGGCGAGCCCGCACAGGTGGTCGCCGCCCGAGGTACCGCGGAGCGTGTCGTTGCCCTCCGTGCCGCGCACCGTGCAGCTCTCGTCGCCGAGGGCCCGCCAGGCGGGGGACATGTCCCAGCTCCGCTCGCTGGTGACCCGCCGCAGGATGGCGCCGTTCGGGCCCATCACGTAGACGTCCCGGTTGCCCTTCGCGCCCCGCTCGCTCACGAATGCGATCTCGCTGCCGTCCGGCGACCAGGCCGGCAGCGCGTCGAGCGCGGGGCTGCTCGTCAGCCGCCGCTCGTTCGTCCCGTCGGCGTCGATCGCGTACACCTGCAGGTTCCCCTCGCGGTCCGAGTCGAATGCGATCCACCGCCCGTCCGGCGACCAGGCCGGATTCTGGTCGTTGCTCCGGCTCTGCGTCAGCCGGGCCGGGTCGCCGCCGTCCGCGTTCATGATCCAGACCTGCCTCGACCCGGTCCGCGCGCTCGTGAAGGCGATCCGCGTCCCGTCCGGCGACCACGCCGGGTCGCCGTCGAAGGTCGGGCTCTTCGTCAGACGCTCCTCGTCGGAGCCTCCTGCGCCGACGGAATAGATCTCCGTCTGGCCGTCGCGCTCGCTCTCGAACGCGATCCGCGTCCCGAGCGGAGACCAGGCCGGATCGCCGTCGAAGGCGTTCGAGAACGTGAGCTGGGTCACGCGCTTCCCGTCCGGACCCATCGTGTAGACGTCGAGGTCGCCGTACTCGGTGCGGTTCCGGTCGCTGTCGAACAGGATCCGGTTCCCCGCCGGCGACCAGCTCGGCGAGCCGTCGAAGGCGGAGTTCTTCGTCAGCCGGCGCAGCCCGGTGCCGTTGGCCGCGACCGAGTACAGCTCGGAGTTGCCGTGCCGGTAGGTCTGGAAGACGAGCTTCCCCTTCGAGGCGGACGCTCCGGCTCCCGCCGCGGCCAGCCCGAGCGTGACTGCCAGTGCCGCGGCGACGGCGATCGCCGCCACCCTGAGGTGCTTTCGAGCCATCTTGGCTCCCCCTTTGGTCGACTGCCATCGACGGTAGGAGCCGTCCGTGTGCCTCCGGTTAGCCCGGCGGGTGAAATCCGTTCGAGCGACGTAAAACGGGTCTTCAGCCGAGCCGGATCGCCCGGCTGACCGCCCGACCGGGCGGGCCGACGTTCACCGGCGCCGTCACCCGGACCGTGAAGCGGTAGGAGCCGCGCGCGAGCCGCCGGGGCGCGAAGGGCACGAGGGTCGGCCTGCGCCCCTCGAGGCGGCCCCGCTTCTCGACGACGGTCGCGTGCCTGGGGAGCTTCTCGAAGCGGACGACGTACGAGCAGTCGATGTCGCACGTGAGCGTGGGGGAGGGAATCGTGCGCGAGCCGGCCGGGACGCGCGGCACCCTCAGCCTCGGCACCGGCGTCAGCTCGAGGCCGGGGCAGCGCTGGATCACGCCGCCTCTCGTCTCCCGGACGGCCGCGGCGACCGCGGCGAGGCCGGACTTCGCCGTCTCGTCCGCGTAGAAGAGGCCGGACTGCCACCCGAGGCGCGCGCGCTCGTCGACCGTGTGGAAGATGAAGAAGCCGGCCGCGTTCGGCTGGCAGAACGAGAGCTCGAGCGCCTCGCGGTAGTACGCCGCCTGCTTCGCCTCGTCGACCGGCCTCGTGACCGGCGGCTCGGTCCCCGAGTACAGGTCTGCCTTCTCCTGCGGGATCTGGGATTCGACGCCGAACTCGTCGTAGACGATCGGCAGCGTCGAGCCGAGCTGCGCGGTGCCGTCGAAGGCCCGGCCGAGCAGCGCCACGAGCTTGCCGTAGTCCCCCAGCGCGATCGTCGTCGTCCTCGGATGCTGGAACGAAGGCGGCAGGCTCGAGTTGTCCTGGTAGGCGTGCATCGCGAATTGGTCCATCACCGGCTCGGAGCGGCCGCTCGCCCGGTAGGCGGCGCCGAGATCGAGGATGAACGCGGTCGGAGAGTGGGTGTGTCGCGTCGAGTTCGGCTTGTCCTCGCCGCGGGGCGCCAGCGCGCCCCCGATCACGTTCACGCTGGGAGACACCGCCTTCAGCGCGTCGTACGTCTCGGCCAGGAGCTGGAGGTAGGCAGGCGCCGCGGCGTCGCTGCCGTCGAGGGCGAACTGCGGCAGCCAGAACCGGTTGAGGTTCGGCTCGTTGCCGATCACGAAGTCCCGGAAGAAGGGAAACCGCCGCGCGAGCGAGGCTGCGTACGCCGCGAAGTCGCCGCGCTGCTCCGCTGTCAGCGGCGTCGTCCGGCTGCCGGCGTTCATCACCTGCACGAGCACGCGGAGGCCGCTCAGTCGGGCCGCCTGCTCGACGATCGCGAGCTGCTCGCCTTCGGCCTCGACCGGCGCGCGCCGGCCGGGGGCCCAGACCGCGGTCATACGCACCGCGTTCAGCCCGGCCAGCCGGAAGAGCGTCATCTGCGCCTTCGCGGCCGTCACGGACGGCTGGCGGACCGAGTCCTCGGCGGCGCCGACGAGCATCGTCGGGCCGCCGGCCGCCGCGGCCGGGGCGAGCGCGAGCGCTGCCGCGACGATGAGGAGCAGCCGGGACACGACCCGTTCCGACGATACCCCCTGGCTACGCTGGACGGTGTGAAGGAAGCGTTAGCAATTCGGCTGAAGAGCCTCCCCGCTCGGCCGGGCGTCTACCTCTTCCGCGGAGCCGACGGCGGCGTCCTCTACGTCGGCAAGGCGAAGGTGCTCCGACCCCGCGTCCGCAGCTACTTCCAGCAAACGGGCGCGGGCGGGCGGGCGATGATGGGCCAGCTGACGGACCGGATCGCCGACGTCGAGGTGATCGTCACCGGCTCGGAGGTGGAGGCGCTCCATCTGGAGCAGAACCTGATCAAGCGCCACCGCCCGCCCTTCAACGTGCGGCTGCGCGACGACAAGTCCTTTCCCTACATCGCCGTGACGGTGGAGGACGAGTACCCCCGCGTGATGTTCACGCGCGAGCGGCACCGGCGCGGGGTCGTCTACTTCGGGCCCTACGCGAACGCGAAGAAGGTGCGCGAGACGCTCGACGTGCTCAACCGGGTCTTCCCCTACAGGCCCTGCGAGGGGCCGAAGCCCGGCCGGCACAGCGGCATCCCGTGCCTCGACTACCACATCGAGCGGTGCCTGGCGCCCTGCGTCGGCTACGTGACGAAGGACGACTACCGGCGCGTGATCGACGGCGTGATCGAGTTCCTCTCGGGCGAGACGCGCCCGATCCTGCGCGAGCTCGAGGAGCGCATGCGGAACGCCGCGGCGGAGGAGCGGTTCGAGGAGGCGGCACGCCATCGCAACCGCCTGTTCGCCGTGCGCCACCTCGCCGAGCGCCAGGCCGCCGACAAGCGGGCCGTCGGAACGATCGACGTGATCGGCCTCGCGCTCGACGGCGACCGCGCGGCCGTGCAGGTCTTCCCGCTCCGGGACGGCAAGCTGATCGACCGGCACAGCTTCCACCTCGAGAACGTCGCGGGGCAGGATCTGCCGACGATCCTGGAGGCCTTCTGCCTCGAGTACTACGGGTCGGCGCCGAGCGTGCCTCCTCAGATCGTCGTCCCCCGGGGGGTCGGCGATACGTCCGCGCTCGCGCAGTTCCTCTCCGAGCGCCGCGGCTCCCTGGTCGAGGTGCGCGCGCCCGAGCGCGGCGAGAAGCGCCGCCTGCAGGAGCTCGCCGAGCAGAACGCGCGGCTTGCGCTCGACGCCGAGACGGAGCACGCCGAGCGCCGCCGGCTCCAGCGGATCCAGGCGCTCGAGGAGCTCCGCGAGGCGCTCAACCTCGAGAGCCTGCCGATCCGGATCGAGTGCTTCGACGTCTCGAACATCCAGAGCGAGTCTCCCGTCGGCTCGATGGTCGTCTTCCAGGACGCCGTGCCGAAGAAGGCGCACTACCGGAAGTTCGGCATCCGCGACCTCGAGGGCCCGGACGACTTCGCCGCGATGGCCGAGGTGATCTCGCGTCGCTTCGCCCGGCTCGGGGACGTGTCCGCCGAGGAGTACGACGAGAGCTTCGCCGCCGGCCCCAACCTGGTCGTGGTCGACGGCGGCAAGGGGCAGCTCTCGGCCGCCCTGGCGGCGATGCAGGCTTTCGACGTCCCTCGTGTGGCCGTGATCGCCCTGGCGAAGCGGGTGGAGGAGGTGTTCGTGCCGGGGCGGCCGGGCCCGATCCGGCTCGAGCGGCACTCGCCGGGCCTCCAGCTGCTGCAGCGCCTTCGCGACGAGGCGCACCGCTTCGCGCTCGGCTTCCACCGCCAGCGCCGCGACACGAAGGCGCGCGAGTCGATCTTCGACACGCTCGCCGGCGTCGGCCCGGCCCGGCGCCGGGCGCTGATCCGGCACTTCGGATCGGCCGAGCGCTTCCTGGCCGCGACGCAGGAGGAGCTCGAGGGGGTCCCCGGGCTGCCCGCGAAGACGGCCCGCGCGCTCTACGCCCAGCTGCACAAGGCCGGCCGGGCCTGAGTCGCTGCCGGCTCGAAGCCGCGTCCTCCGTCGCCGCTGGGACGTGCCGCGGCGCCCGACCTGCCGAGCGGGCCCGACGAGGTGGTTGCGGTCGCAAGCCGTAGGGTGGCCGCGTGGGCCGTAGGGTTCGTCCCGTGCTTCGACGCCTCTGCGCCCTGCTCGTGCTCGCGGCCGTGCTCTCGGCCTGCGGCGGCGACGGCGAGCGGGCGAAGCCGCCGCCGGATCCGGTCGAGACCCTTCGCGCGCTGGTCGCGGCCGTCGTCGCGGGTGATGCGAAGGCGCTGCCGCCCCTCCTGACCAGAGCCTCGCGCGGGCGCGTCACCATGCGGGCGCTCGAGCGCCGCCTGCGCCCCTTCAAGGCGGCCTACGCGGTGCAGGTCGCCGAGCCCGCGGGACCGACCTGGGCCGTGGTCGCGATCACGAACGAGGGCAAGGGGGCGGCCGGTTCCCCGGCCGCGTTCGCGGCAACGCTGCGACGCGAGCAGGGCCGCTGGCGGCACGAGCTCGACGGGCCGGTCCGGATCGAGCCGATCGGTCCCGATCCCGGCTCGCGCGAGCGGCTCGTCGTCCAGGTCGCGGCCAGGATCGCCGCCCACGTCCCGATCTCGGCCGCGGCCCTCTGGGTGGACGGAGCCGCCGTCGAGGCCAGGGGCGGCGCGTCGCCGGACGGCCGCCGGTACACCGCCTTCGCGAACCTGCCTGCGAAGCTTCCCCCCGGGCGCCACTTCGTCGTCGCGTTCGCCAGCGCCGGCCGCTCGGCCTCGGCGCTGGCGTGGGCCTTCACCGTGCCGCGCTGACGACGCGTGATCGCGTCAGCGAACGGTGCGCTACGGCCGGTCGGGAGGGCCGGAGCCGTCCCCGTCAGGCTCCATGAACGGATAGCGGTAGTCGGTGGGCGGCACGAAGGTCTCCTTGATCGTGCGCGGGCTCACCCAGCGGATCAGGTTCCACATCGACCCGGCCTTGTCGTTCGTCCCCGAGGCTCTCGCGCCGCCGAAGGGCTGCTGGCCGACCACGGCGCCGGTCGGCTTGTCGTTCACGTAGAAGTTCCCCGCCGCGTACTCGAGCTTCTCGCTCGCCGTCCGGATCGCGTCGCGATCCCGGGCGAAGACGGCGCCTGTGAGCCCGTACGGCGCGCCTCTGTCGACGAGCTCGAGCGTCTCCGCGTAGTCGCCCTCGGGGTAGACGTAGGCGGTGACGACCGGCCCGAAGAGCTCCTCGCGCATCGTCCTGAAGCCGGGGTCCCGGGTCTCGATCACGGTCGGCTCGACGAAGTACCCCTCCGCGTCGGAGACGCCGCCGCCGACGAGCACGCCGGTCTCCGCGTGCGCCCGCGCCTCCTCGATCGCCTCGCGCTGCGTGCGGAATGAGCTCTCGTCGATGACCGCGCCCATGAAGTTGTCGAACTGCGAGACGTCCCCGACCTTGAGCTCGGCGACCTGCTCGCGCAGCCGCTCCCTCAGCTCGGGCCAGAGGTTGGACGGCGCGTACACGCGCGAGGCGGCGGAGCACTTCTGGCCCTGGTACTCGAAGGATCCGCGGACGATCGCCGTCGCGACCGCGTCCACGTCCGCGGTGGGGTGGGCGACGATGAAGTCCTTGCCACCGGTCTCGCCGACGATCCGCGGGTAGTTCCGGTACGAGCCGACGTTGTCGCCGATCGTCTTCCACATCGAGTTGAAGACGGGTGTCGAGCCGGTGAAGTGGACGCCGGCAAGGTGCTGGCTCCCGAGGGCGAGCTCGCCGATCAGGCGCCCGGGGCCGTGGACCAGGTTGATCACGCCGTCGGGGAGCCCCGCCTCCCGGTAGAGGCGCATGAGGAAGTGGGCCGAGTAGGCCGCCGTGCCCGCCGGCTTCCAGAGGACGGTGTTGCCCATCAGGGCGGCGCTGGTCGGCAGGTTTCCAGCGATCGCGGTGAAGTTGAAGGGCGTCACGGCGAGGACGAACCCCTCCAGCGGCCGGTACTCGAGCCGGTTCCACACCCCGGCCGGCGACTCCGGCTGCTCCTCGTAGATGCGCGTCATGAACGCGACGTTGAAGCGCCAGAAGTCGACGAGCTCGCAGGCGGCGTCGATCTCCGCCTGGTGCGCCGTCTTCGACTGCCCGAGCATGGTGGCGGCGTTCAGCGTCGCCCGCCACGGGCCCGCGAGCAGCTCCGCGGCCCGCAGGAAGACTGCGGCCCGCTCCTCCCACGGCGTCCGCGACCAGTCGTGCCAGGCGTCGCCCGCGGCGGCGATCGCGCGCTCGACCTCGGCCGGGCCGGCCTGGTGCACGTCGGCGAGCACGTGCGCCTTGCGGTGGGGCATGACGGACGGCGCGGTGGTGCCGGTGGAGACGTCGCGGCCTCCGATCACGCAGGGCAGCTCGAGGCGCTCGCCCTCGAGCTCGCGCAGCCGCTCCCGGAGCTCGGCGCGCTCGGGGGATCCCGGCGCGTAGGAGCGCACCGGCTCGTTGCGGGCAGGCGGCGGTCGGAAGATCCCGTGTGCGGCGATGGCGGCGCGATTCTATGCTCGGAGGCCGTGGAGGTTCGCTGTGTCCGGTACCGGGCGGAGGGCTGGGGGGTGGGCGAGCTCTGGCTGCGGGCGGACCGGCCGGTCTGGCACGAGCTGCCGCGCGCGGGTCTGGAGGCGGAGGGAGAGCATGCGCTCGCGGCTCGGCTCCGGGCGTACTTCGCCGGTGCCCCCGACTCGTTCGCGGACGTCGAGCTCGGCGACGACGACGTGAGCGCGTTCCACGCCGACCTGGCCAGGACGCTCCGGCAGGTGCCGCGCGGGGAGGTCGTCACCTACGGCGAGCTGGCCGCGCTCGCGGGCCGTCCAGGCGCCGCCCGCGCGGCGGGCATGTTCTGCGCGCGGAACCGCCTCTCCATCTTCGTCCCGTGCCACCGGGTCGTCGGCGCCGGCGGTCTCGGCGGCTACGGGTCGCTCGGCCTCGAGTACAAGCGGCGGCTGCTGGCGCTGGAGGGCTGCGACGTCGCTCTCTGACGACGTCCGTGCCGAGCTCGCGGCGATCGCGCCGAGGCGCGAGTGCGACCGGATCGCGGAGCTGTCGGCGCTCTTCCACACGGCGGGAACGCTCCACATCCGCGGGCGCGGCGAGATCGCCGCGCACCTGGACCTGTCGACGTCGGCGGTCGCGCGGCGTGCGTTCACCCTCCTGCGGGGCTTCGGGGTCGCCTCGGAGATCCGCACCTACCGGCGCCGCGCCTTCGAGGGAGGAACCCGCTACCAGCTGCACGTCGCCGGGAGCGCCTGGGCCTTGCAGGTGCTGAACGAGGCCGGCGTGCTCACGGCCAGGCTCGGGCCGCTCGAGCGGCCGCCGAAGCGGGTCGTCGCCCGGCCGTGCTGCCGCGGCGCCTACCTGAGGGGGGCCCTGCTCGGCTCCGGCTCCGTCACTGGTCCGCGTTCGCCGCACCTCGAGATCCGGGCCGGAGGCCGGGACGGTGCGGAGTTCCTGGCCGCGCTCGCGGCGGTCGATGACATGACCCTGCGCGTGCACGAGCGGGCGCGGCACGCGGTTGCCTACGCGAAGCGGGCGGAGACGATCGCCGACGTCCTCGCCCTGGCCGGCGCCAGCGACGCGGCGCTGCTGTTCGACGAGGCGGCGGTCGTCGGCGAGACCCGGGCCCGGGCGAACCGTCTCGCGAATGCCGACCACGCCAACCTCGTGCGCGCCGGGCGAGCGGCCGACCGGCAGCTCAGGGCGCTGCGACTCCTGAGTCGGAACGGCGATCTCGACGGCCTCCCGTCCCCTCTCCGGGAGGTCGGCGACCTGCGTCTTCGCTTCCCGTCGGCATCCCTGCGTGAGCTGGCGGCAAAGTCCCGGCCGCCGACGACGAGGGCCTCGGTCCATCGCCGGCTGACGAAGCTCGTCGAGCTGGCTCGGCCCGACTGGGGGGAGCGGAATCCGCCGGGCTCTGCTCGATAGGCTGCCGATGGTGGCCGTGGGATGCGGACCGCCGACGCGGGCACCCACGTCGAAAGGAGACAGGATGAGCACCATGCTTCGCCGCGGCTGCTGGACCGCAGCCGTCATCGTCGGGCTGACGGCCGCGGTGGCCGTGAGCGCCGCATTCGGTTCGGCCGGGGCCGGCTCGGCGACGATCCCGGCCCAACTCGCGACGGTCAGGAAGGCGCTCGAGAGGTACGCGGACGTCGACCGGGCGCTCGCGGACGGCTACGTCGAGGAGAAGGTCTGCGTCACCCATCCGAAGTGGGGAACGATGGGATACCACTACGCGAACCCGAAGCTGCTCCGCGACCGGAAGGTCAACGCGCTCAAGCCGGAGCTCCTCCTCTACGTCGGGACGGGCGGCGGCGGCCGCAAGCTCGTCGGCGTCGAGTACTTCCGCGCGGACGCAGATCAGAATCTCAAGACCGACTCAGACCGGCCGCTCCTCTTCGGCTACCCCTTCGACGGGCCGATGCCGGGGCACGCCAAGGGGATGCCGCGCCATTACGACCTGCACGTCTGGCTCTGGGCGCCGAACCCGCTCGGCCTGTTCGCGCCCTTCAATCCCGCCGTCCGCTGCTGACGCTCGGGCCCGAGGCGGACGAAAGAGCATCGGTACGGCGGGCCGGAGGGGAAGCTCCGAGGACGACCTTCCCCTCCGGTTGAACCTCGCTCAGGACCGTGGCGTCGGACGGGGTCTGAATCCGGCGCCGGACGAGCGTGGACCCGCCGCCGGAGAGTATGCCGCATTCGCCGGAAGGAAGCCACATCGGTTGCAAACCATACGTCCGTCACCGCTCGGGCTTGACACGGGGGCGCGGCGTGCTCTTACTTAAGGGCGATGAGGCTTCCCCTGATCGCCCTCGGCGCTCTCGCGGCGCTCGCGCTGGCCCTGCCCTCGCTCTCGTCGGGCGTCTCGGCCGCGGGCACGGTCCAGGTCGTCGCCTGGGCGAGCAAGACGACCAAGAACGCGATCCCTCCGCCCGACGCCGCCAAGCGCGGTGTCTTTTGCAAGCCGGCGGCCTTCAGGAGGCTCTACGCGTTCATCACCTTCAGGGGCATGCGGGACAGGGTGGCGAGCAGCGCGACCTGGTACTACAACGACAAGCGCGTCTTCGTGTTCCCGTTCAAGTGGGAGGACGGCGCGTCTGGGCGGACCGCCTTCGAGATCCACCGCCAGAAGGGCCTGCTCGAGCAGGGCCGCTACAGGATCGAGGTACGCTCGGGCGGCCGCCTCGCCGGCAGCGGCGCGATCAGGCTCAAGTTCGGCTCCTGCTGACATCCTCCGACTAGACTCGACTCGTCACCGACGGGGAGGAGTCTCGATGGCCAGGCGCGTCGCGATCAACGGATTCGGGAGGATCGGCCGCAACTTCTATCGCGCGCACCTGAAGCGCGGCGGCGACTTCGAGGTCGTGGCCGTGAACGACCTGGCCGACGCCGACATCCTCGCGCACGTGCTCCGCTACGACTCCTCGCACGGCGTCCTCGACGCGGACATCGAGGTGTCGGGCGACGGGATCTCCATCGACGGACACTCCTTCCGCGTCCTCGCAGAGCGCGATCCGTCGGTCCTGCCGTGGCAGGACCTCGGCGTCGACGTCGTGCTCGAGTCGACGGGTCTGTTCACCGACCGCGAGGGCGCCTCGCAGCACCTGGAGGCCGGGGCGAGGAAGGTGCTGATCTCGGCGCCCGCGACCGATCCCGACGTCACGCTCGTCCTGGGCGTGAACGACGACGCCTACGACGCGGAGCGGCACGACATCGTCTCGAACGCGTCCTGCACAACGAACTCCGTCGGGCCGATGGCGAAGATCCTGCTCGACAACTTCGGGATCGAGTCCGGCTTCATGACCACGATCCACGCCTACACGACCGAGCAGCAGCTCCAGGACCAGATCGCGCTCACCCGCAAGGGCAAGCCGGATCTCCGGCGCATGCGGTCGGCCGCGCTGAACATCGTCCCGGCGTCCACGGGGGCCGCGAAGGCGATCTCGCTCGTGATCCCCGAGCTGAAGGGGAAGCTGGACGGGATGGCGATGCGCGTGCCCGTCCCGGACGGGAGTGTCACCGACCTCGTGTGCGTGCTCGGGCGCGCGGCGAGCGTCGAGGAGGTCAACCATGCCTTCAGCTCCGTGGCCGACAAGAACGGCTGGAGCGGCATCCTCGAGTACACGGAGGACCCGATCGTCTCCTCCGACATCATCGGCAACCCGCACTCCTGCATCATCGACGGCCTCTCGACGATGGCGAACGGAAACCAGGTGAAGGTGATCGGCTGGTACGACAACGAGTGGGGCTATTCGTGCCGGCTCGTCGACCT
The DNA here is from genome assembly GCA_046262415.1 of Gaiellaceae bacterium. Lineage (GTDB taxonomy): Bacteria > Actinomycetota > Thermoleophilia > Gaiellales > Gaiellaceae > JACDAS01. The sequence goes on along the minus strand of JBHEMU010000072.1, from coordinate 6,103 downwards.
GATCGCCAAGCTCGTGTGAGGAGGCCGCGCTCGGTCCGCGACGCGGAGATCGCCGGCAGGCGGGTGCTCGTGCGCGCCGACCTGAACGTCCCCCTGGAGGACGGCTCGATCGCGGACGACACCCGGATCCGCGCCTCGCTGCCGACCCTGCGGCTGGTGCTCCACCGCGACGCCGCGCAGGTTCAGGTCTGCTCGCACCTGGGCCGGCCGAAGGGCGAGGATCCCGCCTACTCGATCGCCCCGGTCCGCGGCCGGCTCGGCGAGCTGCTCGACGACGACCGTCTCGAGCTGCTCGAGAACACGCGCTTCCACCCGGGGGAGACCGGGAACGATCCCGCGTACGCACGCGAGCTGGCTCGCGGTCGCGACCTCTACGTCAACGACGCCTTCGGCTCCGCGCACCGCGCGCACGCCTCCACCGAGGGGGTCGCGCACCTGCTTCCCGCCTACGCGGGGCTGCTCCTCGAACGGGAGCTGGAGGAGCTCGGACGCCTGCTCGGCGCGGTCGAGCGGCCCTTCGTCCTCGTCTCGGGCGGCGCCAAGGTGGACGACAAGATCGGCGTGCTCCGGAAGCTCGGCGGCAAGGCGGACACCGTGCTCGTCGGCGGCAAGATGGCGGCGGAGCTCGCCTCGCGATCTCCGCTGGACGGGGTGAACGTGGTGCTTCCCGTGGACGTGGTGGCGGCGGCGGAGTTCGATCCCGATGCGGAGGCACGAGTCGTGGATGCCGACAGGGTTCCCGACGGGTGGCTGGGCCTCGACATCGGGCCGGAGACCTGCGCGACGTTCGAGCGGCACCTGCTCGAGGCGCGCACGATCTTCTGGAACGGGCCGATGGGCGTCTTCGAGTGGGCGCGCTTCGCCGAGGGCACGAAGGCCGTCGCCGAGGCGGTCGCCGCCGCGGACGCGCACTCGGTGGTCGGCGGCGCCGACTCGGCGCGCGCCCTCACGGAGCTCGGTCTCGAGGACGCCGTCTCGTGGCTCTCCACCGGCGGCGGCGCCTCGCTCGAGTTGCTGGAGGGCAAGGACCTGCCCGGAGTCGCCGCCATCCCCGAGGCCGCGTGAGCGGGCACGCATGCTGATCGCCGGCAACTGGAAGCTGTACAAGGGGCCGGCCGAGGCGGCCGCGTTCTGCTGGGAGCTCGCGCGGCGGACCTTCGAGGGCGTCGACGTGGCCGTCTGCCCGCCCTTCGTCTCGCTCGGCGCCGTCGTCCAGACGCTCGCCGGCACGGACGTCGCCGTGGCCGCGCAGAACGTCCACTGGGCCGACGAGGGGGCGTTCACCGGCGAGGTCTCGGCGTCGATGCTGAAGGAGCTCGGCGTCTACGGCGCCCTCGTGGGGCACTCGGAGCGCCGGCAGCACTTCGGCGAGACGGACGAGACGGTCGCCCTGCGCGCCAGGGCCGCACTGGCCGCCGGGCTGCACGTGATCGCCTGCGTCGGCGAGACGGCTGCGGAGCGCGAGTCGGGGGAGACCGAGACGGTGCTCCGCCGGCAGGTCGGCGTGCTCGAGCCGGACGACAACCTCGTCGTCGCCTACGAGCCCGTCTGGGCGATCGGCACGGGCCAGACCGCGACGCCCGACCTGGCACAGGAGGCGCACGCGCTGATCAAGAGCCTGCTGGGCGTCCCAGTTCTGTACGGGGGCTCGGTCAAGCCCGAGAACGCGGCCGAGCTGCTCGCGCAGCCGGCGGTGGACGGGGCGCTCGTCGGCGGCGCCTCCCTCGAGGTGGAATCGTTCGCGGCGATTTGCCTGGCGGCAGCCCACTCGTCGCGCTGATCGTCCTCGACGGCTGGGGTCTCGCCTCGGCCGGCCCCGGCAACGCCGTCGAGCTCGCGCGGACACCGGTCTTCGACCGGCTCGTGGCCGGGTACCCGCACGCGCGGCTCGAGGCCTCCGGCGAGGCGGTCGGCCTGCCGCCCGGCCAGATGGGAAACTCGGAGGTCGGCCACCTGACGATCGGATCGGGCCGTGTGCTCTTCCAGGACCTGATGCGGGTCAACCACGCGATCGAGACGGGCGAGCTGTACGAAAACGCCGCGCTCCGCGAGGTGTTCGCGCGGGCTCGGAGCCGCGGCTCCAACGTCCACCTGCTCGGCCTCGTCTCGTACGGCGGCGTCCACTCGCACATCGACCACCTGCGCGCGCTGCTCGAGCTCTCGCGCCGTGAGGGCCTGATCGACCGCACGTACGTCCACGCCTTCACCGACGGCCGCGACGTCTCGCCGACGGCCGCGGCCGGCGACCTCGCGGAGCTTCCGGCCGATCGCGTCGCGACCGTCTGCGGCCGCTACTACGCGATGGACCGCGACGGGCGGTGGGATCGCACCGAGCGCGCGCTGGCCGCGATCGTCGACCGGACGGGCGAGCGGGCGGTTGATCCCGTCGCCGCGATCCGGGCCAGTCACGCCCGGGGGATCACCGACGAGTTCGTCGAGCCGGTCGTGCTCGAGGGCCGCCCGCCGCTGCGGCCCGACGACTGCGCGGTCTTCTTCAACTTCAGGCCGGACCGGGCGCGACAGCTGTCCGAGCGGCTGCTGGAGGCGGGATTCGACCTGACGACGATGACGCGGTACCGCGAGGACCTGGACTGCCCGGCCGTCTTCGCCGAGCGGGTGGCGGACGACACGATCGCGGAGGTGCTTTCGAGGGAGGGCCTCGGGCAGCTGCACGCGGCCGAGACGGAGAAGTACGCGCACGTCACCTACTTCTTCAACGGCGGCCGCGAGGAGGAGTGGCTCGGCGAGCGACGGATCCTCGTCCCGTCGCCCCGCGACGTCCCCAGCTACGACCTGAAGCCCGAGATGTCCGCCGGGGAGGTGGCGGCCAGGTTCGCGGCGGAGATCGGCGCCGGGCACGCGTTCGGGATCGTCAACTTCGCCAACCCGGACATGGTCGGCCACACGGGCGTGATCGGCGCCGCGATCCGCGCCGTCGAGGCGGCCGACGCCGGCCTCGGCGTCGTCGTCGAGGCCGTGACCCGCGCCGGCGGGGTCTGTCTCGTCACCGCCGACCACGGCAACGCCGAGGAGATGCTCGAGGCCGACGGCTCGCCGGATACGGCCCACTCGACCAATCCGGTGCCCCTCGTCGTCACCTCCACGGCCGCGCGGGTCCGCAGCGGGGGGCTGCGCGACCTCGCCCCGACTGCGCTCGCTCTGCTCGGCATCGACCAGCCGCCCGCGATGACCGGGCGCCCGCTGGTGTAAAGCGTCGCTGAAACCTGCGTAAGACTGTCGTAAGCCGCCGATGTATACCCGTCATTCGTTCATTCACCGCGCTATACTGCCGCACCTTGTCACTGGCGCAGCCCGATCCGGGAGTACTCAGGAAAGCGCAGAAAGGTGACGAGCGCGCGTTCTCCCTGATCGTCCGGGCGTACGAGCGGCCCGTGTTCAACTACGTCCTCCGACTCGTCGGAGAACGCTCGCTCGCCGAGGATCTCACACAGGAGGTCTTCCTCCGCGTCTACCAGGGCCTGCCGAGCTTCACGCAGCGGTGCCTGTTCACGACGTGGCTCTTCCAGGTGACCAAGAACCGCGTCCTCGACGAGTTGCGGGCGAACGAACGGCGTCCGCGGTCGCTGGTCGCGATCGACGACCTGCCGCCGCTCGAGGTGCTCGACCAGCCGTTCGAGCGGATGGAGACGATCGACGCGGTCTGGCGCGCCGTCGAGGCGCTCAACGTCGACCTGAAGATGGCGCTGCTGCTGCGCGACGTCGTCGGGCTCTCGTACACCGAGATCGCCGACTCGCTCGAGACCACGCTCGCCACGGTCAAGTGGCGGATCTACAAGGCGCGCGAGGACGTCCAGCTCGCGCTCGCCCGCGAGGGCATCACGAGCGGCCAGAAGCGCGTGGCCGCGGCCCCGGTCTCCTCGCGCGGGTAGCGTCCGGCTACCGCTTCGCGGTCGCCCCTCCCCAGCCATTCGGGTCGGCAGCCGCACGCGACATCCGCGGCGTCCTCAGCTGCGCGCGCCCCTCTCTCCTGGGCCCGCCGGCCAGGCGCTAAACGCCCACGGCGAGGCGCTCGGCGAGCGCCGCCGGCAGGTTGCGCTCGCGGAGCTCGGCCTGCGTCCGCTCGACCGGGTACTCCACGCGCCGGAACCAGGCGCGGCCGGCGGCCAGGTCGAGCAGGAGGTACGCGGCCCGCGGGTCGCTGTCGCGAGGCTGGCCGACCGAGCCGGGATTGAGCAGCCAGCGTCCGGTGCCCAGCTCGGCCTCCGTACCCCCCGGAGCGAGTCCGCCGTCCAGCGTGCCGCCGTCGAGCCCGACCGCGAGCGGGACGTGGCTGTGTCCGACCAGCACGAGCGGCGCTGAGGTCAGCTCGAGCGCGTCGAGGGCGGCCTCGCCTGAGAGGATGTACTCCCACACGGGGTCGCGGGGGCTGGCGTGGAAGAGCTCGACGCCCTCGCGTACACCCTGGGGCGAGAGCCCGGCGAGGTACGCGTGCGCGTCCGGCCGCAGCACCTCCCGCGTCCAGCTCGCGCTGGCGAAGGCATCGGGCGAGAACTCCTCCAGGTCGATCGTGCCCAGCACGCCGAGGTCGTGGTTCCCCGCGAGGGAGAGTCGCGCCCGGGAGGCGACGCGGTCGCAGCATGCGTTCGGACGGGGGCCGTAGCCGACGACGTCGCCGAGCGACCAGAGCTCGTCGACGCCCTCCGCGTCGATCGCTCCGAGAACCGCCTCGAGCGCGTGCAGGTTACCGTGGATGTCCGAGATGACCGCGACGCGCATGCTGTTCCGCGCAGCAACCCTAGCGGCGCTCGCCGCGGGCTGGTTCCTGGCCGCCTACCTGCTGTGGGACAGCAGCACGGTGCCCGGCGACCTGAGCCTGCCGAAGGTCGATCCGGGCACGTACGTGCCCGAGGCGGTGCTCGACCGGGCCGACCGCTTCGAGCGCTTCCAGCGCTGGAACTTCGTGCTCGCGACACTCGCCCTGCTCGCCACGCTGGCCTTCTACGCCCGCCGCGGGCATCGCTTCATGCGGGAGTCTGCGGCCGGCCGGGTCGGCACGGGGATGCTGCTCGGGATGCTCGGCTTCGCGCTCGTCTGGCTCGCGCAGCTGCCCTTCGCGATCGCGGGCTTCTGGTGGTACCGGCGCCACGATCTCGCGGAGGGCGACTACCTCGAATTCGTGTTCGGCGACTGGCTCGTCCTCGGCTTCACGTTCCTCTCGCTCTGCCTGGCGCTGCTGATCGTGATGGGCCTCGCCGGCGTGATGGGACGGTGGTGGTGGGTGCTCGGCGGGCCCGCGTTCGTCGGGATCGCGGCGCTCTTCCTGTTCCTGTACCCGTACCTGAGCGACCTCGACCGTCCCGACGACCGTGCGCTGATCGTGCGCGCCCGCGCGATCGCCGAGAAGGCGGGAGTCGAGGGCGTGCCCCTGCGCGTGGAGAAGGTGAGCGACCAGACCGACCTCGTCAACGCCTGGGCGGCCGGGCTCGGGCCGAGCCGGCGCGTGGCGCTCTGGGACACGCTGCTGGACGGCCGCTTCACCGACGCCCAGGTCGACGTCGTGATCGCGCACGAGTACGGCCACCACGCGCACGCCCATCTGTCCAAGGGGATCGCCTGGTACGCGCTCTTCGCGATCCCCGGGGCCTTCGGGATCGAGCTGCTGACCCGGCGCAAGGGAGGTATGCGCAACCCGGCGGCCGTGCCGCTGTCGCTGTTCGTCCTCGTCGCGCTCCAGCTCGTCGCCACGCCCCTCGACAACGCCATCACCCGCCACATGGAAGCCGAGGCGGACTGGGCGGCCCTGAGCACGACGCGTGACCCGGTCGCGGCGCAGAGGCTCTTCGCCGGCTTCACCAGGACGAGCCTGTCCGACCCGCACCCGCCGACGTGGTCGTACATCCTGCTCGAGACCCACCCGACGATCGAGCAGCGGATCGCGATGGCGGAGGCCTGGAAGAAGCGCGCGCGAGGGACTCGCTAGGAGCGTCGGTCTCTACCCGGATGCGCTCGTGCGGTCGGCTCAGACGGAGCACGGGCAAGCCCGCGCTCCTGAGGTCGGCGTCGCAAGCGACGCCTGGGAGCGTGGTCTCTACCCGGATGCGCTCGTGCGGTCGGCTCAGACGGAGCACGGGCAAGCCCGCGC
>JBHEMU010000071.1:0-9456 GCA_046262415.1 Gaiellaceae bacterium | reverse complement strand
CCTCGGCGGCCAGGCGCAGGTCGAGGGCGTCTCCGGCACCTGGCGCGGTCTGACCGAGAACGTCAACCTGATGGCCTCGAACCTGACCGACCAGGTGCGGAACATCGCCCAGGTGGCGACCGCGGTCGCACAGGGCGACCTGTCCCAGAAGATCACCGTCGACGCGCGCGGCGAGATCCTCGAGCTGAAGAACACGATCAACGTCATGGTCGACCAGCTCTCCTCGTTCGCGGACGAGGTGACGCGGGTCGCGCGCGAGGTCGGCACCGAGGGCAAGCTCGGCGGCCAGGCCGACGTCGCCGGCGTCTCCGGCACCTGGCGCGGCCTGACCGACAACGTGAACATCATGGCGTTGAACCTGACCGACCAGGTGCGGAACATCGCCGACGTGACGACGGCCGTCGCCAACGGCGACCTGTCGAAGAAGATCACCGTCGACGCGCGCGGCGAGATCCTCGAGCTGAAGTCCACGATCAACACGATGGTCGACCAGCTCTCCTCGTTCGCGGCCGAGGTGACGCGGGTGGCGCGCGAGGTCGGCACCGAGGGCAGGCTGGGCGGCCAGGCGGTCGTCAAGGGCGTCTCGGGCACCTGGAAGGACCTGACCGACAACGTCAACTTCATGGCGCTGAACCTGACCGACCAGGTGCGGAACATTGCCCAGGTGGCGACGGCGGTCGCCAACGGCGACCTGTCTCAGAAGATCACCGTCGACGTCAAGGGCGAGATCCTCCAGCTGAAGAACACGATCAACACGATGGTCGACCAGCTGCGCTCGTTCGCGGCCGAGGTGACGCGGGTGGCGCGCGAGGTCGGCACCGAGGGCATCCTCGGCGGCCAGGCGCAGGTCGAGGGCGTCTCCGGCACCTGGAAGGACCTGACGGACAACGTCAACACCCTCGCCGACAACCTGACGAACCAGGTGCGGAACATCGCCGAGGTGACGACGGCCGTGGCCACGGGCGACCTGTCGAAGAAGATCACGGTCAACGTCCGGGGCGAGATCCTCGAGCTGAAGAACACGATCAACGTCATGGTCGACCAGCTCTCCTCGTTCGCGGCCGAGGTCACCCGGGTCGCCAAGGAGGTCGGCAGCGAGGGCAAGCTCGGAGGCCAGGCTCAGGTAGAGGGCGTCTCCGGCGTCTGGGGCGGGCTGACGGACAACGTCAACCAGCTCGCGGCGACGCTCACCACCCAGCTGCGCGCGATCGCCGAGGTCTCGACGGCGGTGACGCAGGGCGACCTGACGCGGCACATCACCGTCGAGGCGCAGGGCGAGGTGGCCGAGCTCAAGGACAACATCAACCAGATGATCGGGAACCTGCGCGAGACGACGGAGCGAAACCGCGAGCAGGACTGGCTGAACTCGAACACGGCCCGCTTCACCGGCATGATGCAGGGGCAGCGCGAGCTCGCGACGGTGTCGCGGCTGATCATGTCGGAGATCACGCCGCTCGTGAACGCGCATCACGCCGCCTTCTTCCTGATGGACAACGTCGAGGGCGGGGAGGGCAACGGCGACGTGCTGAAGCTGATCGCCACGTACGGCTACAAGTCGCGCAAGCAGGTGTCGAACCGCTTCCGCGCCGGCGAGGCGCTGGTCGGCCAGGCGGCGCTGGAGAAGAAGTCGATCCTGATCACCGATCCGCCCGACGACTACATCAAGATCAGCTCCGGTCTCGGGGAGGCGGCCCCGGTCAACATCATCGTTCTCCCGGTCCAGTTCGAGGACCAGGTGATGGCCGTGGTCGAGCTCGCCTCCTTCCAGCGCTTCAGCCCGACGCACCAGGCCTTCCTCGAGCAGCTGACCGAGACGATCGGGGTGGTGCTGAACACGATCCAGGCGAACATGCGCACGGAGGAGCTGCTCCAGCAATCGCAGTCGCTGACGCAGGAGCTGCAGAGCCAGTCCGAGGAGCTTCAGTCGCAGCGCGACGAGCTCGAGCGGGCGAACCGCGATCTCGAGGACCAGGCCAGGTCGCTGAAGGCCTCCGAGGAGCTGCTCCAGCAGCAGCAGGAGGAGCTGCAGCAGACCAACGAGGAGCTCGAGGAGAAGGCGCGGTTGCTCGAGGATCAGAACACGCGCATCGAGATCAAGAACGAGGAGGTCGAGGCGGCGCGCGTCGCGATCGAGGAGAAGGCGGAGCAGCTCGCGCTCAGCTCGAAGTACAAGTCGGAGTTCCTCGCCAACATGTCCCACGAGCTGCGGACGCCACTGAATTCGCTGCTGATCCTGTCGAAGCTGCTCGCCGACAACCCGAACGGCAACCTCAGCGAGAAGCAGGTCGAGTTCGCGCGGACGATCCACGCCGCCGGCAGCGACCTCCTCGACCTGATCAACGACATCCTCGACCTCTCGAAGGTGGAGGCGGGGAAGATGGAGGCCTCGCCGGACGTACTGGCGCTCGAGACGGTGCGCGACTACGTCGAGAGCGCCTTCCGCCCGGTGGCCGACCAGAAGGGGCTCGAGTTCCGCTTCGAGATCGCCGACGACGCACCGCCGACGATCGAGACGGACGAGCAGCGCTTGCAGCAGATCCTCAAGAACCTGCTCTCGAACGCCTTCAAGTTCACGGACGAGGGCAGCGTCGTCGTCCGTGTCGCACCGGCCCCCGAGTCCCGCGTGTACGGACAGGAGGAGCTGAACCGTGCCGAGCGCGTCCTCGCCTTCACGGTGTCGGAGACCGGCATCGGGATTCACGACGAGAAACTGCGCCTGATCTTCGAGGCCTTCCAGCAGGCGGACGGCACGACGAGCCGCCGGTACGGCGGCACGGGTCTCGGCCTGTCGATCAGCCGCGAGATCGCCCGCCTGCTCGGGGGCGAGATCCGGGTGGAGAGCACCGTCGGCGAGGGGAGCGCGTTCACGCTCTTCCTGCCGGCCCGCTGGCCCAAGCACCTGCCCACGACCCCGCCCGAGCCGCGAGACCGGGCGATCGAGAAGCTGCTTCCGGCCGCCATCGGCTCCGATGCGGCGAGCGCGCTCGCCACGATCGGCGGACTGGCGGCCGAAGGGTCGCCGGCACTCGTGGCGGAGATCCCCGACGACCGGGACTCGCTCGGGCCGGGCGACCGGGTCGTCCTGATCGTCGAAGACGACCCGACCTTCGCGAGGACCGTGCTCGAGACGGCGCGGGAGGCGGGGTTCAAGGGTCTCGTGGCGCTCCGCGGCGACACCGGCCTCGCGACCGCCCGCGCCTACCGGCCGGACGCGATCATCCTCGACGTCGAGCTTCCGGTCACGCACGGGTTCGAGGTGCTGGAGCAGTTGAAGCACCACGCCGAGACGCGCCACATCCCCGTGCACGTGATCTCGAGCAGCGACGTCCGGCAGGATGCGCTGCGCGCCGGCGCGATCGCGTTCCTCGAGAAGCCGATGTCCCGGGAGAGCCTGGAGGAGATGTTCGCCGGCTTCAGCGACTTCATCAGCCGCGGCGCGAAGAGGCTGCTGGTCGTCGAGGACGACGACGAGCAGCGGAACGCCATCGTCGAGCTCGTAGGGGGCGGCGACGTCGAGGTGACGGCCGTCGGATCGAGCGAGGAGGCGCTGGCCGAGCTCCGCGAGGGCGTCTTCGACTGCATGGTGCTCGACCTGAAGCTGCCGCGGACGACAGGGTTCGCCCTGCTCGAGGAGGCGAAGCAGGACGAGCGCCACCGCGACCTGCCGATCATCGTCTACACCGGCAAGGAGCTCACCCGGCGCGAGGAGACGCGGCTCCAGCGCTACGCCGACTCGATCATCGTCAAGGACGTCCGCTCGCCGGAGCGGCTGCTCCAGGAAACGACGCTCTTCCTCCACCGCGTCGAGTCCAAGCTCCCCGCGGAGAAGCGGAAGATGCTCGAGCAGCTGCAATCGTCCGACGGCGTCTTCAGGGACAAGCGCGTTCTCGTCGTCGACGACGACATCCGCAACGTCTTCGCACTCGTGAGCGTGCTCGAGGGCCACGGCATGGAGGTCCGCTACGCGGAGAACGGCCGCGAGGCGATCGAGAAGCTGGAGGCCGATCCGGAGGTCGACCTCGTCCTGATGGACGTGATGATGCCGGAGCTGGACGGATACGAGACGATGAGGGCTCTCCGCCGGATGCCGCGCTTCGAGAAGCTCCCGATCATCTCGCTGACCGCGAAGGCGATGAAGGGCGATCGCGACAAGAGCATCGCGGCGGGCGCCTCCGACTACATCACGAAGCCGGTCGACCCCGAGCAGCTCCTTTCGCTCATGCGCGTGTGGCTCTACGCGTAGAGGCCCCGCTCGCGGGGACCGTCGGGATGTTCGGGGCCGACCCCGACCTCGAGCGCCTCGAGGTGGAGCTCCTGCTCGAGGCGGTCTACCGTCACTACGGGTACGACTTCCGGGAGTACGCGCCGGCCTCGCTCACCCGGCGCCTCCGCCGGCGGATCGACGAGGAGGGGCTGGCCACCGTCTCGGCCCTCCAGGACCGGGTCCTGCACGACCGCTCCTGCATGGAGCGGTTGCTCCGCGACCTGTCGATCAACGTGACCGCGATGTTTCGCGACCCGGGCTTCCACCTCGCTCTCCGCCAGAAGGTGCTCCCGGTCCTCCGCACCTACCCGTTCGTCCGGATCTGGGCCGCCGGCTCCTCCACCGGCGAGGAGGTCTACTCGCTCGCGATCCTGCTGAGCGAGGAAGGGCTGTACGACCGGACCCGGATCTACGCGACGGACATCAACCAGGGCGTCCTCGAGACCGCCAGAAGCGGACTCTTCCCGCTCGACAAGATGCGCGAGTACACGCACAACTACATCCGCGCCGGCGGCACGCGCGCCTTCTCGGAGTACTACGTCGCGAGGTACGACGCGGCGCTGTTCTCCCGCTCGCTGCTCGACAACGTGGTCTTCGCGCAGCACAACCTCGTCTCGGACGGGTCGTTCAACGAGTTCCATCTCATCCTCTGTCGCAACGTGCTGATCTACTTCGACCGGCCGCTCCAAAACCGCGTGCACGAGCTCTTCCATTCGAGCCTCGTCACGTTCGGGATCCTCGGGCTCGGCCAGAAGGAGTCCCTGCGGTTCACGGACTACGAGAGCCTCTACGACGAGCTCGACGCGGGGCAGCGGCTCTACCGGAGGGCGAGGTGACCTACGAGCTCGTCGTCGTCGGCGCTTCGTGGGGTGGCGTGGCGGCGCTCCGGCGCGTCCTGCACTTGCTCCCGCCCGAGTTCGACCTGCCGATCGCGATCGTGCAGCACCGCGGGCCGAGCTTCGGGCCGGACACGCTGGTCCGGCTCCTGCGGGAGAGCGCGCGCAGCCCGGTGAGCGAGCCGGAGGACAAGGAGCCGATCCTCCGCGGCCGCGTGTACGTCGCACCGCCGGAGTACCACCTGCTCGTCGAGCCCGGCGCGTTCGCGCTGTCGACGGACGCGCGTGTCCGGTACGCGCGGCCGTCGATCGACGTGCTGTTCGAATCGGCGGCCAACGCCTACGGCGCGCGCGTCGTGGGCACGCTCCTCACCGGCGCCAACGACGACGGCGCGCGCGGCGCCGCGCGGATCAAGGCCGCGGGCGGCGCGGTCGTGGTCCAGGCGCCCGAGAGCGCCGAGCGCGGCGAGCTGCCGGCGGCCGCGATCGCCGCGACCGATCCGGACGGAGTGCTGCCGCTCGACGAGATCGCGCCGTTCCTCGCGGGCCTCGCGCAGCGTCGAACCGAGCCGAGGGCAGGCCGGACGGCATGAGGCGGGACGCCGCAGCGATCCTGCTCGTCGACGACCGCGACGACAACCTGCTCGCCCTCGCCGCGATCCTCGAGCCGCTCGAACGGGAGCTGGTCTCGGTCACCTCCGGGACGGCCGCGTTGCGGGAGCTGCTCCACAGAGATTTCGCCCTGATCCTGCTCGACGTGCAGATGCCGGAGCTGGACGGCTTCGAGACGGCCGCGCTGATCAAGCAGCGGGTGAGGACGAAGGACGTCCCGATCATCTTCCTGACTGCGATCAGCAAGGACGCCGAGCACGTCTTCCGCGGGTATGAGGCGGGAGGTGTCGACTACGTGATGAAGCCGCTCGACGCGACGATTCTCCGCTCGAAGGCGGCGGTCTTCGTCGAGCTGTGGGAGAAGCGGCGTCAGGTCGAGGAGCAGGCCGAGCAGCTCCGTGTGAGCGAGCTCGCCGAGGTCGAGCGCGCGGGCGAGGAGCGCTATCGCTTCCTCGCCGAGTCGATTCCGCAGCAGGTCTGGACGGCGCTCGCGGACGGATCGCTCGACTACGTGAACCGGCAGGTGGTGGACTACTTCGAGGTGGAGCCCGACCGGTTGCTCGGACAGTCGTGGGCACACCTCGTCCACCCCGCCGACCGCTCCTCGGCGGCGGCTCGCTGGCGCCGGTCGCTCGAGTCGGGAACGCCGTACGAGGACGAGTTCCGCCTCCTCCGGGCGAGCGATGCCTCGTATCGCTGGCATCTCAGCAGGGCGTCCCCGTTCCGGAACGGGGACGGGAAGATCGCGAAATGGTTCGGCACCCATACGGACATGCACGAGCTCAAGCGAATCGAGGAGCGTCGCCGGTTCCTCGGCGACGTGAGCGCCGCGCTCGCGATCTCGCTCGACGACGATCGCATGCTCGACGCCGTCGTCGGCCTGGCGGTACCCGAGATCGCCGACTGGGCGGCCGTCAGCGTCCTCGATCCCGGCGGCCAGAGGGTGGTCGCCCTGCGCCACGCCGACCCGGGCAGGATCGTTCTCCTCAGGGAGCTCGCCGAGCGCGCGGCCGGACCGATGTCCGACGGCGCCTCGAAGATCTTCGGCGCCGGGGAAGGGGAGTTCGCGGCGGAGATCCCGGAGTCGCGTCTCGCCGAGCTCGCCGGCGACCACCTCGACCCGGGGGTGCTGCGCGCGGTCGGGCTGAGCTCGTACCTGCGCGTTCCGCTCGTGTCGCGTGGGCGCGCACTCGGCGCGATCACGCTGGCCGTCGGGGACACCGGCCGCCGCTACGAGCGAGAGGACTTCGCGCTCGCCGAGGAGCTGGCGCGGAGGGTCGCGATCGCGGTCGACAACGTCCGGCTCTACCGCGAAGCCGAGGATCGCGCGCAGGCCGCGCAGGTGCTGAACACGGTCGGCGACGGCGTCTTCCTCGTCGACCGCCGCCAGGTGATCCGGCTCTGGAACACAGCCGCCCAGGAGATCACGGGCCTGCTCGAGACGGACGTCGTCGGCCGGGCGGCGTCGAGCGCGATCCCGGGGTGGTCGAAGATCTCGACTCTCATCCCCGTCGCGGACGGCCCCGGCCGCGGCGGGACGCCGACCGAGACGGTTCCGCTGGAGCTCGACGGCCGGGAGCTCTGGCTCTCGATCTCGGGCGTGGGCTTCGACCAGGGCACGGTCTATGCGTTTCGGGACCTGACCGAGGAGCGGGCGGTCAGGCAGATGAAGGCGGACTTCGTCGCGACCGTGTCGCACGAGCTCCGGACCCCGCTCGCCGCGATTCACGGGGCGGCAATCACCCTGCGCCGGCCGGGTCTCGACGAGGAGACGAAGCACAAGCTCCTCGACGTCGCCGCGCAGGAGTCGGAGCGGCTCGCCAATATCGTCGGCGATGTGCTGCTCGCAAGCCATCTCGACTCGGGGCTGATGAAGCTGTCGAGGGAGTCCTGCGACGTGCTCGAGCTCGTGCGGGACGTCGTCGAGATCGCTCGAACGCACGCGCCGTCGAACGTCGAGCTGCGAGTCGTCGCGCCGAAGCGCGTGCCGCCGGTGCTCGCGGAGCGGGACCAGCTGCGCCGCGTCTTCGTCAACCTCGTCGAGAATGCGATCAAGTACTCGCCGGCCGGCGGCTCGGTCGAGGTCGAAGTCGCGCGAGCCGGCCGGACGGTGCAGGTCTCGGTCCGCGACGAGGGCCTCGGAATCCCTCCGGCCGACCAGCGCCGGATCTTCGAGAAGTTCTACCGCCTCGATCCGAACATGACGCGCGGCATCGGCGGCACGGGGCTCGGCCTGTACATCTGCCGCGAGCTCGTCCGCCGGCTCAACGGCCGGATCTGGGTCGAGTCCGACCGCGGCCCGGGGTCGAGGTTCGTCGTCGAGCTGCCCCGCGCCGACGCGCCGAAGGCCGCGCGCGTCGCCGCGAAGGGCGGCGGCCGCGCACGCAGCTCTGCCAGCGCGACGTGATCGGAACCCCACACCGGTTTCCCGACGGCGAGCTTCGGGCAGACTCTCATCGTTCCTGCGGCGACCGGAGGTAACTCATGCTCGGAGGCATCCTGAGACCGTCTCTCGTGGCAGCGCTCGCGGCCACGTTCCTCGTCCTGGCGGCCCCGGCCGCGGGGCACGACCATCCCGCGCCGGCGTTCACGCCCCAGCCGTCGCCGGGCGCCGGCTTCACCTCCGGCGGAACCGGCGCGAGCTGGCAGCTGCTCACGACGTTCGCGACCGGGAATCCCCACACCGACGTCGACTTCTTCACGCAGGGCGTCGAGACGTACGCCTCGGTCGGCACGCTCGCGATCGGTCCCAACGCGGGCGGCCAGACGATCTTCCGCCTCACCCAGAACGGGGAGGTCACCGCGTCGAGCCTGGAGCGCATCGCCAGTCACCCGTCCGCATCCTGCGTCAGCGACGCCTCCGCGGCGACCGGCCTCCAGCACGACGTGGAGGCGACGCCGAAGGGGAACGTGCTCCTCAACACCGCCAACCCGTTCGCAGTGAAGACCGACGCTCAGCTCCTCCTCGACGCCACCGACAACGAGGGCCGCTGTCACGACGCCGCCGCCAGCGGCTTGAGCCCGAGCGACCCTCAGGGAGGCCTCGAGATCATCGACATCACGGACGTGGACAGCCCGGTCGAGATCGGACTGACGAGCCACATCGGCGAGTCGCACACGGTCAACGTCGACCCGAAGCGGCCGCACATCGCCTTCGCCGTCACCTCCGACTTCGTCGTCGTCAGCTGCAACGCAGACGACACGGCCTGCACGCGCGCGAACGAGAATCCGGACCCCGCAGCCACGGCGCGTTTCAGCCTCGACGGGTTCGAGCTCGTCGACCTCTCCTCGTGCATGAACTTCCCGCCGCTGACGACGACGATCACGAAGCGGCTGACGTGCCGCCCGCAGGTGTACCGCTACCGCTACCCGAACGCCCTGATGGCGCTCGGCCACACCGTCGACGCCCTCGCCGCCTGTCACGAGCTCGAGATCTACCCGGACGACCGCCTCACCTGCGCGAGCGTGAACGCCACGATGGTCTTCGACCTGAGGAACGCCTTCGACGACCGGGGCACCCCGAACGACTACACCGACGACCGGCCGAACGGAACGCCGCTGCCGTGCCGGGTCCGCCCGAGTGCGACCCCCGCCCCCGTCTACGACACCGGCGCGGTCGTCACCGACTGCGTCTTCCAGGACGTGAACGGGACGCCGGGGAACCTCACCGACGACCAGGAGCTGACGGTCCCGCGCTGGCTGACGATCGGTGCGCCCTCACTCGCGGGGGTGACCTTCGTCGGC
>JBHEMU010000070.1:0-4377 GCA_046262415.1 Gaiellaceae bacterium | reverse complement strand
GACGCAGACCACCGGCACCACCCGGCCACTCGACCCGGAGGCGGTCGGCGGCGAAGCGGAGGCGCGCACGAAACGGGGCCGTATGCTGGGCTCGGCCTGCATCGTCGGCGGCGTGCTCCTAGCCGTCTCGGGCCTCCTGCTGGACCTTGAGGCGTCCGGCCCACTCGGGTCGAACACGGCGGATACCGTCGCGGCGCGGTTCGCGAACGGGTTGGGCGGCGTCGCCATGCTCGGACTGATGTGCGGTGTGCTCGGTCTGCACGTGCTCCGCGTCGGCGGCTCGGGTTGGTTGCCCCGAACGGGCACGGTGGTGACTCTGCTGGGTCTTCTGCTGTGGGCGGTCGGCCCGCTGTACCTGACCGCCGACGCCTCGGCCGAGCCGCCGTTTTCGGCGGCCGGGGGGCTCCTCACGTCGCTCGGGATGGTCGGGGCCGGAGGGTTTCCGTACCGGTTCGAAGACCGGTCCCAGCGACCCGACAGAGGAGCAGAGATGACGCAGACCACCGGCACCACCCGGCCACTCGACCCGGAGGCGGTCGGCGGCGAAGCGGAGGCGCGCACGAAACGGGGCCGTATGCTGGGCTCGGCCTGCATCGTCGGCGGCGTGCTCCTAGCCGTCTCGGGGCTCCTGCTGGACCTCGAGGCGTCCGGCACGCTCGGGTCGAACACGGCGGATACCGTCACGGCGCGGTTCGCGAACGGGTTGGGCGGCGTCGCCATGCTCGGACTGATGTGCGGTGTGCTCGGTTTGCACGTGCTCCGCGTTGGCGGCTCGAGTTGGTTGCCCCGAACGGGCACGGCGATGACTCTGCTTGGCCTTCTGCTGTGGGCGCTCGGCCCTCTGTACCTCACCACCGACGCCTCGGCCGAGCCGCCGTTCTCGGCGGCCGGGGGGCTCGTCTCGTCGCTCGGGATGATCGTGTACGGAATCGCCGCCATCCGAGCGGGTGCGTCGGGAGACCGGCGGAGGTTCGTCCCGCTCCTTGTCGGAGTCTGGTTCTTCGTGCAGCTGCCGGTGCAGATCGCCTTCTTCCTTCCCGTCGGAGGCTCGCCCTTCTTCCTGCTCCTGCTCGGAGCGCTCTGGGCTCTGACCGGCTGGGTAGTCCGGTCGAAGGCGCGCGAGAGGGTGGTCGCCGCCTAGCGGCGGCGGATGGTCGCTCGCTACGAGGTCTCGAGCAGGGATGCTGTCGGCATCGGCGACGATCGAGCTGGCGCACAACCAAGGGGGCTAGTCCAGATGACGCTCATCCGCCCACATACGACCATTCCGGCGGTCTGAGCGATGTCCGTCCAGACGCCGGAGAGCCCTGACACGGCGGGGGAAAACGAGCGATCGTTGCGCCGAACGGCGCGAACTGGTGAAAATCCGCTCATGGAGCAGGCAGTCGTTGCCTCTGATGGGGCGGCCTCCGGCCGGCGCGTGCGGGCGGTGTGGGCGGCCGCGGCGTGCATCGTCGTCCTCGTCGCCTTCAGCGGCTATCTCACCGTCCTGAGCGGCGGCACCCGGGTCGGCCACGTGATCCTGTACGGCGGAGCGGCCCTGGTCGCGCTCGCGGCCGGAGTCCTGATCTCGGTGCGTCGCGCGGGGAACCTCGTCGGGCTCTTTCTGGTCGGCCACGCCTTCGTGCTGGCGCTCGACGTGACGGCGTCCTACGCGGTGTACGGGCTGATCGCCGAGCCCGGTTCGCTCCCGGGGGCGAGCTGGGCGGCGCTCTTCAGCTCGAGCACTTGGCCGGCGTTTTACGCGGGCCTGGTGGCCGTCGTGATGGTGTTTCCGGACGGCCGGCTCCCGTCGCGACGCTGGCGTCCGGTCGCCATCGGCGCCGCGGCGTCGATCGTCGGACTGATGGTGGTTCTGGCGTTCCTGCCCGAGCCACTGGAGACTCCGTTCGCCGCCGTGGAGCGGCCGTTGCCGACCCTGCCCGAGGCCCTCGATCCCGTCTTCGTGCCCTTCTTGGTCGGCACGTTGGCGAGCCTCTTCGCCGCGGCGTGGGCGGTGCGAGTCCGCTTTCGGCGGGCGGCCGGGGTCGAGCGCCAGCAACTCCTCTGGCTCGCCTATGGGGCGCTCTCCATCCCCGCGACCCTGCTCGTCTGTGGGGTCGACCAAGTGGTGACGGGGGACGCGAGCTGGCTCACCGGCGCCGCCATGGCGGTGATGGAGCTGGCGGTCCCGATCTCGATCGCGACGGCGGTCCTTCGCTACGGGCTCTTCGACATCGAGCTGATCATCAACCGCACGCTGGTCTACGGCGTGCTCACCGCCTGCGTGGTCGCGATCTACGTCGCGGTCGTCGGCGGGCTGAGCTCGGTGCTCGACTCACGCGGATTGCTCGGGCTGATCGCCACCGGCATCGTGGCGATCGGGATCCAGCCGCTGCGCCAGCGGGTGCAGAAGCGCGTCGACCGATTGATCTACGGAGACCGTAACGATCCGTACGCCGCGCTCGCGCGGCTCGGGGATCGGCTCCAGGCCACCCTGGCCCCCGAGGCGGTGACCGAGTCGATCGTCGAGACCGTCGCGGACGCGCTGCGGGTCTCTTACGCCGCGATCGAGTTCGAGCGCGATGGCGAGTACGAGTTGGTTGCCGCTCACGGCATCCGCGGTCGCGGCATCGGGGAGGACATCCCGCTCGTCTACCAGGGCAAGGCGATCGGCCGCCTCGCCGTGCAGCCCCCCGCCGGGCGGACGCTGACCGCAGCCGACCGGCGCCTGCTGGCCGACCTGGCCCACCACGCGGGAGTCGCGCTGCACGGCGTCCGGCTGACCGCCGACCTCCAGCGCTCGCGCGAGCGACTCGTCGCCACCCGCGAGGAGGAGCGCCGGCGCCTGCGCCGCGATCTCCACGACAGCCTGGGTCCCACGCTGGCGGGCATGGCTTTCCGCCTCGACGCGGTCGGCAACCAGATCGACAGCGATCCTCGCGCGGCCGGCCGGGCGATGCGCGAGCTGCGCAACGAGACCCAGGAGGCGATCAGCGACATCCGCCGGGTGGCGCACGAGTTGCGCCCGCCGGCGCTCGACGAGCTCGGTCTCGTCTCGGCGCTGTGCGCGCACGCCGAGCGCATGAGCGCGAACGGCGACGCGCTAGAGGTGTCGGTCGATGCCCCGGACCCGTTCCCCGAGCTGCCCGCAGCCGTCGAGGTCGCCGCCTACCGAATCTCGCTCGAGGCGATGACCAACGTGTCGCGCCACGCGCACGCGGGTCGCTGCCGGGTAGAGCTCGACGTCGGGCGCGGGCTGAGGATCGTCGTCGCTGACGACGGGGTCGGTGTCGACGAAGTGCGCGAGGCGGGCGTCGGCCTTGCGTCCATGCGCGAGCGGGCGGAGGAGCTCGGCGGACGGGTGGAGGTCGGTGCCGGCGAGGGCGGCGGGACGCGGGTCGCCGCCGAACTTCCGATCGGAGTCAACGTTTGAGCGACGTGCCGCTGCGGGTCGTCGTCGCCGACGACCATCCCGCCTTTCGCAAGGGCCTCGCCGCGATGCTCGAGTCGGCGGCGAGCATCAAAGTCTGCGGCGAGGCCGTCGACGGCAACGAGGCCGTCGAGCGCGCGCTCGAGCTCGCGCCTGATGTCGTCCTCATGGACGTGAAGATGCCCGGCCGAAACGGCATCGCGCCACCCGCCAGATCGTCGGTCGCAACCCGGAGGTCGCCGTACTCGTGCTCACGATGTACGAAGACGACGACTCGGTGTTCGCCGCCATGCGCGCCGGCGCCCGCGGCTACCTGCTCAAGGGCGCCGACCAGGACGACGTGCTGCGCGCGATCAGTGCGGTCGCGGCCGGCGAGGCTATCTTCGGGCCGGCGATCGCCGAGCGCCTGATGGCCTACTTCGCGGCGGGCTCGGCGGCGGCCCATCCCTTCCCCGAGCTGACTGAGCGCGAGCGAGACGTGGTCGACCTGATCGCCCGCGGCCGGACCAACGCGGCGATCGCCGCCGAGCTGAGCCTGACGCTCAAGACCGTGCAGAACCACGTCTCGAACGCTTTTACGAAGTTGCAGGTCACAGATCGCGCCGGGGCGGTGATCAAGGCGCGCGAGGCGGGGTTGGGGCGCGAGACGGGCTAACGGGAGTCGCCCGGAGCCCTTCTTCTCCCCTGTGCCCGCTCTTGGGTCACGGAACTCCGTACTCGCGACCTGCTTGCCTGCTGGTCTCAAGCGATCCGGCAGAGCAATTGGGGTCACAGAACGATGGCATGTGCAGGTGCCGTCCGACCGGTCGCCGAGGCTCGGAGCTGCACCTGCTCCGCGTCTTTCAGGAGGCTTCTCGTGACCATCGCTATCGGCTTGGACGTCCACCGGGCCCAGATCACCTTCGACGCACTGGACCTCGAGTCCGGCGAGGTCGAGACCGGCCAGATCGCCCCGGCAACCCGAC
>JBHEMU010000069.1:0-6789 GCA_046262415.1 Gaiellaceae bacterium | reverse complement strand
CGCACCTCGGTGGCCGGCACCTGCGGGACACGTGCAGCTTCCATCGACGTTCCTCCCTCCAAACGATGACCGTGGACACGGACACCGTTCGGCGTGGAAAGCGAGGTCCCTCTATCCGGCTAACAAAGTCCTACTAGGAGCGTGGGTCTCTACCCGGATGCGCTCGTGCGGTCGGCTCAGACGGAGCGCGGGCAAGCCCGCGCTCCTGAGGTCGGCGTCGCAAGCGACACCTAGCGCGTCTGCGGAAACCCGAGGTCGACCCTGCTCGTGGCGGGGTCGGGCCAGCGGCTCGTGACCACCTTGCCGCGGGTGTAGAAGTTGATCCCCTCGGGGCCGTACACGTGGGTGTCGCCGAAGAGCGAGGCCTTCCAGCCGCCGAAGGAGTAGTAGGCGACCGGCACCGGGATCGGCACGTTGATCCCGACCATGCCGGCCTCGACCTCGAACTGGAACTGCCTGGCGACGCCGCCGTCGCGCGTGAAGATGGCGGTCCCGTTCCCGTAGGGGTTCTCGTTCACCAGGCGGAGCGCCTCGTCATATGTCCCCACGCGCGTGACGCCGAGAACCGGGCCGAAGATCTCGTCGCGGTAGCAGGCCATCTCCGGCGTGACGTCGTCGAGCAGGGAGGCACCGAGGAAGAACCCGTCCCCCGCGGGAGCGGTCTCCCTGCCGTCCGCGACCACCGTCGCGCCCTCCTCACGGCCCCGGTCGATGTAGGAGGCAACCCGGTCCCTGTGGTCGCGCGTGACGAGCGGGCCCATCTCCACGTCGGGATCGAGGCCGTCGCCGACCTTGATCTCCGGCAGCCGCCGCTTGATCGCCTCCACCAGGGGGTCGGCGGCGTCCCCCACCGCGACGACGATCGAGATCGCCATGCAGCGCTCCCCGGCGGAGCCGTAGGCGGCGCTGACCGCGGCGTCGGCGGCCATGTCGATGTCCGCGTCCGGCAGCACGACCATGTGGTTCTTCGCGCCCCCGAGCGCCTGGACGCGCTTGCCGTGCCTCGTACCGGTCTCGTAGACGTAGCGCGCGATCGGCGTCGAGCCGACGAAGCTGACGGCGGCGACGTCGGGATGCTCGAGGATCGCGTCGACCGCGATCTTGTCGCCATGGACGACGTTGAAGACGCCGTCGGGAACGCCCGCCTCCTTGAGCAGGCGGGCCATGAAGACGGACGCGGAGGGGTCCTTCTCGGAGGGCTTCAGCACGAACGTGTTCCCGCACGCGAGGGCGGGCGCGAACATCCAGATCGGCACCATCGCGGGGAAGTTGAACGGCGTGATCCCGGCGACGACGCCGAGGGGCTGGCGGATCGAGTAGACGTCGATGCCCGCCGAGGCCTGCTCGGTGAAGCCGCCCTTGAGCAGGGTCGGGATCCCGCACGCGAACTCGACCACCTCGAGGCCGCGGGCAACCTCGCCGAGCGCATCCGAGAGCACCTTGCCGTGCTCGGCGGTGAGCAGGCGGGCGACGTCCTCGCGCTGCGCGTCCAGCAGCTGCCGGATCCGGAACATCAGCTCGGAGCGGCGCGAGATCGACATCGCCCGCCAGGCCGGGAAGGCCTCCTTCGCGGTCGCGACCGCCCGGGCGACCTCCTCCGTGCTCGCCAGGTCGACCGCCGCCGTCTGGACGCCTCTCGCCGGGTCGTAGACGGGGCCGGACCGCCCCGACTCCCCCGAGACGGGCTCCCCGCCGATCCAGTGGCTGATCCGGGCGAGCTCGCCGCCGCGCTCGCCGACGGGTGCGGACAGGACCTCGGTCATTCGCTCCTCCTCGGGGACGGGCAGAGCGTAGCGTTCGCTGGCGGTGCGCCTGGCGCTGATCTCGGACGTCCACGGCAACGACGTCGCGTTCGCGGCCGTCGTCGCCGACCTGGAGCGCGTCGGGTGCGACGGCGCCGTCTGCCTCGGCGACGTGGCGCAGGGCGGGCCCCAGCCCCGCGAGACCCTCGACCGGCTGCGGGCCCTCGAGGGTCCGGTCGTGATCGGCAACAGCGACGCCTTCCTCCTCGAGGTTCCGGCCGACTCGCCGGAGCCGATCACCGGGCGCCAGCTGGCCGTCCGCGAGTGGACGCTCGCGCAGCTCGGCGCGGGCGACCTCGCCTTCATCCGCTCGTTCTCGCCCACGGTCGAGCTCGCGCTGGACGGAGCGGGCCTCCTCGCGTTCCACGGCTCGCCCCGCGCCTACGACGACGTGCTCCTGCCGGACTCTGACGCTGCCGCGCTGGAGCCGTTCCGCGGAACGGGCGCGGACGTGCTCGCGGGCGGCCACACGCACTTGCAATGGACGCGGGCGGTCGACGGCGCGCTCCTCGTCAACCCCGGCAGCGTCGGCCTCGCCTACGACCGCCATCAGCCCGACCACGACTTCAAGCTGACGCCCGTCGCCGAGTACGCGCTCCTGACCGCCGGGACCGGGGCGGCGGCGGTGGAGTTCCGCCGCGTCCCCTACTCGCTGGAGACGCTGATCGAGGTCACGCGCGCGTCGGGCCGCCCGGACGCGCGCGCCTACCTCGACGCCTGGCGGCCAGCCTAGGCCTCCTCGGCCATTCCCAGGATCTGCTCGTCCGAGACCCCCGTCATGTCCGGATGCGTGTCCTGGATGTGTGCGCGCGCATTCGCGAGGAGCTCCTCGTCGCTCTCGCCGTCGACGACGTAGCCGCACTCGCAGTTGATGCGCTTCGCCATGCTCGACCTCCTGTTCGGGGGCGCGTATTCTCGCACGATGGCACTCGTCGAAGCGAACTCCGAGGCCGGCGAGCGGGTCCTCGCGGACGACCGCCGCTACCTGATCCACTCGTGGTCGGTGCAGTCGGCGCTGCAGCCGCTCGCGGTCGCCGGCGCGGAGGGGTGCTACTTCTGGGACTACGACGGCAAGCGCTACCTCGACTTCGCCTCGCAGCTCGTCAACCTGAACCTCGGCCACCAGCATCCGAGGATCGTGGCGGCGATCAGGGAGCAGGCCGACCGGTTGTGCACGATCGGCCCGCCGTTCGCGAACGACCGGCGCTCCGAGCTGGCCCGGCTGATCGCGGAGGTGATGCCTGGCGACCTGTCGCACACGTTCTTCACGAACGGCGGCGCGGAGGCGAACGAGAACGCGGTCAAGCTGGCGCGCTGGGTCACGGGCAGGCACAAGATCGTCGCGCGCTACCGCTCCTACCACGGCGCGACGGCCGGGGCGATCACCCTCACGGGCGACCCCCGCCGCTGGTACGCCGAGCCGGGGATGCCGGGCGTCGTCCGCATGCTCGACCCGTACACCTATCGCTGCCCGGCCGGACATCCGGATCCCTGTCCGGTCTGCACGGGCGGCCCCCACCTCGAGGAGCTGCTCCAGTACGAGGGGCCTCACACGGTCGCGGCGGTGATCCTCGAGACGGTCACCGGGACGAACGGCATCATCGTTCCCCCGGACGGCTACCTCCGCTCGATCCGGGAGGTCTGCGACCGGCACGGGATCCTGCTGATCTGCGACGAGGTGATGGCCGGCTTCGGGCGCACGGGCCGCTGGTTCGCCTGCGAGCACTGGGACGTCGTCCCGGACATCGTCACGACGGCGAAGGGGATCAACTCCGGTTACGTCCCGCTCGGCGCGATGACCGTGACCGACGCGGTGTACGACGCGGTCGAGGATCGCTACTTCGCGGGCGGCCTCACGTACAGCGGGCATCCGCTCGCGTGCGCCGCCGGCGTCGCCTCGATCGAGACGTTCCGCGAGGAGGGAGTGGTCGAGAACGCGGCGGCGATGGGCGGCGTGCTGGCCGAGGAGCTGCCGCGCCTGGCCGAGCGGCATCCGTCGATCGGGGACGTCCGCGGCCTGGGCCTCTTCTGGGGGCTCGAGCTCGTCCGCGACCGGGAAACCCGGGAGCCGCTCGTTCCGTTCAACGCCGGCGGGGAGGCGGCGGCTCCGGTGGCACGGCTGACGAAGGCGGCGCTCGAGCGCGGGCTCTACGTGTTCACGCACTGGAACGTGGTCGGGATCGTGCCGCCGTTGACGATCACGCGCGACGAGCTCGACAAGGGTCTGGCGATCCTCGACGATGTGCTGTCGCTCGCGGACGAGTCGTACAGAGCCAGCTGACCGGCCGCCGCGGCGCACCGGAACCTCGATACTGCCGCGGCATGGAGGGTGTCGAGCGCCGTTACGCCGAGCTGCAGGAGCGGATGCGGGCGCTCTGGCCGACGTTGACCCTGCGTGCGATCGGCGACGAGGAGCGCACGGTCGTCGTCGTCCACTCGATCAGCCTGGACGTGCCCGACCACATCGCCCCCGTCTTCCCCGCCTACGAGGAGCGCTTCCTCTGCTTCGTCCTCAGCCTGCTGCGCGCGCCGCGCTCGCGCGTCGTCTACGTCACCTCGCAGCCGATACTGCCCCGGCTCGTCGACTACTGGTTCCGCCTCGTGCCCGAGCTGGATACGCCCGAGGCGAGGCAGCGCCTCACGCTGGTCGCGCTCTCGGACGGGTCGAACCAGCCGCTGACGAAGAAGCTGCTGCGCCACCCGCGGGTGCTCGAGCGGATCCGCGGGCTCGTGTCGCATCCGGAGCACTCGCTGATCGTCCCCTTCGCCATGTCCCGGTACGAGGTCGAGCTCGCCGTCCGGCTCGGGCTTCCGATCTACGGCTGCCACCCGGGACTGCTCCACTGGGGGACGAAGACCGGCAGCCGCCGCATCTTCGCCGAGGAGGACGTCCCGCATCCGGCCGGGACCGAGGGCGTCTCGACGCTCGACGACGTGATCGTCGCGATCAGGGAGATCCGCGCCAGGCGGCCGGACGTCCGCGAGGTCGTCGTCAAGCTGGACCGCGGCGTCGGCGGCCTCGGCAACGGCGTCGTCCGGGTGGAGGGGGCCGAGACGCGGCGGCAGCTCGAGCGGCGGGCGCTCGAGATCCGGCTCGAGGACGACGCGCCGGGCGCGCACGACTTCTACGAGGCGCTCGCGAGCGAGAGCGGGATCGTCGAGGAGCGCATCGTCGCGGGGGAGGTGCGGAGCCCGAGCGTGCAGATGCGGGCGAGTCCGACCGGGGACGTCGAGATCCTCTCGACGCACGACCAGGTCCTGGGCGGCACGCACGGGCAGACCTACCTCGGCTCCCTGTTCCCGGCCGACACGGAGTACGCGGCCTTGATCGCCTGGGAGGCGCTGAAGGCGGGCCGGCGACTCGCCCGCGAGGGCGCGATCGGGCGCTTCGCGGTCGACTTCGTCGTCTCGCGCGACGGTCCCGGGGAATGGCGGCCGTCGGCGATCGAGATCAACCTGCGGGCCGGGGGGACGACGCATCCCTTCATGGCGCTGCAGGCGCTCACGGACGGCGACTACGTCGCGCCCGAGGCGACCTTCATCGCCCACGGCGCTCCCAAGTTCTACGTCGCCACCGACCACCTCGAGTCGCCGCGCTACGCCGTGCTCACCCCCGAGGACTTCCTCGACGTCGTGGCCGAGCGGGGCCTCGCCTGGGACCCCGAGAGCGGGGCCGGTCTCGCCTTCCACCTGGTCAGCGCGCTCGCGGTCGCCGGCCGCATCGGCGTCACCGCGATCGGCAACACGCGGGAGGAGGCCCGGTCGCTCTACACGAGCGTCGAGCGCGCTCTCGAGGACGAAGTAAGCTCCCTGACCGCCTGACCGGCGAGGTCGGACGCGCTACCCTGTCCGCCGACGTCCGAACCGACACCGGGGGGAGATCATGACCAAGTACCTGATGCGCGCGGCAATCGCCGGGGCCGCGATCGGCCTGCTGGCACCGGCCTCCGCCGTTGGCGCGCCGTCCGCGACCGACCGGGCCACCGGGCCCAACGGCGTCGACATCGTCTACTTCAACGTGGCGCTCAAGAAGACGAAGCCTCGCCGCAGCTGTGTCCTCAGATGGCGCACCGGCGAGGAGTCGAATCTCGCCGGCTTCCACCTCTACCGCGTCGTCAAGAACAAGCGGACGAGGATCACCCGTGCGATCGTCCCCGCCAAGGCGGCGGCAGGCGGCGCCACGTACAAGTTCACGGACAAGCTCCCGAAGGCGCTGAAGACCGCCGGCTACCGGTTGGAAGCGGTCGGCCTCGACGGCGTCAGGCTCACGCTCAGAACCGCCGGCTGCGGCATGCGGAAGCCGCCGGTGTAGCTCCCGGCCGACTCGCCGATCCAACCGACCCCGGGGAGTAAGATCAGCCTCTCCGTCGAAGGGTTGCCGTCGCCCAAATGAGCCTCACCGCCGAGAGACTCGAAGAGCTGATCTTCGGCACGGAGCGCTACCGGCGCTTCACGCAGGACTCGCCGGTGATGCCCGATGTCTGGATCAGGTACGGGCGGGACCCCTCCCGCCGCGTCGACCTCCTGCTGACGCCGCATACGACCTCGTCGGCGAGCGAGCTCGGCTTCGAGCTCCAGAAACGCCTCGGCGACGCCGGCACCGCCCGGGTCGCCTACAACGAGTCGCACGTCGTCGCCGAGCTCGCCTTCGAGGAGCTGGTCAAGGTGGGGCTGCCGCTGACGCACTGGTGGCGCGAGCACGTCTGGCGGCCCCGGGCGAGGGTCTCGGCGGTGGGAAAGCTCCGCGACCCCGCGGTGCGGAAGCGGGTGATCGAGCACATCGAGCGGCCGGGGATGCCGGGGTTCGGCGGCGGCGTGTCGCCGGACCTGGTCTGGCTGCTGCGGATCGTGGCGCGGATCCAGCTCGAGCGGGGCGACCTCCAGTTCTCCGAAGAGCCCCCCGCCGAGCAGCTTCTGGACTGCGCGCTCGAGCTGCTCGGCGCGCCCGACGTGGGCAAGCCCCCGCCCGACCCGCTGCTGTGGCGGG
>JBHEMU010000068.1:0-7677 GCA_046262415.1 Gaiellaceae bacterium | reverse complement strand
TCCCGGAACCGCTTAGAATCGGGGCCGTGACGCGCGCGAGGTCCCTGCTCATCGTTCCCGCCGTGCTTGCGGCCGCCGCGGTCGCGTCACCCGGGCAGACGGCGCCGTCGGCTCGCATGCCCCAGGCCCTCGTCGGCGCGTTCGAGACCTTCCTGCCGCTCGGCCCCGGCACGAAGCCCAAGGGGCGCTGGGAGCTCGCGATCGGCGCCCGGGGGCGCGCCGCGTTCGTGTCCCCGTACGGGGTCGGGCACGACGCCGGCATCCTCAAGGTCCGCGGTGCCACGCTGGTCTTCCCCCCCGAGGGCGGCTGCAAGGGATCGGGCTCCTATCGCTTCCAGCGGAGCGGCGCGACGCTGACGTTCGTCCGGATCTCGGACGCGTGCGTCGGCCGTGCCTTCAAGCTGACTCGGCGACCGTGGACGCGCTACACGGACTACTTCCCGGTCGTGATCGTCAGGCGCTGAGCCCGGTCCCCGTCGCCTGCTCGAAGCGGCGCTCGACCTCCGGCCAGTTGACGACGTTCCACCAGGCGGCCAGGTAGTCCGGACGGCGGTTCTGGTAGCGCAGGTAGTACGCGTGCTCCCAGACGTCGATCCCGAGCAGCGGTGTCTTGCCCTCGGAGACCGGGGAGTCCTGGTTCGGCGTCGAGATCACGGCCAGGCCCGACTCGTCGTGGACGAGCCACGTCCAGCCGCTGCCGAAGCGCTTGACGCCGGCGTCGTTCACCTGCGCCGAGAGCGCGTCGAGGCTGCCGAACGTGGACGCGATCGCCTCGCCGAGGGCACCGCCGGGCTCACCGCCGCCGCCGGGCGCCATGATCTCCCAGAAGAGCGTGTGGTTCGCGTGACCGCCGGCGTTGTTGCGGACGGCTGCGCGCCCCGCCTCGGGGATCGAGTCGAGGTTCGTCAGCAGCTCCTCGACGGGGCGCTCGGCCCAGTCGCTGCCCTCGAGCGCCTTGTTGGCGTTGTCGACGTAGGCCTGGTGGTGCTTGTCGTGGTGCACGCGCATCGTCTGCTCGTCGATGTGCGGCTCGAGCGCGGCGTAGTCGTAGGGCAGCGGCGGGACCTCGTACGGCATGCGTCCTCCCATCGTGTCAGGTGCCGCTCGATTGTGTCACCGTGTGCACTTGCCCGCAGCCTCGGCCGGTGGGGACACGTCTCCGGGCCTGGCCCCAGGACATGTCCCTGGGGGCGTCGCCACAACCGGCCGGGACACTGTCGCCGGGCCCGGCCCTGACGGCGGGGGCCTGCCGGAAGCGAGCCTATCCTTGGGCGGTGCCCGCGATCGTCGCGCACCTCGACCTGGACGCGTTCTTCGCCGCGGTGGAGGAGCTCGAGCAGCCCGAGCTGCGCCTGAGGCCGCTCGTCGTCGGCGGCGACCCGCACGGGCGCGCCGTCGTGGCGACGGCGAACTACGCGGCGCGGCGCTTCGGCATCCACTCGGCGATGAGCTCCGCCGAGGCCCTGCGCCGCTGCCCCCACGCGGTGTTCGTCCGGCCGAGGCACACGCTCTACCGCTCGTACTCGCAGGCCGTCTGGGACGCCGTTCGCCAGGTGGTGCCGACGGTGGAGCGGACCGGCCTGGACGAGGGGTACCTCGACCTCGGCGAGGTCGCCCGCGACTTCCTCCGCGCCCGCGAGCTGGGCGAGGCGGTCCAGGCTGCCGTACGCGGCGCGACGAGCCTCACGTGCTCCCTCGGCATCGCGTCGTGCAAGGTCGTCGCCAAGGTCGCGAGCGACCGCCGCAAGCCTGGAGGCCTCGTCGTCGTGCCCGCCGGGCGCGAGGCGGCGTACCTTGCCCCCTTCCCGATCCGGCTCCTGCCCGGCGTCGGGCCGAGCGCGGAGGAGCGCCTGCGGTCGGCCGGGGCCGAGACCGTGGGCGCTCTCGCCGCCCTGACCGACGACGACCTGCGACGGCTGCTGCCGGGAAAGGTCGGGCGCCTGCTGCGAGACCGCGCCCGCGGCCTCGACCTGCGCCCGCTAGAGCTCACCTCCGAACGCGTCTCGATCGGCCACGAGGAGACCTTCGAGCGGGACGTCGACGACCGCGAGCGCCTGCACGACGAGCTCCGCCGCATGGCCGCCCGCGTCGCGGCCCACCTCCTCGAGAAAGGACAGTCCGCGCGCACCGTGACGACGAAGGTGCGCTACACCGACTTCTCGATCCGCTCCCGGTCGACCACGGTGCACGCCGGCCTCGATGACGCGGCGGCGCTCGGTGCGCTCGCCTGCTCGCTGCTCGACCGGGCGCTGCGGGACCGCCCCGGTCCGCTGCGCCTCGTGGGTGTCAGCGTGTCCAATCTCGCCTCGTACCGCCAGCTCACGCTGACCTGATGCCGACCGCTAGGCGGCGCTTGCGACGCCGACCTCAGGAGCGCGGGCTTGCCCGTGCTCCGTCTGAGCCGACCGCACGAGCGCATCCGGGTAGAGACCCACGCTCCAGGGCGTCGCTTGCGACGCCGACCTCAGGAGCGCGGGCTTGCCCGTGCTCCGTCTGAGCCGACCGCGCGAGCGCATCCCGGGTCGAGACTTCCTACGTGAGGCTCGTCAGCGCCAGCTTCGCCTGGTCGGCGATGCCCGCGAGCAGGCGCAGCGCCGCCGGTGAGAACTCGTACGGTCCCGGCACGGGTGCGCTGGCGGCGATGCACGCGAGGCGTCCGCCGGCGAGGAGGATCGGCCCCACCGCCATCGCCTCGACCGGGTCGGCGGCCCCGACCTCCGCGCGCTCGTCCGGCTGGACGACCACGGGCTCCCCGGCGGCCAGGAAGCGCTCTGCGTCCTTCGCGGTGAAGCGCTCCGCGAGGACGGTCTCGCGCTCCCGCTGCGAATGCCCGTGGACGGCGTGCGCCCGCATCTCGCCCGTGTCCTCGTCCTGCAGCCAGACCGAAGCCTTCGGCGAACCGAGCATCGAGGCTGACATCTCCGCGATCAGCGCGAGGGCCGTTTCGAGGCTCGTCGCCCCGCAGAGCCGGCGCCCGAACTCGAGCAGGCCCCTCGCCAGCTCCGCCTCGCTGCGCGCCGCCTCGTAGAGCCGGGCGTTCTCGAGCGCGACGCTCGCGTGCCCGGCGACCATCTCGAGCAGGCGCTCGTCGTCCTCGTCGAAGACTCCCTCACCGACCTGCGAGAGGACGATCACGCCGATGACGCGCGGCCCCGCCCGAAGCGGCACGGCGAGCATCGACTCGGCCAGGACGTCGGTTCCCTCGACCTGCCTGGCGAACTCGGAGGCGAGCGTGTTCGCGACGAGCATCGACTTCCCGGTCTGGGCAACCCGGCCGGTGATGCCGTGTCCCACCTTGCACCGCAGCGCCCGCAGGCCCTGCTCGCAGTCGGAGCAGCCGTCACCGCGGAATGCGACCGGGATCAGGTCGTCGCCGTCACGCCGGTAGACGCGGCAGTTGTGGTAGTCCAGCAGCCCGCGTAGCTCCGTTGCGATCAGGCCCCCGATCTCGTCCATCCTCCGCAAGGCGCTCAGCTTCGTCGACACGGTCTGCAACAGCTTCAGGTGCGCAAGCGACCGCACCTCGCCGCGCGAGTTCGCGGAATGCTCCGGGCCTGCCTGGCCGCCCTCGTCGAAGAGGACGATCTGGTCCTTGCCGCGCGCCTTCGCGGTCAGCATCGCCGCGTCCGCGCAGGCGACCAGCTCGCGCGGGTTGATGGCGTGACGCGGGCCCTCGGCGATTCCGATCGACAATGTGACTCCGCTCGCGGGTCCGATGTCGCGCCGCGCGAGCTCCTCGGTGAGCCGTACCGCCAGCCCGTGGGCAGCGTCCTGCTCGCACGACGACATGATCACCGCGAACTCCTCGCCCCCGACCCGGCACGCCACGTCGGAGGTGCGGACGGTCGCGCCGATCAGCTCGGCGATCGCGACGAGGACCTGGTCGCCGACCCCGTGCCCGTACACGTCGTTCACGCGCTTGAAGTCGTCCAGGTCGAGCATCAGCAGCGACACCGAGTCTCGCGCGCGGCTCACCCGGTGCAGCTCGGCACGGAGGCGGTCGTAGAAGTAGCGGTGGTTGTAGAGGCCGGTCAGGGAGTCGGTCTGAGCCTGATGCTCGAGGTGCGCGCGGATCTGGGCGTTGTCGAGCGCGAGGGCCGCCGCGTCGCCGAAGCGCTTGGCGAGCTCGAACTCCTCCTGGTCGAAGTGGGCGTCCGCACCGTCGCGATAGATGTTGAGCGATCCCTTGACGGAGCCGCGCGCGATCAGCGGTACGGCGATCAGCGCCTCCGGGTCGGGGGGAGTGCCGGGCACGAAGACGACGCGCCGGTCGAGGTGGGCGGCGTTCGTGAGCACGGGCCGGCGGTGCTCGACCGCCCAGCCGGTGATGCCCTCGCCGAACCCGGGCCGGTTGCGGAAGATCTCCTGGCGCCACTCCGTACTGCGGACGAGGACAGGGAAGAGGTCGCGGCGGGTCTCGTCGGCCTGGTACATCGTCAGCGAGTCGTAGGGCACGAGGTCGGCGAGCGTGTCGGCGATCCGGTCGAGCAGCGAGTCGAGCGTCTGCTCGGAGAGCACCTCGTGGAAGATCCCGGCGAGGAGCCGGTACGAGTCGACGAGCGAATGCCGGCGGGCCGAGGCCCTCCCTACGTGCGGAGGAGGCTCGGGGGCGGTCTCGAGTGGATCTGCGGCCACAGGCAGGACATCGGCACAGTCGCGGGCCCGCTTGAGGCGCTTCGGCCCGGAATCCTCGCAGCCAGGCCGATTAGGATCAGCGCAGATGAAGCGCGTCAACATCGCCGCTCCGACCTTCGAGTACGACGCGGACGACCCTGACGGCTTCCGCGCGGGGATGCTGCGCCTCGGCCCGCTCCTCGGCGGGGCGAAGCTGGGAATGAGCGTCTACGAGCTTCCACCCGGCCAGGCGATCTGCCCGTACCACTACGAGTACGGCGAGGAGGAGTGGCTGCTCGTCCTCGAGGGGCGCCCGACGCTACGCCACCCCGGGGGTTCGGACGAGCTGGAGCCCTGGGACGTGGTCTGCTTCCCGCCGGGGCGCGCCGGCGCTCACGGCGTGCGGAACGGCACGGACACGACCGTCCGGATCCTGATGGCCTCGACGGTGACCCACCCGGCGGCGACGGTCTATCCCGACAGCGACAAGATCGGGATCTGGACCGGCAACCGGGAGGACGATCTGATCGCGCTGCGCTCGAGCGGGGTCGACTACTTCGTCGGCGAGGCTCAGTCCTCGCCGTCCCAGTAGTCGAGCTGCTCGACGCGGCCGATGACGCCGACGCCTCGCCAGGCGATCTTGTTCGAGCGCGGGTAGAAGCAGATGTCGTTCGGCTCGCGCGTGCCGTAGGCGAGGTAGGTCAGACCGGCGTCGCCCGCCCGGAACGCGTGGGCGACACGGGTCGCCGGCGGCCTCGCGACCACGTGGCCGCGCCGCAGCTCGTGCTCCTCCTCGCCGAGGACGACGACGCCGCCGCCGTCGAGGACGACGAACAGCTCCTCCTCGGCCGAGTGGCAGTGCGGCGGCGGCCCCATCTGTCCCGGCTCGAGCTGGACGAAGTTGAGCCCGGTCGACTCCGCGATCGGCGGCGGTGCGAGCCGGCGTGCCCGCGCCCGGTGACCCTCCCGCTCGTTCGTGATCATCTCGGTCTCCTCCCGGGCCCTGATCGTCTCCGGCCGCTCGGTCTCGGGAGGCGGGAACTCCGGCGGGCCGGCGGCGGCCTCGCGGGCCCACGGGCGGTCGCCCTTCCCGACCTCGACCCAGCTCGGCCAGGCCCACATCACCCCGGCGCGCGGGAGGACGGCGCTGACGCCGCGGCCGCGCTGGCCGAACGCGAGCACGTCGAGCCCGTCGGGGCCGGCGCGCAGGGTGTGCGCCTCCTGAAAGACGCGGTGGACGATCGTGTCGCCGCCCCGCACCTCGTACGTCTTGCCGTCCTGCCAGGAGAGCCCGGAGCCCGCCAGGACGAAGAAGATCTCCTCCTCGTCCTGGTGCACGTGCGCCGGGGTCGGGATGCCGCCCTCGTCCATGCGCAGACGCGTGACCCCGACCGTGCGCGAGCCTGCGGCGCTGCCGAGGTCGTACCACGTCGCGCGCAGGTGCCCCAGCTCTTGGAGGCGGCCCTCGACGTCGTCCCAGTGGGCGATCACGGGAAGAGATTACGCTCCGGCGGCAGCACGAGCTCGCGCGCGGCGCCGTCCCCGCGGACGTCGACGCCGCGGACGATCGCCGCGGGTATCCCTTCCGCCTTGCCGAGCACGAGCTCGGCGGCCCCGGCGAGCTCGTCGGCGACCGCGATCTGCGTCGAGCGGAGCTCGTAGCCGGCGGCGTCGAGGGTCCCGCGCAGGTCGAGGAGGGGCGTGATGCCAGCGGCGCCGATCGCCACGTCCGTCGTTCCCTGGCGCCAGGCGCGCCCGAACGAGTCGCTCACGATCACGCCGACCTCGCGCCCGGTCAGCTCCCGCAGGCGGTCGCGGAGCCGCCCGGCGGAGGCGTCGGGGTCGACGGGCAGGAGCACGAGCGTGCCCGGCCGCGGCGCGTTCGAGGCGTCGACGCCCGCCGAGGCGCAGACGAAGCCGTGGCGGGTCTCGGCGATCACGAGCGGCGGCCGGACGCGGACGAGGCGCGCGGCCTCGCGCAGGATCACCTCGACGTGCCTGGGGTCCTCCCCGCCGGCGAGGTCGAGGGCCTGCTCGGAGGGCTCGACGTCCGTGAGCGAGACGACGCGACCCTCGACCTTCGACACGGCCTTCTGCGCGACGACGAGGACGTCGCCGTCCTCGAGGCCGGCACGGGCGGCGATCAGCGCGGCCAGGTCGTCTCCCTCCTGGAGCGCGGGGATCCCCACGACGGGGATCACCCTGACCTCGGTCACAGACCCGTGAGGCGGATGCCCGCGTGCGCGCCGTAGCGGCGGTTCACGTTCACGATCACCGCCGTCAGGCCCTCGAGGGCCCGGGCGCTCGCGAGCGGGCCGGCGTCGACCGCGCGCCCGTCGCAGACGGTCGCGGCGAGGGCGAGCGCGAGCTCCTTCGCGCGCGCGTCGCTGCCGCAGACGAGCGCGTCCTCCTCGAGCGTCGCCTCGCCCGCCAGGTTCGACGCCGCGAGCGAGTGCAGGCCGGCGGCGACGGGGGCCGAGACGACGTCGGCCACGCGCTCGGCGAGCGAGCGGGCTTCGCTGCTCGGCAGCACGCCGTCCTTCGAGAAGCTCAGCTCGCTGGCGACGCAGAGCAGCGGCGTCTCCCCCAGAGCTGGCGCCAGCGCCGTCGCGGTGTCGACCGCCGCCTTCGCGTTGACGGCGAGCACGGCCAGGTCGACTCCTCGAACGGCGTCCTCGTTCGACGCGCCGGCGACCCCGAGCTCGACGGCGGCCTGCTCCGCCTTCGCCGCCTCGCGCGAGCCGATCACGACGTCGTGGCCGGCCGCCCCGAGCCGCTGGGCCAGGGCCCGTCCGAACGGCCCGGTCCCGCCGACGATCCCGACCTTCAGAGCAGGGCTCCCGCCGCTTCGAGGGCGGCCTCGGCGAGCCGGCGCCGCGCATCCGCGTCGCGCATCAACGTCCTGGTGACGATCGGCCGGACTCGCAGGTCGCCCACGTCGGCGGCGTCGGCCTCGTCGATCACGAGCGCGTCGATCAGGCCCTCGTAGCAGCCGGCCACGTGCGCGGGGCTCGTGCCGCCGGCGAGACGGGCGAGCATCCGGTCGGCGGGGCCCTTCACGGC
>JBHEMU010000067.1:0-45021 GCA_046262415.1 Gaiellaceae bacterium | reverse complement strand
TTCCACTACGAGGGCGGTATCCGCGACTTCGTCAAGCACGTGAACGAGGCGAAGGAGACCGTCCACAAGCACATCGTGTACCTCGAGGGCGAGGGCGAGGACGCCCAGGTCGAGGTGGCGATGCAGTGGAACGCGAAGTACGTCGAGTCGGTCTTCTCGTTCGCGAACAACATCAACACCCACGAGGGCGGCTCGCACCTGTCGGGCTTCAAGGCGGCGCTCACCGGGACGCTGAACAAGTACGCGCGCGAGAAGGGTCTGCTGAAGGAGAAGGAGGACAACCTCGAGGGCGAGGACGTCCGCGAGGGCCTGGCCGCGGTCATCTCGGTGAAGCTGCGGGAGCCCCAGTTCGAGGGGCAGACGAAGACGAAGCTCGGCAACCCCTGGATCCGCGGCCTCGTCGAGCAGACGGTGAACGCCCGCCTCGCCGAGTTCCTCGAGGAGAACCCCACCGACGCGCGCCAGATCATCCAGAAGGCGATCTCGGCGGCGCGGGCGCGCCAGGCGGCCCGCAAGGCCCGCGAGCTGACCCGCCGCAAGGGGGCCTTCGGCGGCGGCATGGCGAAGAAGTTCGCCGACTGCCAGATCCGCGACCCCGAGCTGACCGAGGTCTTCATCGTCGAGGGCGACTCGGCCGGCGGCTCGGCCAAGCAGGCGCGGGACAAGTCGAACCAGGCGATCCTGCCCCTCCGCGGCAAGATCATCAACTCCGAGAAGAACCGGATCCACAAGGTGCTCTCGAACAACGAGATCCAGTCGCTCGTGCAGGTGATCGGAACGGGCATCGGCGAGGAGTTCGACCTCGCCAAGCTCCGCTACCACCGCGTGATCGTGATGACGGACGCCGACGTCGACGGCGCCCACATCCGGACGCTGATCCTCACCTTTCTCTACCGGCACATGCCCGAGCTCTTCGACCGCGGCCACGTGTACATCGCCGTGCCGCCGCTCTACCTCGTCCGGATGGGCAGCCAGGAGCGATACCTCGAGAAGGACTCGCAGCTCGAGGACCTGCTCGTACGCGAGCGCTTCGGCGAGCTCGAGATCACCGCGCGCGACGGCGAGACCGTCAAGCTGACAGAGGCGCGGTACGGACGCTTCCTCCGCGCGCTGAACGAGTTCGAGGGCTGGTCGGCGCGCCTCCGCTCGGACTTCGGCATCCCGCAGGCGAGCTTCGTGATCAACCACCGCCTCGTCGAGACCGACGCCGCCACGCCCGCCGAGGTCGCCCGCCTGCTCGAGGTCTCGCCGGCCAACGGCTACGCGTTCTCGGACGTCTCCGCCTCCGACGGCGCGGTGCGCGTGAAGATCGTCGAGGTCGAGTCGAGCACCGCCGCCCACGTGACCGTGCCCGAGGAGCTGCTCTCGTCGCCGATCTACGCGCACGTGCGCCGCAGCTACGGGCGGCTCGGCGAGGTGGCCGGCGGCCTGCCGCCGTTCCGGCTCGCGTTCGGGCGCAAGCGCGCCGAGGCGGAGACGTTCGAGCAGCTGCGCGAGCAGGCGCTGACGCTCGCCAAGGAAGGGCTGCAGATCAGCCGCTTCAAGGGGCTCGGCGAGATGAACCACGGCCAGCTCTGGGACACGACCATGGACCCCGCGCGCCGGATGCTGATCCGGGTCGACGTCGAGGATGCGAGCGCCGCCGATCTCTGGTTCTCGCGCCTGATGGGCGACCAGGTCGAGCCGCGGCGGGAGTTCATCGAGCAGAACGCCACCGACGTCAGGTTCCTGGATGTTTGACGGCTCTTCACCGAACGACGTTGTCGGGCGGAGCCGGGCTTCGCCCGAGCGCAGCCCACGCAGGTGCTCGAGCACGAGAATCGTGAAGGAGGGGGTCCACGGGGGAACCCTGGGTTCCCCCGTGTCTACCGATGTGAGGTTCCTGGATGTCTAGCGGCCTCGAGCCGCTCGGCGCCGGGCGCGTCGAGGGCCGCGAGCTCGACCAGGAGATGCGGTCGAGCTTCCTCGACTACGCGATGTCGGTCATCGTCAGCCGCGCGCTGCCCGACGTGCGCGACGGCTTGAAGCCCGTGCACCGCCGCGTGCTCTTCGGCATGCACGAGACGGGCATGCAGCCGAACCGCCCCTACAAGAAGTGCGCCCGCATCGTCGGCGAGGTGATGGGCTCCTACCACCCGCACGGCGACACGGCGATCTACGACGCGCTCGTCCGGCTCGCGCAGGACTTCTCGATGCGCTACCCGCTCGTCGACGGGCAGGGGAACTTCGGCTCGGTGGACGGGGATCCCGCGGCGGCGATGCGCTACACGGAGTGCCGGCTCTCGCGGATCGCGACCGAGCTGCTGCGCGACATCGACCACGACACGGTCGACTACAAGCCGAACTACGACGAGTCGAAGCGCGAGCCGACCGTGCTGCCGTCGCGCTTCCCGAACCTGCTCGTCAACGGCTCCTCGGGGATCGCCGTCGGCATGGCGACGAACATCCCGCCGCACAACCTCGGCGAGACGATCGACGCCGTCGTGGCGATGATCGACGACCCGACGATCGACGTCGAGCGGCTGAGCCGGCACGTGAAGGGGCCGGACTTCCCGACCGGCGGGATCATCCTCGGCCGCAGCGGCATCCGCGAGGCCTATCGCTCCGGCCGCGGCCGGATCGTGATGCGCGCCCGCGCGCACGTCGAGGAGCTGCGCGGGGGCAAGACGGCGATCATCGTCACCGAGCTTCCCTACGGGGTCAAGAAGGGCGGCGAGGACGGCGTGATCGCGAAGATCGCCGACCAGGTCGAGAACCGCGTCCTGACCGAGATCCCGATGTCGGACGACGCGCTCCAGGATCACTCCGACAAGACCGGGATGCGGATCTACATCGAGCTGAAGCGCGAGGCGGTGCCGCAGGTGGCGCTGAACAAGCTCTTCAAGCACACGCCGCTGCAGTCGAGCTTCGGCTACAACGCGGTCGCGCTCGTCGGCGGCGTGCCGAAGACCCTCTCGCTGGTCGAGCTGATCCGCCACTACCTCGACTTCCAGCGCGAGGTCGTCACCCGCCGCTCCAAGTACGAGCTCCGGAAGGCCGAGGAGCGCGCACACGTCCTCCAGGGCTACCTGACCGCGCTGGACAACCTCGACGCGGTGATCGTGCTGATCCGCGGGTCGGCCGATCCCGACGAGGCCCGCACGGGCCTGCAGGAGCAGTTCGCGCTCAGCGAGATCCAAGCGCAGGCGATTCTCGACCTGCGGCTGCAGCGGCTGACGGGTCTCGAGCGCAAGCGGATCGAGGACGAGTTCGCCGACCTGCGGGAGCGGATCGCCGAGCTCCGCGCGATCCTCGGCGACGAGGCGCGGATCGACAGCCTGATCCGCGAGGAGCTGCTCGAGCTGAAGGGGATCTACGGCCGGGTCGACGACCGTCGCACCGAGATCGTCGCCGCCGAGAACGAGCTGGAGCTCGAGGACCTGATCGCGGAGGAGGACATGGTGATCGCGATCACGCGCTCGGGCTACGTCAAGCGCCTGCCGGTGACCGCGTACCGCGAACAGCGGCGCGGGGGCGTCGGCGTGATGGGCATGGAGCTGAAGGACGATGACTACATCGAGCACCTGTTCGTCGCCTCGACCCACGACTACATCCTCTTCTTCACCTCCGTCGGCAAGGTGTACCGGCTCAAGGTGCACGAGCTTCCGCTCGGCTCGCGCCAGTCCCGCGGCCGGGCGATCGTCAACCTGCTGCCGTTCCGCTCCGACGAGCAGATCCGCGCCGTGATCCAGACGCGGGACTTCGCGGACGCCGAGCACCTCGTCTTCGGGACGAAGAAGGGCGTCGTCAAGAAGTCACGCTTCGAGGACTACAACACGCCGCTGAAGGCGGACGGGATCATCGCGATCAAGCTGCGCTCCGACGACGAGCTGATCGGCGTCCGCCATGCCTCCGGCGACGACGACATCCTGATGGTGTCCCGGAAGGGCCAGGCGGTCCGCTTCCACGAGAGCGCCGTGCGGCCGACGGGGCGCTCGACGGAGGGCGTCCGCGGCATGAGCCTCCGCGAGGGCGACGAGGTGATCGAGATCAACAACGCGACCGACGAGGCCGACCTGCTCGTGGTCACCGAGAACGGCTACGGCAAGCGCACGCGGATCGCCGAGTACCGCCGCACCGGCCGGGGCGGGCTCGGTGTGAAGACGATCCAGCTGACCGAGGCCCGCGGCCGGCTCGTGGGCGCGCGCGTCGTCCGGGACGGGTACGCGGTGATGCTGATCTCCGACGGCGGCACCGTGATCCGGATGGCCGTCGACGACATCAAGCGCCTCGGACGCGCCACGCAAGGCGTGATCGTGATGCGGCTGCGCGGGGACGAGCGCGTATCCAGCCTGGCGCCCGTCGTCGAGTCCGGCGAGGCGGACGAGGTCGAGGCCGGTCCGGTGGTCGAGGACGCCGCCGGGGAGCTCGAAGCGTAGATTTCGGCAGATCCGCGCATCGCCGTGGCGCTCGTTCGTATGCTAGACGCCTGCCGCACCAGACCGGGGTCGGAAAGGGTGGAGATGGCGTACGCGAAGCAGCTCGACGTGCTGGAGCCGATCGACCTCGCCCAGCACCTCGAGAAGGTCGAGCTCTACCTCGGCCAGGTCTGCCAGATCGCCGGTATCTCGAAGATGCAGCTCGACTACTGGACGAACAAGGCCAGGATTCCGACGAAGGGCCGAAAGCAGCGCATCTACGACATCAGCGCGCTCGAGACCGTGATGCTGATCAAGCAGGCGAAGGACAAGGGCCTGAGCCTCTCGGCCGCGATCGAGGCAACCCGACGCTTCAGAGCCGAGCGGTCGTAGCACGCCGGCTCCCGGCCGCGGGCACCCCTCTCTGAGCGTGCACGACGCGTTCGCGACCGGCGCTCCGGCCGCGCTCCGGCGCACGCTGGAGCTCCTGGCCGGAAACTTCGCCTTCAGCTGGCAACCCGCGACGCGGGCGCTGCTCGAGACGATCGAAACCGAGGACTGGGAGCGGTGCGGCGCGCAGGCGGAGCTGGCGCGGCAGGCCCTGGAAGCGGAGCTCGCGGCTCCGTCGTGGTGGGCGGAGACACACCTCGAAGCGGGCGATCTCCTCGTCGCCTACTTCTCGAGCGAGTTCGGGGTCGATGCGAGCCTGCCCGTCTACTCGGGCGGCCTGGGAGTGCTGGCCGGCGACCACCTGAAGGCCGCCTCGGAGCTAGGCCTCGGCGTCGCCGGCGTCGGGCTCCTCTACGGGCACGGGTACTTCCGGCAGCGGCTCGACTCCTACGGCCGCCAGGTGGCCGAGTACCCCGCGATCGATCCGGCGAGCCGCGCGCTGACGGTGGAGCGGACCGCCGGCGGAGAGCCCCTGCTCGTCCGGGTCGACCTCGCCGGGGAGGCCGTCGCGGCGAGGATCTGGCGCGCCGACGTGGGGCGGTCGCGCCTCTACCTCCTCGACTCGGACCTGGAGGAGAACACGGAGGGAGGCCGCGGCGTGACGGCCACGCTGTACGGCGGCGACCGTGAGCAGCGGATTCGCCAGGAGCTGCTCCTCGGCGTCGGCGGCGTGCGAGCGCTCGCCGCCCTCGGCCTCCGGCCGACCGTGTTCCACATGAACGAGGGCCACGCGGCCTTCCTGACGCTCGAGCGCCTGCGTGCCCTCGTGGCCGACGAGGGCGTCCCGCACCGCGAGGCGCTCGCCGCCGTGCGCGCGACCACGGTCTTCACCACGCACACCCCCGTCCCCGCGGGCAACGACGTCTTCGACCCCGAGCTCGTCTGGCGGTACGTCTCGGAGCTGGCCGGAGCCGCGGGCCTCGCCTGGGAGGAGCTCCTCGCGCTCGGCCGCTCGGACGGGACGGGGGGCCCCTTCGGGATGACGCCGCTCGCCCTCCGGACGGCCGGCGCCGCGAACGGCGTCTCGCGCCGTCACGGAGGCGTCGCGAGGGCGATGTGGGCCCAGCTCTGGCCCGGCGCCTCCGCCGACGAGATCCCGATCGGCCACGTCACGAACGGCGTGCACGTGCGGACGTGGCTCTCCGCCGGCCTCGGGGAGCTCCTGAGGCGGGCGGGCGTGCGACTTGAGGCGCCTCCCGGAGCGCAGTGCTGGGAGCGGGCCGCCGCGCTCTCCGACGAGGAGCTCCTGGACGTGCACCGCGACGGCAAGCACGCTCTCGCCGCCAGTGTCCGGGGGCTCGACCCCGAGGCACTCACGATCGGCTTCGCGCGCAGGTTCGCGACGTACAAGCGCGCCGGCCTGCTCTTCTCGCAGCCGGATCGGCTCGCGCGGCTGCTGGCCGACACGGGGCGGCCGCTCCAGGTGCTGCTGGCGGGCAAGGCCCATCCAGCTGACGAGGCGGGGAAGGACGTCATGCAGGCGCTCGTCGGCTATGCCCGGGGCGCCGGCCCGCGCGTGACCTTCCTCGAGGACTACGACATGACCGCGGCGCGGCAGCTCGTGCAGGGCTGCGACGTCTGGCTGAACACGCCGCGGCGGCCGTTCGAGGCGTCCGGGACGAGCGGGATGAAGGCCGGGCTGAACGGTGTCCTCAACCTCTCGGTCCTCGACGGCTGGTGGGCCGAGGCCTACTCGCCGGAGATCGGCTGGGCGATCGGCGAGCCGGATGTGGGCGAGGACACCGGCGACGACGGGCGGGACGCCGAGTCGCTCTACCGGCTGCTGGAGGAGGACGTCGTGCCCCTCTACTACGAGGACCGCGCCCGGTGGTGCGAGATGATGAAGGCCTCGATCGCTCGCATCGGCGAGCGCTTCGACGCCAAGCGGATGGTGGTCGAGTACGCCGAGCGCTACTACGCGCCGGCGCACCGGAGCGCCCGCGCCGCCTCGTCGGGCGGCACCGGGTTGATGTAGACGCCCGCGCCGAGCTCGAGGCCCGCGAGGATCCCGATCCGCGGCAGGATCGCGATGCGCCACGGCTTCCCGGGCGGCGCGTGCAGCCACAGGTTCGCGGCGACGGGGCCCTCGAGCGCCTGCAGGCGCCGGAGCGCTTCGGCGGCGAGCTGGAGCGCCGTCGCCAGCCGCTCGTCCCGCCACGCGTCCCGAGCGCCGCCGCCGGGGACGACCTCCAGCTCGTAGGCGGCGCGGGGGGCGGCGGCGGAGCGGAGTAGGACGGCCCCCCGCTCGTGGACGACCAGCTCGGTGCCGCCTCCGCCGTCACCGTCTGCCCGCGCGACCTCGGGCGGCACCGCCGGTAGCCACACGAGCTGCGAGTGCGAGTGGGGCAGCGACGCGCCGGCGGCCCGGCGCTCGTTGACGAAGGCGTGCACGTAGCCCGCCGTGCCCACCTCGCGGACACGCCGCTGCCAGGCCTCGGCCAGGAGCGCCAGGTCGGCGTCGTCGACCTCGGCCAGCGAGCTCACGTGGCGCGGCGAGTGCACGACCACCTCCTGCCGCTCGAGCGCCGGGTAGAGGTTGGGCACCACGCGGACGCGCCAGCCCGGAGTGTCCGGCGGCTGCCGGGCCGGCAGGGCGAGCGTCTCCGGCGGGGTTCGGGCCTCGCGCCCCTCGCAGAAGGGACACGCCGTGGGATCGTCGGCGACGGGCTCCCTCGCCCCGGGCCGTC
This sequence comes from Gaiellaceae bacterium, assembly GCA_046262415.1. GTDB lineage: Bacteria > Actinomycetota > Thermoleophilia > Gaiellales > Gaiellaceae > JACDAS01. The sequence continues at coordinate 37,487 of JBHEMU010000067.1, read as the reverse complement.
CTGCTCGCCCGGGGGCGATCGCGACCCAGCGCCCGGCGCCCTCGATCAGCCCGGTCAGCTCTGACTCTGGCCCTTGCCGCGGCTCTCGAGGAAGGCGCCGATCAGGTCGACCGGCGCCGGGAAGACGATCGTGGTCGCGTTGGTCGCCCCGATCTCGAGGAGCGTCTGGAGGTAGCGGAGCTGGAGCGCGACCGGAGCCTCGGCCATCACGAGCGCGGCGTCCTTGAGCCGCTCCGACGCCTGGAACTCGCCCTCGGCGCTGATCACCTTCGCGCGCCGCTCGCGCTCGGCCTCGGCCTGCCTCGCCATCGCGCGCTGCATGCCGGACGGGATCTCGACGTCCTTCACCTCGACGATCGAGACCTTGATCCCCCAGGGCGAGGTCGCCTCGTCGATGATCTCCTGCAGGATCGCGTTGATCTTCTCCCGCTCGGCCAGCAGCTCGTCGAGCACGTGCTGCCCGAGCACCGACCGGAGCGTCGTCTGGGCGATCTGCGAGGTCGCGACCATGAAGTTCTCGATCTGGACGATCGCCGCCTTCGGCTCGACGATGCGGAAGTACGCGACGGCGTTGACCCGCACCGGGACGTTGTCCTTCGTGATCACCTCCTGCGGCGGGATGTTGAGCGTGATCGTGCGCAGGTCGACCTTGACCATCCGGTCGATGATCGGGATCAGGATGAAGAGGCCGGGTCCCTTCGGCGGATCGAGCAGTCGGCCGAGCCGGAAGACGACGCCGCGCTCGTACTCGCGGGCGACCTTCACCGCCGAGACGAGGAAGAGCAGCAGGACGACCAGCACCACGATCACGATCACGAGCGCCGGGGTCACGGCCTGATCCTATGCGCGCGCCGGGGCCGGCACGGGGCGGACGAGCAGGACGAGCCCGTTCTCGACCGCGACCACCTCGACCGGGACGCCGGTCGGGAGCGGCTCGCCGTCCGCGGTCCGGGCGCGCCAGAGCTCGCCGTTGACGAAGACCTGCCCGTCGCGGCGCACGTCGCCCCGGGTCCCGACGAGGCTGTTGACGCCGACCTCGACGGGCTTGCGGCGGATCTGGACGATCTTGCCGACGATGATCGCCATGAACAGGGTTAGCGTCCCCGCGATGCCGAGCGCGGCGGGGAGCGAGACCTGGTAGGCGTCCCCGGCCGGGTCGAAGAGCAGGAGTGAGCCGAGCACGAAGCACACGCCTCCCGCGAGCGTGAGCGCGCCGTGGGAGACGACGAACGGCTCGGCGCCGAAGAAGCCCGCCGCGAGCAGCAGCAGCAGGATCCCCGCCCAGCTCACGGGGAGGACCTGGACGCCGTAGAGGCCGATGATCAGCGAGATGCCGCCGACCGTCCCGGGGAAGATCAGTCCGGGGTGCCAGAGCTCGACCACGATCCCGAGCACGCCGAGCGAGAGCATCAGCGCGATGATGTTCGGATCGATCAGCGTGTCGAGGATCTGCTTCCAGAACGACATCTCGACCCGGTCGATCCGCGCGCCGGCGAGGTGGAGCTCGAAGCCCTTCGGCTTCGTCACCCGGCCCTCGAGCTGCTCGAGCAGCGCCGGCAGGGTGGGCGCGACCGCGTCGATCACGTTCTGCCGCAGCGCCTCGGGCGCGGCAAGATTCGACCCCTTGCGGACCGCCGCGTCCGCCCACTTGACGTTGCGCCCGTGCGCGCGCGCGAGCGCCCGCAGCGAGGCGGCCGCGTCGTTGACGACTTTGTTGCGCAGGTCCTTCTGGATGTCCTCGCCGCCGATCGAGATCGGAGTCGACGAGCCGATGTTCGTCTGCGGCGCCATCGCCAGGATGTCGGCGGCTTGGCCGATCCAGACCCCCGCCGAGGCCGCCCGCGCGCCGTCCGGGGCGACGTAGACGAGTACCGGAATCTTCGAGGCGGCCTCCTTCAGGACGATCTTCCGCATCGCCTCAGAGAGGCCGCCCGGGGTGTCGAGCACGATCACGACTGCGCTGTAGCCCTCGTCGTTCGCCCGTTCGATCTGCCCGTTCACGTAGTCCTGCGTGACGGGGTTGACGTCGTTCGAGAACTCGACCGCGAGGACGCGCGGAGTCGCCGGAAGGGCCGTGGGCGAGAGGACGAAAGCGGCGGCCGTCGCTGCGAGCGAGGCAAGAAATCCTCGCGAGAGCGGCCGGTTCACGCTACAACGGATGCTAGCAGCGAAGGTTCGGCCCGCCCCGGAGCGAAAGGAGTGCTCGACCGCGATGAGGTTCCTCTGCTTCTGCCTGCTCGCCGCGCTCCTGGCGCCGGGCGCCGCCCACGCGGCCGGCGCGAGCATGGTCTCGCGCGACCTGGCGGCGCCCGCGGGTGCGGTGAACGGGCGTTTCGACCTCGTCGGCCTCCACTGGCGCGGAGCCGGGCGGGTCGAGTTCAGGACGAGGGCCGAGTCGGGACGCTGGTCGCCCTGGCGCGAGGCTGACGCCGACGAGCACGTGCAGCCGTCGCCCGCCCGCGGCTGGACCCAGGGCGAGCCCTACTGGACGGCGCGGTCGGTGCGACTGGAGTACAGGACCGCGGGGTCCGTCCGGGCCGTGCGCGCGCACCTCGTCCGGAGCCGCGCGGCCCCCGTCCCGTCGCGCCGGGTGTCCGTGGCCGGCTCGCCGCGGATCGTCAGGCGGAGCGCCTGGGCGGCCGACGAGGAGGTGCGCCGCGCCGCGCCGCGGTACGCGCGGGCGGTCCGGCTCGCGATCGTCCACCACACGGCGGGGACGAACGACTACGAGCCCGCCGAGGCGGCAGCGATCGTGCTCGGGATCGAGCTGTACCACGTGAAGGCGAACGGCTGGAACGACATCGGCTACAACTTCCTCGTCGACCGGTTCGGCCGGGTGTACGAGGGCCGCTACGGCGGCGTCGCCCGCAACGTCGTCGGCGCCCACGCCGCCGGCTTCAACACGGGCTCGGTCGGCGTCGCGGTGCTCGGCACGCACGGCAAGGCGTCGATCACGCCGGCCGCGCGAGCGGCCCTCGTCCGCCTGCTCGCCTGGCGGCTCGACGTCGCCCACGTCGACCCCCTCTCGACCCCGACCCTGCTCGCCCGCGGCAACGAGCGCTTCCGCCCGGGAACGCCGGTCGTCCTGCGGGCGATCTCCGCCCACCGGGACACCGGGCTGACCGAGTGCCCCGGCGACGCCTTGTACGTCGAGCTGGACGCGATCGCCCGCGACGTCGCGGGGGCCGGCCTGCCGAAGCTGTACGAGCCGAGCGTGAGCGGGAGGATCGGCGGGCCGATCCGGTTCGCGGCACGGCTCTCGGCCGCCGCGCCCTGGACGGTGACGATCACGGATCCCACTGCGAAGGTCGTCGCCCGCGGCAGTGGCCGCGGGCCGGTGGTCGACTGGACGTGGGACTCGAGCGCCGCCGCCGGCACCTCGTTCCGCTGGACGATCGAGGCGGGGCTCGCACTCCGCCCGGCGAGCGGGGCGATCGGGGCCGGCGCGGCTCCGCCTCCGCCGCCACCACCGGTCTTCCGCCCGCCGGCGCTCCTCGCCGAGCCCCGGGCGGTGCCCAGCGTCGTCTCGCCGAACGGCGACGGTCAGGCCGACGAGACGACCGTGAGCTACACGCTCGCCCGCGCGGCCTCGGTCACCGCGCGCGTGCTGGACGCGGCCGGGGCCGAGGTGGTGACGCTCTTCGCCGACCAGCGGCAGTCTGCGCGACGCCAGTCGTGGAAGTGGGCGCCGGAGGCCCTCCCCGACGGCGTCTACACCCTGGCGCTGAGCGCCCGCGACTCGGACGGGACGGCGGCCGCCCAGCTGACCGTCGTGGTCGATCGCACGCTCGCCCGTTTCGGGGTGCAGCCCGCCGTCTTCTCCCCCGACGGGGACGGGGTCGACGACACGATCGCGTTCTCCTTCGAGCTGGCGGCCCCGGCGCTCGTCTCGCTACGGGTCGTCCAGTACGGACGCTCCGTCGCGCTCGCCGCGGTCGGCTTCCTCGCGGCCGGCCCGCAGGAGATCGCCTGGGACGGCGTGCGCGCCGACGGGCCGCTGCCGGGCGGCCGGTACGACGCGTTCCTCGCGGCCGCGGGCACGCTCGGGGAGCCGCAGCTCACGGCGCCCTTCTCGGTCGGTTAGCCGCGTGATCGCGGCCCGGGGGCCAGCTAGTCTTGAGAACGCCAGAGGGAGGCGCGAAAATGCAGACAGGCGTGAACCAGGTTTTCGCAGCACTGTCTCTGCTGATGCTGTTGCTCGCTGCATCCTGTGGTGGGGACGCGACCCGCCCGGCGACAGCGCTCGTCGTCCAGATCGACCGAGGGCTGTCCCAAAGCGCGTCCTACCGCCTCGAATGCGATCCGGTGGGAGGACCGGCACCGCGCGCCGCCGCGCTGTGCGCTGCCGCGCAGCGACACCGGGTGGAGATGCTCGTGCCGGGTCCGGTCGAGGACACCTGTTTTGGAGGAGAGATACCCGTCGACGTCCACGTCACTGGAACCTCCGACGAAGCCAGCATTGACTTCCGACGACGCTCCTGTGACTGGCCTGGCGGTGCTGGCGCGGCCGTCTGGGAGGCGGCGACGCGATCCGAGCGCGAGTTCCGCTTCTCGCTTGGCTATCTCGCCTGTGTCGACCGAACCGGCACAACGGGCAAGGCGGCGCGGGCGGCGGCGATGCCGTGTATCGAACGTTTGAAGAAGCGCTAACTCGGGCGCACCCTGCTCTTTCAGGGCGCCGGATCCGCGCCGGCCACCCAGGCGTCGTAGCGGTGCTCGAGCAGCTCCAGCAGCGCCACGAGCAGCTTGCTCCGGGAGACGGGCGACCCGGTCTCGACGAGGAGCGAGGTCGCGGGTGTGGTGACCTCCCGCGGGAGCCCCGCCTCGGGGACGTTCACGTTGACCCCGAACCCGAGGGTGACCCGCCCTTCGACCGCCTCGGCCAGAATCCCCGCCGTCTTGCGCCCGCCGATCAGGACGTCGTTCGGGAACTTGACGACCGGCCGCAGCCCTGTCACCGCGGCGATCGCCTCCGCGGCGGCCTCGCCGGCGACGAGGGAGAGCTCGGGGAGCCGCGCTGGCTCCACCGTCGGGCGGAGGACGATCGAGCAGAGCAGGCTCGTAGCCGGCTCCGCCACCCAGCGCCGCCCGAGCCGGCCACGGCCGGCGGTCTGCTCGTCGCTGGCGGCGACCGCCCCCTCGGCCGCGTCGGCGGGGAGCAGCAGTTGCGTCGAGGCGCACCGCGTGACGAAGAGGTAGGGACGCCCGAAGCGCCCGCGCAGGAGCGGCTCCACCTCGGCCGCTGTCAGGAGATCCCGCACCGGCGGTTGAGACGCGTGATCGCCAATTCCCGCGGCGCGGTGACGACCCGGACGCGGCGGCGGATCAGCCCGCTCAGGCGCCGCCCGTACTTCCAGTACGACCGGCGCCTGATCGAGCTGACCTCCTTGATCTGGATCGCCACCGCGGGCGCGCGAATTACCGATCACGCGTCTAGAGTAGTTTGCGGTGAACGTAGCCCCGTTTGGCCGGGTCGTGATCGAGTCGATCATTCCCCATCGCGACCCCTTCCTCTTCCTCGACGAGGTGCTCGAGCTGGAGCCCGGCGTGCGAGTGGTCGCGCGGAAGGCGGTGCGCGACGACGAATGGTTCTTCCCGGGACATTTCCCGGGCCGCCCGATCATGCCCGGCGTGATCATGGTGGAGGCGATGGCCCAGGCGGGCGCGGTCGCGGTGCTCTCGGAGGAGCGAAACCGCGGCAAGCTTGCGCTCTTCGCCGGCATCGACGACGTGCGCTTCAAGCGGGTCGTCACGCCGGGGGACGAGCTCCTGCTCACCTGCGAGGTCCAGCAGGCCAGGGGCCCGATCGGCCGGGGCCGGGCCTCGGCCACCGTCGACGGACAGCTGGCCGTCCGGGCCACCCTCACCTTCGCGGCGCAGTGATCGGGACGGCCGGACGGAACGGCTTCCGGGCCTCGATCACGGGGATCGGCTGCAGGGTGCCGGAGCGCGTGCTGACGAACCAGGAGCTCTCGACGATGGTGGACACCTCCGACGAATGGATCATCGAGCGGACCGGCATCCGGGAGCGGCGGATCGCCGCGCCGGACGAGGCGCTCTCCGACCTCGCGCTGCCCGCGGCGCGACTCGCCCTGCGCCGCGCCGGGGTCGACGCCGCGGAGATCGACCTGATCGTCGTCGCCACCGTGACTCCCGACATGGCCTTCCCTTCGACCGGAGCGCTGCTGGCCGACCAGCTGGGCGCGCCGGACGCCGCGGCGTACGATCTCTCCGCGGGCTGCACGGGCTTCATGTATGCGCTCGCGCAGGCGTACGGCATGCTCGCTGCCGGCCTCTCCGAGCGGGCGCTCGTGATCGGCGGCGACGTGCTCTCGTCGATCCTCGACTGGAGCGACCGGTCCACGTCCGTCCTCTTCGGCGACGGCGCCGGGGCCGTCGTGCTGGAGCCGGTGGCGGCGGGGGGCTTCGTCGGCTTCGAGCTCGGCGCCGACGGCGGCGGCGGGATCCACCTCTCGCTGCCGGGGAGCGGCTCGCGCTCGGCCGAGCTCGCCACCGAGCGGGCGTTCGTGCAGATGAACGGCCGCGAGGTGTTCAAGTTCGCGACGCGCGTGCTCGTCTCGTCCGCCAACAAGCTGCTGGACGAGTGCGGAGTCACGATCGACGACGTCGACGTCTACATCCCGCACCAGGCGAACGTCCGGATCATCGACCACGCCGTCCGCCACCTGGGCGTCGCCCGGGACCGCGTGATCGTCAACGTCGACCGGTACGGGAACACCTCCTCCGGCTCGATCCCCCTGGCCCTCTCGGACGCGGTCGACGGCGGCAGGGTGCACGAGGGGGATCTCGTCCTGATGACGGGGATGGGCGCCGGGCTCACCTGGGGGTCCGCTTTACTCGAATGGACAGGTTTTCCCGCCGACGGCGGGAAAACCTAAGAGACAGGAAGGAGACTGCTCGGGATGTTCAGCTCTGTTGGTCGTGTGGCGTTCTGCTTTCCCGGACAGGGATCGCTGGAGACCGGTATGGGTCGCGACGTGGCCGAGGCCGTACCAGAGGCGATGGCCGTCCTGGAGCGGGGGAGCGAGGCCTGCGGCCTCGACCTGACCAGGCTCTGCTTCGAGGCGCCCTTCGAGGAGCTCGTCGAGACTGAGGTGCAGCAGCCGGCGCTCGTCGCGACCAGTCTGGCGATCCTCGCCGCCGTGCGCGCGCAGGGGATCGAGCCCGACGTGGTCGTGGGGCATTCGGTCGGCGAGTTCGCGGCCCTCGCGGCGGCCTCGGCCGTCGGCACGGAGGACGCGATCGCCCTCGTCCGCGAGCGGGGGCTCGCGATGGCCGAGGCGGCCCGGCAGCACCCGGGAACGATGGCGGCGATCCTGGGCCTCGAGGACGAGGTCGTCGAGAACCTCTGCAGGCAGATCCTCGGGGTCTGGCCGGCGAACTACAACTGCCCCGGTCAGATCGTCGTCTCGGGCGCCCAGCCGGCCGTCGACGAATGCTGCGAGGAGGCCGAGCGGCACGGCGCGCGCCGCACGGTGAAGCTGCGCGTTTCCGGTGCCTTCCACAGCCCGCTCGTCGCCCGCGCCGCCGACCGGTTGAAGCCGGCGATCGACCGCGTGCGCTTCAGCGAGCCCGCGGCCCCGTTCATGTCGACGGTGACCGCCCGGATCGAGCCCGCGCAGCGCTTCGGCACCCTGCTGGTCGACCAGCTGACGGCGCCGGTCAAGTTCACGCAGGCGGCGCGCGAGCTCGTCCGCGACGGCTGCCGGACGTTCGTGGAGGTGGGTCCGGGCAACGTGCTCTCCGGCCTCGTCAAGAGGATCGACCGCAGCGTCAAGGCGATCCCGGTCAACAACCTGGAGAGCCTGAAGAAGCTGAAGGAGACGCTCTCAACTGCCTAGGCGGCGCTTGCGACGCCGACCATCAGGACGTGCGGGCTTCGCCCGCGCGTCCGTCGGAAATCGCCAGCCGGGCACGGTGAACCATGCACAACGCTAACGGCGGCAATCGCTTGGGCTTCTGCTCGCTCGGGGGCAGGACGGCTCTCGTCACCGGGGCGTCGCGGGGGATCGGGAAGGCGATCGCGCTCGAGCTCGCCCGCGCCGGCGCGGACGTGGTCGTCTCCTTCCGGTCGGGTGCCTCCGAGGGGGAAGCCGTCGCCGCGGAGGCGGGCGGGCGCGCTCTCCAGGCGGACGTCTCGGATCCTGTGCAGGCGGCGCGCCTCGTCGAGGAGTGCGGCGAGCTCGACATCCTCGTCAACAACGCCGGGATCACGCGCGACGGGCTGATCGCCCGCATGAGCGACGAAGACTGGCGCGACGTGCTGGAGACGAATCTGAGCGGCGTCTTCCACACGTGCCGGGCGGCCGCGCGGGGGATGATGCGGCGCCGGCGGGGCGCGATCGTCAACGTGACCAGCGTCGTCGGCCTCCGGGGCAACCCGGGGCAGACGAACTACGCAGCCTCCAAGGCGGGGATCATCGGCTTGACGAAGTCGCTGGCGCGCGAGCTCGGCTCCCGGGGCGTCCGCGCGAACGCGGTCGCGCCGGGCTACGTCGCGACGGCCCTGACCGGCGCCCTCAGCGAGGAGCAGCGCGCCGCCATCCTCGCCAACACGCCGCTCGGCCGGCTCGGGGACCCCCCCGACATCGCGGGCGCGGTACGGTTCCTCTGCTCGGACGAGGCCTCGTTCATCACGGGCGAGGTTCTGCTCGTCGACGGCGGACTGGGGATATAGTGCCTCGCCCAGCGACGTTCACCGGTTTCTGGCCCGCGATCACGCGGCGCCATGCGTCGTCCTCGGTCGCCCCCATAGCTTCGGCTATGCGGGCTCCCTGCGTCCTAGCCTGGCTTGGTGCTCGCGACCCAGAAATCCGGCAACGTCACCGGACGAGGCACTGATGAGCCGAAACGGCAGGCGGAGGGTCGTGGTCACGGGTCTCGGCGCGGTCACGCCGCTCGGCAACGACGTCGAGACGACGTGGAAGAATCTGCTCGCAGGGGAGTCGGGCGCCGGCCCGATCACGCAGTTCGACGCCAGCGACTACTTCGTCCACTTCGCCTGCGAGGTGAAGGACTTCGACCCGTCGACGTGGATCGACCGCAAGCAGGCGCGGCGTATGGACCGCTTCGCCCAGATGATCATCGCCGCCGCCCGACAGGCCGAGGCCGACTCGGGAATCGACATCGCCGGCGAGACCGAGCGGGTCGGCGCATCCGTGGCGACGGGCATCGGCGGGCTCCGTTCCTACCAGGACTGCTACGACACGCTGCTGGCGCGCGGACCGGACCGCGTGAACCCGTTCTCGATCCCCGCGATCATCCCCAACATGGGCGCCGCCTGGGTCTCCATGGAGCTCGGAACGCGCGGCCCGCTCTCGTCTCAATGCACGGCCTGCGCCGCATCGAACATGGCGATCGGGGAGAGCCTCGATGCGATCCGGCTCGGCCGGGCGGACGTGATGCTCTGCGGCGGCACCGAAGCGCCTGTGACGGAGGTCGGGATCGCCGGCTTCGGCGCGATGCGGGCGCTGTCGCGGCGCAACGACGACCCGGCGGGAGCCAGCCGGCCGTTCGACGCCGGTCGTGACGGCTTCGTGATGGGCGAGGCGGGCGCGATCATCGTGCTCGAGGAGCTCGAGCACGCCCGGTCGCGCGGGGCGAGGATCTACGCGGAACTGCTGGGCTACGGCGTCTCCTCCGACGCGACGCACATCACCGAGCCCGACCCGACCGGCGAGCACCCCGCGCGGGCGATGAAGATGGCCTTCGGTGACGCGGGCATCGACCCGTCCGAGATCGACTACATCAACGCTCACGGGACGTCGACCCCCCTCGGCGACGCCAGCGAGACGCGCGTGATCAAGCTCGCCGTGGGAGAGGAGGTCGCGCGCCGCATCCCGGTCTCCTCCACGAAGGGATCGACCGGCCACTGCCTGGGCGCGGCGGGCGCCGTCGAGGCGATCTTCACGATCCTTGCGGTGGACCGCGGCGTGCTGCCCCCGACGATCAACTACGAGTCCCCCGACCCCGAATGCGATCTCGACTACGTCCCGAACGAGCCTCGGGAGGCCGACGTGCGCGTCGGCGTGTCGAACTCGTTCGGCTTCGGCGGGCACAACGCGTCGATCGTCGTCCGCCGGTACGAGGAGTAGGAAACGCCCACCCGCCCTCGGGCGCGGTACGCCTCCCGTCGCTGGGGCGCCCTGCTACGAGCGCGAGCGCTGCGCAGAGCGGCACCGCGCGGCGCATCGACCCCGAGGATAGCGTTCCCTCGCGTGGACGATCGCTGGGCGACCTTCGACTGCTACGGCACGCTGATCGACTGGAACGGCGGCATCGGCGGCGAGCTCGCGCGGCTGTTCGGAGCCGGGCGGGCGGACCGGCTGCTCGAGCGCTACCACGAGCTCGAGCCGCAGGTCCAGGCCGACTCCCGCCGCACCTACCGGGAGGTGCTGACGGTCACGCTCGAGCGGCTCGCGGGAGAAGAGGGGCTGGAGCTGGCTGAGGGCGAACGCGACGCGCTGCCCCGGTCGCTGCCGGGCTGGCGGCCCTTCCCGGACGCGCGCACGGCACTGGAGGCGCTCCGCCGGGCCGGCTGGCGCCTCGCGATCCTCTCGAACACGGACGGCGATCTGCTCGCCGCCTCGCTGACGCGGCTCCGCGTCGACTTCGACGAGACCGTGACGGCCGGGGACGCCGGCTCCTACAAGCCGGCTCACGGACACTGGCGCGAGTTCGCCGGCAGGACCGGGGTCCCTCCGGCTGCGCACGTCCACGTCGGCGCCAGCGTCTTTCACGACGTCGAGCCCGCGAGCGCCCTCGGCCTGCGCACAGTCTGGATCAACCGGCTCGGCGAGCCCGCGCCCGCGCGGCCGCCGACGCGCGAGCTCCCGGACCTCACCGGCCTGCCCGACGTCCTGGAGGAGCTCGTTCCCGCATGACGATCACGCTGCGAGCCCCCGAGCTCGAGGACCTGGGGTCCGCCGCGTCGCTCCTGAACGCCCATGCCCAGGCGCTGTTCGGCGGCGACGACATGGACGAGTCGGAGCTCCGCTCCTTCTGGACCTCGCCCGGCCTCGACTACCGCCGCGACATCCGCCTCGCCTACACCGCCGAGGGCGAGCTCGCCGGCTACGTCGACGTCTCGGACGTTGGGGGGCGGCATCTCGAGCTGTGGCTCGACGCGCGCGTCCACCCGGCGTACCCGGCCGAGGTCGGAGCCGAGCTGCTGGGCTGGGCCGAGGAGCGAGCCCGCGAGCTGGCGGCCGCCGCGCCGGGGGGCGAGCGGCCGGTCGCCCGCGGCGGCACCTGGAGTGCGGACGCGGCCGGGATCCGGCTGCTGGAGGAGTCCGGCTACCGGCTGATCCGGCACTCGTTCCGGATGGAGATCGCGCTCGACGACCAGCGGCCGGAGCCGCCGCACTGGCCGGCCGGGATCCGCGTGCGGCCGTTGCAGCCCGGCGTCGACGACCGGGCCGTCTACGACGCCCAGAACGACGCGTTCGCGGACACCTGGGACTACCACGCCGATCCGTACGAGGAGTGGGCGCACTACCTCCTCGGCGCCGAGGACCTCGACGCGACCCTGAACGTCCTCGCGACGGACGGGGAGGAGATCGCCGCGATCGCGCTCTGCCGTCCGCACGAGCCCGGCGACCCCGAGCTCGGCTGGGTCCGCATCCTGGGCGTCCGGCCACCGTGGCGTCGCCGCGGCCTGGCGCTCGCCCTTCTGCGCCACGTCTTCGGCGAGTTCCACGACCGCGGCCTGCGGCGCGTGGCGCTGGGCGTCGACGCCGAGAACCCGACGGGTGCGACCCGTCTCTACGAGCGAGCCGGGATGCGCGTCGTGCGGCGCTTCGACATGTACGAGAAGGACCTCTGGAGCGCGTAGATGTCGCGCCTGCGCGCAAAGTGCCCCGACTGCGCCGCCTTCACCGCGGTCCCGCTCGGTCCCGACTTCCAGTGCCATGCCTGCGGCCGCGAGTTCGCGGCCGGACTCGTGCGCGTGCCGCGGGCCTGGGGCACGGGCGGCGACGCGATGGCGCGGGCCGCCATGCTGCCGCTTCCCTACCCGGAGGCGAGCGTCGTCGAGTGTCCGACCCTGGGCGAGCAGATCCTCGCCGTGGCCTCGGATCTGCCGGAGCGCCCGCTCGTCCTCGGCGGCTGCTGCTGCGCGCACGTCGGCGCGGTCGAGGGCCTCGCCGCGCGCTTCGGCCGGCTGGCCGTGGTCTGGCTCGACGCCCACGGCGATCTGAACACGCCCGAGACCTCTCCGTCCGGGAACCCCTGGGGGATGCCGTTGCGGATGCTGCTCGACGGCGGCGCCGTCGCGCCCGAGGACGCCGTCCTCGTCGGCGCCCGGAACCTCGACCCGGCGGAGGCCGAGTTCATCGCCGCGAGCGGCCTGCACACGGGCAGCGAGGGAGTCGACCGCGCGCTCGAGGGCGCGGACGCGCTCTACGTCGCGGTCGACGCGGACGCGCTGCAGCCCTCCGAGGTCGCCTCGTTCATGCCCGAGCCCGGGGGAATCGAGCTGGTCGAGGCCGAGCGGCTGTTGCGGCTGGCGACCGCGCGCACGCTCCTCGTCGGCGCCGGCTTCTCCGGGCTCGCGCCCGACCCCGCCAACCTCGAGCCTCTGGCGCGCCTCTGCGCCGCGCTCGGGCTCTAGACGCGTGATCGGCGATTCGCGCGCCCGCGGGGGCGATCCAGACCAAGGAGGTCAGTTCGATCCTGCGCCGGGCGTACCAGAGGTACGGCCGGCGCGCGAGCGGGCTGATCCGCCGCCGCGTCTGGGGCGTCAGCCGCGCCGGCGGGAATTGTCGATCACGCGTCTAAACTCCCGCAATGGCGACGCCGCGGATCGACGTCTCGATCGAGCACAAGGGCGTGCCGGCGACCGAAGGGAAACGGCACCCCAACACTTGCCCGAGCTGCGGCTCGCACTACCGCGAGGACGAACTCGACGGCTCGCTCGGCGTCTGCCCGCACTGCGGCCACCACTTTCCGCTCGGCGCCCGGGCGCGAATCGCGCACCTGGCCGACCCGGACAGCTTCGTCGAGGATGCCGCCGAGGTCCGTTCGGACGACCCCCTCGCCTTCTTCGACCTGCGGCCTTACGCCGAGCGGCTCGTCGAGGCCGAGCAGTCGACGGGCCTCGGCGAGGCGATCGTGATTGGGCAGGCGAGCCTGGACGGGCATCCGTGCGAGCTCGCCGTGATGGACTTCTCCTTCATGGGCGGCTCGATGGGCAGCGCGGTCGGCGAGAAGTTCTGCCGGGCCTGCGAGAGCGCGGCCGAGCGCGAGGTGCCGCTGATCTCGGTGACGGCCTCCGGCGGTGCGCGGATGCAGGAGGGGATCCTGTCCCTGATGCAGCTGCCGAAGACGGTCTGCGCCGTCGAGGACCTCCACGACGCGGGTGTCCCCATGGTCACGGTGATGGCGCACCCGACGACGGCGGGAGTGCTCGCGAGCTTCGCGAGCCTCGGCGACGTCACGCTGGCCGAGCCGGGGGCGCTGATCGCCTTCACCGGCCCGCGGGTCGTCCAGCAGACGACGAGGGAGAAGCTGCCCGAGGACTTCGGGCTCGCGGAGTCGAACCTGCGCTTCGGCCACGTCGACGCGATCGTCCCTCGCGCGGAGCTCCGCCCCTACCTGTCCCGTCTCCTCCGGTTGTTCTCGCCGTAGTGGCGCGTGAGGACGAGCTCAGGCTGCGCGAGCGGCTGGGCAAGCTGAGCAGCCTGCCCCTCCTGCGCGGGGCGCGCGTGTCCGGCGAGCTGGAGCGCCTCCGCCGCCAGCTCGACCGGATCGTCGAGCAGCCCACCGACGAGGAGATCTGGCGTTCGGTCGAGCTCGCGCGCCACCAGGATCGCCCGTACACCCTCGACTACGTCGAGCGGCTGCTCGAGGATTGGGTCGAGCTCCATGGAGACCGCGGCCGGGCCGACGACGCAGCGCTGGTCACCGGCCTCGGGCGGCTCGAGGGCCGCACGATCGCCCTGATCGGACACCAGAAGGGCCGCGACGCGCGCGAGCGGGTCGAGCGCCAGTTCGGGATGGCCTACCCGGAGGGCTACCACAAGGCGATCCGCGTGATGGAGCTCGCGGGCCGGCACGGCTTCCCGCTCGTGACGCTCGTCGACACTCCCGGCGCCTACCCGGGCGTGCTCGCCGAGCAGCACGGCCAGGGAGGCGCGATCGCTCGCTCACAGGCCGCGATGGCGCGGCTGCTGGTTCCCACGGTCGCCTGCGTCATCGGTGAGGGGGGCTCGGGCGGGGCCGTGGCGCTCGCGCTGGCCGACCGGGTGCTGATGCAGGAGCACTCGATCTACTCGGTGATCAGCCCCGAGGGCTGCGCGGCGATCCTCTGGCGCGACGCCGGCGAGGCGCGCAAGGCCGCCTCGGCGTTCAAGCCCGATGCGGCCCACTGCCTCGAGCTGGGCGTGATCGACGGGATCGTGCCCGAGCCGTCCGGAGGGGCCCACACCGACCCGGACGAGGCGGCGAGGCTCCTCGGAGAGGCGGTGGTCGACGCGCTGGAGGATCTCGAGGCCGTGCCGGGGGAGGATCTGCTGCGGCGCCGGCGCGAGAAGTTCCGGGGGATGGGCGTTTACGCCCGCCACGTCTAATCCACAACATCCACAGGGTTTTCCCCGTGCAGGAGCTGAGCGAATACGAACGCAAGCGGGACCGGAGGAAAACGCCCGAGCCCTTCGGCGGTGGCAGGCGGGGCAAGCGGCCGATCTTCGTCGTCCAGCGGCACGACGCCCGGCGGCTGCACTACGACTTCCGGCTGGAGCGCGACGGCGTCCTCGCGAGCTGGGCGGTGCCCAAGGGGGTGCCGCTCGAGCCCGGCGAGCAGCATCTCGCCGTGCACGTCGAGGACCATCCGGTCGAGTACGCCAGGTTCGAGGGCGAGATCCCCAAGGGCCAGTACGGCGCCGGCCAGGTCGAGATCTGGGATCGCGGCACCTACGAGCTCGTCGAGGAGAAGCGCGACGGTGGCCTGACCGTGCGGCTCGAGGGCGAGCGGCTGCGCGGGACCTGGGCGCTCGTCCCGGCGAAGCTGTCAGGCGACCCGAAGAACTGGCTGATCGTGCGCAAGCGAGGTCCGGCCGCCGCGGCCCACTCGCGCCGGACCGACTACCGGCCGATGCTGGCGACGCTCGCGACCGGGCTTCCGAGGGGCGCCGGCTGGGAGTACGAGGTGAAGTGGGACGGCTACCGAGCGCTCGCGTACGTCACGGGGGCGGAGACGCGGCTGGTGAGCCGGAACGGCAACGATCTCACCCCCCGCTTCCAGGCGGTGGCGTCGGCGATCGCGCAGTCCGCGAAGTCGCCGGACTGCGTCCTCGACGGCGAGGTGTGCGCGCTGGACGAGCAGGGCCGGTCGAGCTTCTCGGCGATGCAGCAGGGCAGGGGCGGGACGCCGCTCGTCTACTACGCCTTCGACCTCCTCGAGCTCGACGGCGAGCCGCTCCTGGCGCTGCCGCTGACCGAGCGACGCGTCCGGCTCGAGCGCCTGCTCGACGGGCGCAGGCCCGCAGTTCGCCTGTCGGAGGCCTTCGACGACGGCGAGGCGCTCTACGCCGCCGCCGCCGCGCAGGGGCTCGAGGGCGTGATCGCCAAGCGCTCCGACTCGCTCTACCACGAGGGCAGGCGTACGCGAGACTGGCTGAAGGTGAAGATGCACGGCCGCCAGGAGTTCGTGATCGCCGGCTACACGAGGGGGCAGGGCCGTCGCTCGCGGAGCTTCGGGTCGCTCGTGCTCGCCGTGCGCGGGCCCGAAGGGCTGACCTACGTGGGCAACTGCGGCACGGGGTTCACCGAGAAGGAGATCGACCGGCTGCTCGACCGGCTGAAGCCGCTCGAGCGGGACGAGCCGCCCTTCGCGGAGGTGCCGAAGATGCCCAAGGTGCGGAAGTCCGACGTCGTCTGGGTCGAGCCGAGGCTCGTCTGCGAGGTCGAGTTCGCCGAGTGGACGCACGACGGCCGCCTGCGGGCGCCCTCCTACCAGGCCCTGCGCGAGGACGAGGAACCGGAGGAGGTGCAGAGCGAGGAGAAGATCCCGAGCGAGCTCCGGAAGGGCCGGCGGGTCCTGCGGCTCTCGAACCTCGACAAGCTCTTCTGGCCGGAGGAGGGGATCGCGAAGGGCGACCTGCTGGCGTACTACCGGGCCGTCGCCCCCGTGGTCGTGCCGCACCTGCGCGACCGCCCGTTCACGATGAAGCGCTACCCGGACGGCTGGCGAGGGAGTCACTTCTTCCAGAAGGACGCGCCGAAGCACATGCCGGAGTGGATTCCCACCCGCGCGTACCTGTCGACCTCGCGCGAGAAGCGGGAGAAGCGGATGATCCGCTACCCGCTCGTGAACGACGAGCTGGCGCTCCTCTGGATGGTGAACATGGGCTGCATCGACCTGAACGTCTGGTACTCGCGGGTCGACCGCCCCGAGCGTCCGGACTTCGTCCTCTTCGACCTCGACCCCTCGGCCGACGTCGGCTTCCCCGAGACGGTGCAGGTGGCGCTGCTCGTGAAGGAGGTGCTCGACGCGATCGGCCTCGCGAGCTTCCCGAAGACGAGCGGGAGCGACGGCATCCACGTGCTCGTCCCGATCGCGAGGCGGCACACGTACGACGACACCCGCGAGTTCTCCGAGATCGTCGCGGCGACGCTCGCCCGCACCCACCGCGGACTCGTCACGACCGAGTGGTCGAAGGCGAAGCGCAGGGGCGTCCTGATCGACTCGAACCAGAACGGCGAGGGCAAGACGATCGCCTCGGTCTACTCGGTGCGCCCGCACGCAGGCGGGCCCGTGTCCACCCCGCTGCGCTGGGACGAGGTGAACGAGAAGCTGAACCCGTCGATCTACACGATGGACGTCGTGCGCGCCAGCGTGGCGCAGCACGGCGACCTCTACGAGGGCGTGCTGTCGACCAAGCAGTCGCTCACGGAGGCGCTGAAGGCGGTTCGCTAGGCGGAGCGGCTTCGCATCAGTGGTCGCCACCTGCTAAGACCCCGCCGGTGGGTATCCGGTAACGATCCACGATGAGGCGCGGCCAGGCACGGCTCGGTCGTCGCAGACGATCGCTGGCATCCCCAGCACGATCACGCTGCGCGACCTGATCCGGACAGGCGTGCGCGAGGAGGTGGCGAATTACAACAGCGAGCCGACGCGCGACTTCCAGACTTTGGTCAGGCCGGTCGATGCCGAGGTCACGCTGAACGGCTTTCGGTTCAGGGAGCCGCGAATGCTCGATTGGCGGAAACAGGCGGACGCCGCCGAGCGCTCGTTCGCGCGCAACGGCTTCTTTGTCCTCGTCGGCAACCGGCAGATCGAAGACCTCGAGGAGGTGCTCGACCTCACGCCGGAAACCGAGATTCGGTTCGTCAAGCTGACTGCGCTCGTAGGCGGGTGAGGACCCGGCGGCGCGGCCCCCCGAAACGCTCCCCGGCCACCTCGAGGAGCTGCGTCGGCTCCATCGGGCGCGGGGACTCCCGCTTCTGAATGCGCTCGAGGAGGAGTACGAGCGCGCGCGCAACGCACACTACGAGCGAGCGCGGCAGTCGGCGGCGTGGTCGGCGTTCGAGGACAAGCCGCTGGCGCCGCCGACGGCCAGACGGCTGAAGAGTGAGCCGCCGGACGTCCTCGTCTCCGTGTACGTCGCGGCCGCCACAGCGAAAGAAGGCGCGTACACGTGGGGCGATGTCCTCTCGTGGCTGCAACGGAAACAGCTGCCGTTCTCCGTCGCCGACGTGGAGTTCTCCTGCGGTGGGGTCTCCGGCCGCAGGCTTGGCCCGGCTTCACCGTCTCCTCCGCCGGCGATTGGCGCCTCGCCGCCTGGCAAGGCCGCGACCGGCTCAAGGCCGGCGTCATCGCCGCCGAGCAGTTGGCTGGCCGCGTCGAAGCGGTGCGCCCACTGCTCGAGGACGCGCTCCGGGCCGTGGAGCTCGGCTCCACGAGGTACGCGTCGGATGCGCACGAGCGGACGACTTTGCGCACGAAGCTGCGCGCTCTCCTGCTCGACCGCGCGACGCTGGACCTGGATGCCTTCGACCAGGGCGACGACTGGGGCCGGCGAATGTGGGCGGTCGCGAGCGAGCGCTTCTGCGGTGCCGCCAACCTCAACGACCTCCTGCTCCATCTGGCCGCGGCCGGGAGATCCCGTCCGTCGGAGAGGTGGAGGAAGGCGGCACGGACGCACCTGGAGGACGCGGAGGCTGTCGCGTTCGTGCGGGCGATGCTCGACGAGGTTCTTCAGGCGCAGGTTCTCGTCCCTCGTGCGCTCGAAGGTCGAGCCTACCTCGGGTACATGGCGGAGGGCGAATGGCGTTTCGACGATCAGGTCGGCATCGACAATTTCCTCAGCGTCGGCGTCTTTCTTACCGACGGTAACGCCGACCTCGTTAGGGGGTGTGTCTGGTGCGTCGGCGAACTCGCGGACGACGAGGACGTCGATCTGCTGGAGCGCGTGTTCGAGCGCGGGCTCCGCTGGTCGAGCATCAAGCTGGTGAACGCGTGCATCCACGCCCTTGGCACGCTCGGCGCGGCGAGGTCGACGGCGGCGCTCGTGCGGATGAGGTCGAGCGTCTCGGACCGGGGGATCCTCAAGCAGGTCGAGCGTGCTCTCGGCGAGGCGGCGGCACGGCAGGGAATCTCGAAATCCGAGCTCCGGGAGCGGCTCGTTCAAGAGGTGGGCCTGGAGGAGGGGCGGCTCGAGCTTCCTGCAGGACCGGTCTCTGCCGTCGTGGTGGTGGATCCGCCCGGGAAGGTCACGCTTTCGTGGCGCTCCGCGAACGGCGTCCTCTCGAGAACGGCACCGGCGGTCGTCAGGGAGCAACACGCGGACGACCTCCGGACCGTGAGGGGAGCCGTGAAGGACGTCAAGGACGCGCTCGCAAGGGAACGCCGCCGCGTCGAGGAGTTGTTCGTCGAGGAGCGCCATTGGCCGGTCGCGGCCTGGCGAGGGCGCTACCTCGACCATCCGCTCACCCGCGCGCTCGGTCGGCGGCTCATCTGGTGTCTGCGCCTCGACGGGCATGACAAGACCGTCCTTCCCATCGACGACGACGGCCTCATCGACGCAACGGGAGACCAAGTGCGTGTGACGGACGCCGCGACCGTGGAACTCTGGCACCCGGTAGGAGCCGCGGTCGACGAGGTTGCGCGCTGGCGTTCGCTCTTGCTCGAGCGAGAGCTCGCGCAACCGTTCAAGCAGGCCTTCCGCGAGGTGTACTACCTCGCGCCGGCAGAGGAGGAGACCGGAACGTACTCCAACCGCTTCGCCGCGCACATCGTCCGGTACCCGCAGGCCTACGCACTCATCAAGGCCAGGGGATGGACAGCCATCGCCCTCGGCCCGTTCGACAACGACGGCGGACGGAACTGGCGCGACTTCGAGAGCTACGGACTCCGCGCCGAGTTTCTCATCGAGCACGTCGAGATGGATGACCGGGTAGGTCCCCTCTCACCCTTCGCATCGACGGACCAGGTGCGGTTCCGCCGCCTCGAGGGCCGTGAGATCCTGCCGCTCCGCGAGGTTCCCCCGATCGTCTTCTCAGAGGCCATGAGAGATGTCGACCTGTTCGTCGGCGTTTCATCGATCGCCGGAGATCCCTACTGGCGCGACCACGGTGAGCGCCGCTTCGACGAGTACTGGCAGCGCGCATCCTTCGGCGAGCTGACCGAGACCGCGAGGACGAGGCACGCGGTGTTGGCCGAGGTTCTCCCGCGGCTCAGGATCGCCGGGCGATGCGAGCTGTCGGAGAAATACCTCGTCGTCCACGGCGACAGGCGCACGTACAGGATCCACCTGGGCAGCGGCAACGTGTTGATGGAGCCGAACGACGAGTACCTCTGCATCGTTCCGGAGCGTCCGGCGTCCGGTACCAGCAAGCTCTTCCTCCCCTTCGACGACGACCTGCGCCTGACCCTGATCCTGAGCAAGGCGTTTTGCTCGCCGACGACAGAAGGATCGAGGATCGGACGCTCCTCGAGCAGATCGAGCGCTCGTAGGTCGGCCTGCCCTACGGCGCCGACTCGAGCACCATCGTGTTCCGTTTTCCGTCGTAGACGAGAACCTGGCAACCGAGGCGACCGGCGAACGCGCGAGGCCCGCGGTCGACACCGTCGAAACCGAACCCAAAACAAACGCGGAATTGCCGGGCGTCGAACAGATCGCGCAGCGGTAGACGCCGAGCTCTCGTCCGGCCGACCACGGATCACAGCTGCCGACATGGAGTCGTGCCATCACGTCACCCGGTACATGCTCCTTCGTTGCGTAATAGGTCCGCACGTGGCTCGCCTCTTCGTTCGGAGAGCGCAGGATGAAGTAGTAGGCGCCGGCGGCGAGCGCCGCGACCACGATCAGCGCTCCGAGCCAGCCCAGGTCGACGCGGACGGGCTCGTCCGAGCCCTCCTGGCGCGGCCACCGAAGGACTCTCCGTGCCTGGGGCACCTGCCGATGATGGCACGCCCGTTCAGGACAGCTTGCGCAGAAAGCTCCAGATCCGGCCCTGGATCTCGAAGCCGAGCCTGCGGTACAGCTCCTTGGGCCAGTCGTTCTCCTCCGCCACGAGGAACGTGAGCTCGTTGCCCGCGGCCCGAGACTCCCGTAGGGCATGGGTCACGACGGCGCTCGCGAGGCCACTGCCGCGGTGGGGCTGGAGGGTCATCACCGCCTCGATCTGGCCGATGCCGTCGCGCGAGTAGAGCTCGCAGTAGCTGGCCACCTCGCCGTCCGCGAGCGCCGCGAAGAAGCGCACGTCGGCCGCGCGCTCCGTGACGCCCTTCGCCGCCACGAGCTGCCGCACGACGTCGCCGGTCATCCCCTCGGCGCGGATGCCCGCGGCCCAGACCGGCTCGAGCTGCGCGCGCGCCACCTCGGCGACACCGCTCGTATCGACCTCCCGCCCACCGCCTGCGTGGGGCATCACGACGAGCGGCTCCGCGTTCCAGCCGAGCGCGTTGAGCCCGCCGGCGACGGCGGCGCCGAGCGCGTCCTCGTCGATCACCAGCTTGCGATGCCCCAGGCCCGCGGGTCCCTGGACCCGCTCCGCCTCGCCCGCGAGCTCCTCCGCGTCCGCCGCGACGCCCGGGTGGACGGCGAGCAGGTTCAGGTCGTAGACGGCCGGCAGTGCGTCCTCGAACAGCGCGTCTCCCACCCGCGTCTCCACGATGCGGCCTGCCTCCCCCCGCCGCAGGCCGCGCTGGAAGGCGATGCACCGGCTGCCGGCGTCAGTCATCGTCGAGGCGGTGCGGCCGGCCGAGGAGCCCCAGCTCGGCGATGTCGCGGCGGAAGAAGAGCGCCGTCGTCCAGTCCGCGACCACGCGCAGCTTCCGCGTCAGGAGGGGCAGCTGGTAGAGGTGGTACGTGCGGCAGACGAACCAGCCGGCGAAGCCCCGGACCGGCACGCCGAAGACGTCGGCGATGCCGCGGTGGCGGCCGAGCGTCGCCACCTGGCCGAGCATGCGGTAGCGGTAGGGCTGCGGCGCGCCGGTCAGGTTCTTCGCCAGCCGCCGCGCCTGGCGCAGGGCGTGCTGGCTGGTGGGCGGGTCGGGATGCTCGGGCGTCGCGTCGTTCGGGACCCGCGCACAGTCGCCGAGTGCCCACATGCGTTCCTTCCCCTCGACCCGCAGCGTCGAGGAGACTCGCACCCGTCCGCGCTCGTCCAGCGGCAGCCCGAACCCTCCGAGGAGCGGGTGCGCCTTGACCCCCGCCGTCCACACGACCGTCTCGGTCGGGATCCGCTCGCCGCCCTGGAGCACGGCGGCGCCCGCCTCCACCGCCTCGAGGGTCGTCCCGACCCGCAGCTCGACGCCGCGCCTCGCCAGCTGGCGGGCGGCGTACTCGCCCAGGCGCTTGGGGATCTCGGGCAGGATCTTCGGCGCCGCGTCGACGAGCACCCAGCGCTGCGGCGTCTCGCGGAGCCGGGGGTAGTAGCGCAGTGCGTCCCGGACGAGGTCGGAGAGCTCCGCGAGCGCCTCGACGCCGGCGTAGCCGGCGCCGACGAAGACGAAGGTCAGGTGCTTCCGGACGAGGTCGGGATCGACCTCTGCGTCCGCGACCTCGAGGCGCCGCAGGACGTGGTTGCGGAGCTGGATCGCGTCGGCGAGGTTCTTGAACCCGAGCGCGTGCTCGGCCAGGCCCGGAATCGGCAGCGTGCGCGCGACCGCGCCGAGGGCGAGCACGAGGCGCTCGTACAGGATCACGAACGGCCCCGACTCGGTCTCGACCTCGACCGCCCGGTCGGCCTCGTGGAGGGTGACCGCGCGTCCGAGGAGGAGGCTCGCGTGCGGGCACATCATCCTCAGCGGCACGACGACGTGGCGGGGCTCGAGCGATCCCGACGCCGCCTCCGGCAGGATCGGCGTGTAGAGCATGAAGTTCTCCGGGCTGACGATCGTCGCGCCTCGCTTGCCGAGCAGGCGCGCGACGTAGGCGCCGGCGAAGCCGCCGCCGAGGATCAGCGTGCCCCCGCGCGCCTGCCAGCGGGCTTCGACCGGGGAACTCACCCGGAACCCGGCTCCAGCCGCTTGCTCAGGTACGCGAGCGTCGCGTCGAACCGGAACGGCTCACCGCGGAGCATGATCGTGCCCTGGCGCCGCACCGGAACCGCTCCGGTCTCGAGGTAGCCGAGCCGCTCGTACAGGCCCCTCGCCTCGCCGTTCTCGACGTCGACCGAGAGCGTCAGGCGATCGAAGCCCCGCGCCACCGACTCCCCCTCGGCTGCGGCGGGGAGCGACGTCGCGACGCCGCGGCGGCGAAGCTCGGGAAGGACGTAGACGTCCTGCAGCTCCGGCGGGTTGGTGAGCGCGAGGTACGCGTGGCCGGCGGGATCGGCACGGTCCCACGCGACGAGGTAGAAGCCGTCACCCTGGTCGAGCCGGTGGAGCGGCAGGCGCGAATCGACGAGTGCGAGCTCGTCGTCTGCGAGCGGGCGGACGATCACGAGCCCAGCATCCGGCGGAGCAGCGTCAGCGCGCCCCGCTTGTCGAGCGGCTCGTTCAGGTTGCCGCACTTGGGCGACTGCACGCACGAGGGACAGCCGCGCTCGCACGGACAGCCGGCCAGCATCCGCGCCGTGTCCGCGGCCCAGTCCTCGAACACCTCGAACCCGTGCTCGGTGATGCCGACACCGCCCGGGTGGCCGTCGTGGACGAAGATCGTCGGCCGGCCGGTCTGGAAATGGATGTTGGTCGAGAGGCCGCCGATGTCCCAGCGGTCGCACATCGCCCAGAGCGGCAGGATCGCGATCAGCGAGTGCTCGGCCGCGTGCAGGGTGCCGAGCAGCGTCGGCATCCCCTCGAGGCCGGCGAGGTGCTCCGGCTCCGGGCCGAACCAGATCGCCTCGGTGTCGAAGGTCGTCTGCGGCAGGTCGAGTTGCACGAGGTCGATCGCCTCCTGCGTGTGGACGGAGCGGCGCTGGAACGCGACCACCTGCTCGGTCACGGACACCTGCCCGAAGCAGAGCTCGACGCCTGCGCGGACCTGCGACCGCTCGACGCGGGCGATCTCGGTCGTGATCTCCTTCTTCACCTGCGTGTAGTAGTCGCCCGAGAAGGGCTCGACGAGCGCGTTCAGACTCGGCAGGTCGAGCTCCCGGACGAGGTAGGACTCGCCGAGGTGGAGGTACACGGCTCCTTCGTGGACGGTCGAGTAGGCCCGGGAGCGCTCCACGAGCCCGAGGAGGGTCCCGGTCGAGAGGTCGACGACGCTGAAGGAGTCGAGGTCGGTCGAGCGCAGCGGCACGCGCGCGGCGGGGTAGTCGCGGCCGGCCCAGACGAAGCCGGCCTTGGTCCGCTTCAGCTCCGGCAGCACCGCGGCGCGCTCGAGCGCCGCGTCGCCGAGCACATCGCGGTCACGATCGTCGAGCGGTGCCTCGTAGGCGGCCGAGCGGACGTGCCCGTCGAGGACGCGGGTGTTCTCGTGGTCGAGGATCGCCGCCTCGACGCGGCGGCCGAGGAGCATCTCCGGCTCGCGCATGAAGTACTGGTCGAGCGCGTCCTCGCTCGCGACGAGCACCGCCAGCCCGTGCCCGCGGCGGCCCGCCCGGCCCCACTGCTGGCGCAGGCTGGCGACCGTGCCGGGGAAGCCGACGGAGATGACGCAGTCGAGCAGGCCGATGTCGATCCCGAGCTCCAGCGCGTCCGTGGCGCTGACGCCGAGCAGGTCGCCCGCGACGAGGCGCCGCTCGATCTCGCGCCGCTGCGCGGGCGTGTAACCGGCGCGGTAGGGAGACAGGCGCCCCGCCAGCGGCCCGACGCGCTCCGCGGTGAAGCGGTGGATCAGCTCGGCCGATTTGCGGCTCTTCGCGAAGCAGAGCGTGCGCAGGCCCCGGGAGACGAGCTCGGCCATGAGCCGCGAGGCCTCGCCGAGCGCGCTCGCGCGCAGGCCGAGCTCCTCGTCGGTCAGGGGCGGGTTCCAGAAGGCGACCGTGCGCTCGGCGCGCGGGGCCGCGTCGTCGCCCACGACCGTCGTATCCACGCCCACCAGCGACCGGCCCAGGCCGCCCGGGTTCGCGATCGTGGCGGAGGCGAGCAGGAACTGCGGCTCCGCGCCGTAGATCCGCGCGAGCCGCCGCAGCCGCCGGAGCACGTTCGCGACGTGCGAGCCGAAGACGCCCCGGTAGACGTGCGCCTCGTCGACGACGACGTAGCGGAGGTTCGTGAGCACGTCGCCCCAGCGGTCGTGGTGCGGCAGGACGCCGATGTGGAGCATGTCCGGGTTGGACAGGATGACGTTGGCCCATTTCCGGACCTGCCAGCGTTGCTCGGAGGGCGTGTCCCCGTCGTAGATCGCGGCGCGGAGGCCCGGTGATCCGTAGCCGGCGAGCGTCCGGGCCTGATCCTGCGCCAGCGCCTTCGTGGGATAGAGGTAGAGCGCCCGGGCCTTCGGCTGGTGCGCGATCGCGTCGAGGACGGGGAGGTTGAACGCGAGGGTCTTGCCCGAGGCGGTGCCCGTCGTGACGATCACGTGGCCGCCGCCCGCCGCCGCGGCCCACGCCTCGGCCTGGTGCGTGTAGAGGGCGGCCACGCCGCGAGCCTCGAGCGCGCGCCGGACGCGCGGCTCCAGCTCTTCCGGGTACGGCGTCTCGCTCGCCGCGCGCGCGGGCTCGCCGCCGAGGTAGGCGAGCTCCTCGCCCGAGAGGAGGTCGTCCCAGAGGGCGGGCGCGACCGTCGCCATCGTCCCGATGCTAACTTCACCGGACCGGGGTGCCTCGCGACGCGGGGCTGAGATCACACCCGCAGAACCTGATCCGGGTCATGCCGGCGAAGGGAGGAGGATGGCGACCACGAACACGACCGTCCCGCGCTGCCTGACGATCGCGGGCTCCGATTCCGGCGGCGGCGCCGGGATCCAGGCCGACCTGAAGGCGTTCGCGGCTGCGGGCTGCCACGGCGCGAGCGCGATCGTGGCGCTGACCGCGCAGAACACGCTCGGCGTCCTGGCCGTGCACGAGGTGCCGCCGGAGTTCGTCGAGGCGCAGCTCGAGGCCGTCTTCGACGACATCGGCGTGGACGCCGCGAAGACGGGGATGCTCTTCTCGGCGCCGATCGTCGAGACGGTCGCGGAGTTCCTGGAGGACCGTGCAGTGCCGCTCGTGGTCGACCCGGTCATGCTCGCGACCTCGGGCGCCCGCCTGCTGCGCGAGGACGCGGTCGACGCCCTGACGTCGCGGCTGTTTCCGCTGGCCGCCGTGGTCACCCCGAACCTGCTCGAGGCTCAGGCCCTCGCGGGGTTCACGGGCCCCCGGCGGGAGCTGGCGGAGGCGATCCACGCACTCGGCCCCCGGGCCGTGATCGTGACGGGCGGCCACGGGGAGGAGGCGATCGACCACCTGTTCGACGGGCGCACCCACCTCGAGTTTCCGGTCGACCGGCACGACGTGGCAGCCACACACGGAGCGGGCTGCACGCACTCGGCCACGCTCACGGCCCTCCTCGCGCGGGGGCGGACCCTCGCGGAGGCCGCACGGGATGCGGCGAGGATCGCCGGGGACGCGGTCCTGCACGGCCTCGCCGGCCTCGGAGCGGGCGAGGGTCCCGTCGACGTCCTCCACCTGAGCGCGAAGGGAGCCCGATGACCGTCTCGGCCGGCGAGAGCCTGCGGCTGCTGCGCGAGAGCAGGCCGCTCGTCCACCAGATCACGAACTACGTCGTCATGAACGAGACCGCCAACGCGACGCTCGCACTGGGGGCGCTGCCGGTGATGGCCCACGCCCCGCAGGAGGTCGAGGAGATGGCCGCGGTCGCCGGCGCGCTCGTGCTCAACATCGGCACGCTCTCCGAGCACTGGATCGAGGGGATGCTGCTCGCCGGCCGCACCGCCAACGCCGCAGGCGTCCCGATCGTGCTCGACCCCGTCGGCGCCGGCGCGACGCGCTACCGCACGGAGACGGCCAGGCGCCTGCTGGACGAGCTCGAGGTCGCCGTCGTCCGCGGGAACGCCGCGGAGGTGGCGACCCTGGCCGGCCGCGCGGCGGAGATCAGGGGCGTCGAGTCGATCGGAGCTGCCGAGTCCGGCGCCTCGCTCGCGCAGGCGGCGGCGCAGGGCCTCGGCGTCGTCGCGGCGGTGACCGGGCCGGTCGACCACGTCTCCGACGGGAGCCGGACGATCGCCGTCTCGAACGGCCACGAGCTGCTGGGGACCGTGACCGGCACGGGCTGCATGGCGACCGCCGTCACCGGGTGCTTCCTCGCCGTCCGCCGCGACCAGCCCCTCGCCGCCGCCGCGGAGGCCCTGGTTGCCTTCGGCGTCGCCGGCGAGGACGCGGCCGTGGGGGCGAAGGGCCCCGGCTCGTTCCACGTGGCGCTCTACGACGCCCTCCACGCCCTCGACCCGGACCGGCTCGACGAGTGGGCCGAAGTGGCGTGAAGCTCCACGCGCTCGTCGACGACCTCGAGACTGCGCAGGCCGCGCTCGTAGGTGGAGCGACCGTGCTGCAGCTGCGGCTGAAGGACGTGCCGACGCGCGACGTGATCGAGCGCGGGCGACCCTTCCGGGACGTCGCGGCGGAGGCGGGCTGCACGTTCGTGGTCAACGACGACGTTGAGGCGGCGATCGCCCTGCGTGCGAACGGCGTTCACCTCGGCAGGGACGATCGCGGACACGACCAGGCGCTCGCGAACGGCCTGATGCTCGGCCTGTCGGCGTCGAGCGTGGCCGAGGCGATCGAGGCCGAGCGGCTCGGCGCGGACTACGTCGGAGCCGGACCCGTGTGGGGGACGCCGTCGAAGCCGGACGCCGATCCTCCGATCGGTCCGGCCGGTCTCGCCGCCATCTGCGAAGCGGTCTCGCTCCCCGTCGTCGCGATCGGCGGGATCGACGGGTCGAACGCCGCCGCCTGCGTGGAGGCCGGGGCGGCCGGTGTCGCGGTCGTCCGGGCGGCGGCAGACAGCGCGTCGATCCTCGCGGTGCTCGCTCGTGCTGGTCTCTGACCTCGGCGAGTTCGGTCTGCTCGCGGAGCTCGAGCGGCGCGGACTCGTCGCGGGGATCGCCGACGACGCCGCTCTCCTTCGCGACGGTCTCGTCGTCACGCAGGACGCGCTCGTCGAGGGAGTCCACTTCCGCCTCGAGTGGACCTCGTGGCGCGACCTCGGCTACAAGTCCGCCGCCGTCAACCTCAGCGACCTGGCTGCCTCGGGCGCAGCTCCGGAAGCCCTGGTCGTCTCGCTCGGGACGCCGGGCCGGACTGAGGTCGGGCACGTGCTCGAGCTGTACGCGGGGATCGCCGAGGCGGGCGTGCCGGTCATGGGTGGGGACACGACGGCTTCGGACCGCGTCTACCTGAGCGTCACCGCGCTGGGCCGATCCGACCGCGTGCCGGGGCGCGGCGGCGCGCGGCCGGGCGACCTCCTCGTCGTGACGGGCCCGCTCGGCGCCTCCGCCGCCGGCTTCCTCTCCCTCCGAGAGGGATGGGACAGCCCGCTCGTCGAGGCGCACCGCCGGCCGCCGATCCGACTCGCGGAGGGCCGGGAGCTCGCCCGCTCGGCCCACGCGCTGATGGACCTCTCCGACGGCCTCGCCTCCGACGCGGGTCACATCGCCCGCCGCTCGGGATGCCGGCTGGCGATCGAGCTCGAGCGCCTTCCCGTCGCCGAGGGCGTCGAGGAGGCGGCGGCGCGGGCTGGACGGTCGGTCTGGGAGCTCGCCTGCGCCTTCGGCGAGGACTACGAGCTCCTGGCGGCCGTGCCGGCAGCGGCGGGCTTCGCGGTCATAGGCAGGTGCGAGGAGGGCGAGGGCGTGGAGCTGCGCCTGCACGGACAGCCGGTAGAGCTGAGCGGCTGGGACCACTTCGCGTAGAGGCGTAACCTTCGAGGAGTGCTCGTCTACGCGGTGAAGCGCCTCGTCGCGGCGGCCGTGCTCGCGCTGACGCTGACGTTCGTCACCTTCCTCATCTTCTACGTGATCCCGACGAACCGGGTGCAGGTCCGCGGCGGCGGGTTCACCGACCTCGGCGCGGCCACCCAGGTGACCGGGCCGCTCTTCGAGCAGTACGGCAGGTTCCTCTGGAACGTCGCGAGCGGCTCCCTCGGCAGCTCGTTCTTCTCCCGCCGGAGCGTGAACGAGATCCTGCTGGACGCGGCGCCCGTGACGGTCTCGCTCACGATCGGCGGCGCCGTCCTGTGGATGCTGATCGCGCTCCCGCTCGGGGTCTACTCGGCGATGCGGCCCCGCTCGCTCGTCGACCGGAGCGCCACGATCGTCGTCCTCATCGGCCTCTCCGTGCACCCCCTCTGGCTCGGCCTGATGCTCTCCTACATGTTCGGCTTCAAGCTCCATGTGCTCCCGCAAGGGGGGTACTGCGACCTGATCAACCCGGACACCGAGTGCGGCGGGCCGGTGCAGTGGTTCACGCATCTGCTGCTGCCCTGGCTCACGTTCGCGCTCGTGTTCGCGGCCCTCTACGTGCGGATGATCCGCGCGAGCGTCGCCGAGGCGATGCACGAGGACTACGTCCGCTCGGGACGGGCGAAGGGGCTCTCCGAATGGGGCGCCGTTCGTGTCCACGTGCTGCCGAACGCGTTCCTGCCGATCCTGGCGATGCTCGCGGTGGACATCGGCCGCTTCGCGCTGCCGACGGCGCTCTTCGTCGAGACCGCCTTCGGCCTACCGGGGCTGGGACGGGTCCTCTACGACTCGCTGCAGCGCAACGACCTGCCCGTCCTCGTGGGCGTGGTCGTCTTCACCGTCCTCGGCATCGCCGTCCTGAACCTGCTCGCCGAGCTCCTCTACGTCGTCTTCGACCCGCGCGTGAAGGTGAAGGCTGCGCGCGTGCCGGTCTAGCTCGCCGCGCGGGCGAGCCAGGGAGCCCAGGCGGCCTCGTACTCCGATCGCCGCCGCGCGCCGACGACGGTCTGCTTCGCCTCCCCCGCGTCGAACAGGATCACGGTCGGGATCGACAGGATGCCGAAGCGCGACGCCGAGATCGGGTGCTCGTCGATGTCCATCCGGGCGAAGACGACGCGCTCGTCCAGCTCGCGCTCGAGCTCCGCGAGCACCGGCTCGACCGCCCGGCACGGGCCGCACCAGGGAGCCCAGAAGTCGACGACGACGGGCTTCTCCGATCGGAGGACGTCGCGCTCGAAGCTCTCGTCGGTGACCTCGAGCACGGCCGCTCAGGATAGCGGGAGGCGGCGTCCGTCATAGTTCGCGCACGGTGCTTCTCATCTCGGTGCTCGCGGTCGGGATCGGCGTCGTCGTTGCGGCATCGGCTGGCGCGAGCGGGCAGGGTGACGAGGAGCTTCTCGCCGTGGCCCGGGTCGAGTTCGGAAGCCCGCCGAAGTTCGACATCGTCGCGGTGCGACCCGACGGGACCAGCGCGCGCGTGCTCGTCGGGCGCCGCGAGCTTCGACGCTCGGGCATTGCGCGGCCCGGATCGCTTACGTGGTCACGAGGCGCCCGGAGGCTCCTCTTCAGCGCGACCGGACCGTCGAGGCCGGAGGCGAGCGATGTGTTCGCCGTGCGTGCCGACGGCTCCGGTCTGACCAGGTTGACCCGGCTCGGCGACGCGCACGCTCCGCTTCCTGCTCCGGACGGCCGGGTCATTGCCCTCGAGCGGATCTCACAAGGGACACCGGTGTCTCGTACGAGCAGTCTCTGGCTGATGAACGTGGACGGCTCGGGTCTACGGAGGTTGCTTCCGGCCAAGCGTGGCTTCTTCGACACCCCCGGCTCCTGGACGCGGGATGGCCGCGCACTTGCATTCACTCGTTGCCGCTTCGTGTTCCCGCCCGACGGGCGGATCCCGAACCTGTGCGCGATCTACCGCGTCCGCCGCGACGGCACCGGACTCCGCAGGCTCGCTCGCCGGAGCACCTCGCCCGCGTACTCACCGGACGGCCGTAGGATCGCCTTCGTCAGCGACCGGGACGAGCACGGTGTCACGCAGCTGGGATCGGACGAGGACAAGCTCTCGAACGAGCTCTACGTGATGGAGGCCGATGGAAGCGGCGCCAGGCGCCTGACGCGTACCGACGAGGACGAGGACCTCCCGTCGTGGTCGCCGGACGGTCGCCGGATCGCCTACGAGGTCGAGGGCCCCTCCGATTTCGTACGGCAGGTGATGGTGGTGGACGCAGACGGCTCGTGTCAGCGCCGGGTGATCGGCGACAGCTCGATCGACTCGCAGCTCGAGCCTGCGTTCTCGCATGAGGGCCCGGCCTGGCGGCCTCGGCCGCGCACGCGTCCGGAGCCGCCGGCGCGCTGCTAGGCGTCGCTTGCGACGCCGACCTCAGGAGCGCGGGCTTGCCCGTGCTCCGTCTGAGCCGACCGCACGAGCGCATCCGGGGAGACGGCCACTCTCCTAGAGCCGCCGTCCGAGCGCCGCCGCCCGCAGCGCCGGCACCTTCCAGATCGCCTCGAGCACGATGCCGCGGCTCATCTTCGACCGGCCCGCCTCGCGGTCGACGAACGCGATCGGCACCTCGACGACCCGGAAGCCGGCGCGGAGGGCGCGGTAGGTCGTCTCGATCTGGAACGCGTAGCCCCGGGCGGAGATCGCCGCGAGGTCGATCGTCTCCAGCACCTCCCGCCGGTAGCACTTGAAGCCGCCCGTCAGGTCGCGCACGGGCACGCCGAGCAGGAGCCGCGCGTAGAGAGAGCCGGCCGAGGAGACGAACCGCCTGATCGCGCCCCAGTTCGAGATCCGCCCCCCCGCGACGTAGCGCGAGCCCAGCACCAGGTCGGCGTCCGCGGCCGCTGCGACGAGCCGCGGCACGTCGGTCGGGTCGTGCGAGAAGTCGCAGTCCATCTCCAGCACGAGCTCCGCGTCGCCGGCCAGGGCGCGGCGGAAGCCGGCGAGGTACGCGGGGCCGAGCCCCTCCTTGCGCGGGCGGTGGAGGACGCCGACGAACTCGTGCCGCTCCGCGAGCCGGTCGGCCAGCTCCCCGGTCCCGTCGGGCGAGCCGTCGTCGATCACCAGGATCCGTAGCTCGTGGCCCGGAAGCACCTCGCCCAGGGCCAGCACCATCGGCTCGAGGTTCTCCCGCTCGTTGTACGTGGGCAGGCAGACGGTGACTCGCATCGGCTCCATATCATCGCCGCAGGTGGCGAGTACCCTGCCCAGGAACCCCGACGTGGCCGAGCAGTTCGAGAAGCTGGCCGACCTGCTGGAGCTCGAGGGGGCCGAGTCCTTCCGCGTTCTCGCCTACCGCCGCGCCGCCCAGAAGATGCGCGAGTCGTCCAGCTCGATCGCCGAGCTCGCGCTGGCCGGGCGAGCGAAGGAGATCCCCGGGATCGGCAAGATCATCGAGGAGAAGATCGTTCAGATCGTCGAGGACGGGTGGATCCAGGCCCTCGCCGAGCGTGAGGGCCGGATCCCTCCCGACGTCGTGCTCTTCATGCGGCTTCCCGGACTGGGCCCGAAGTCGGCGGCGAAGCTCTGGCTTGAGCTCGGGATCGAGACCCTCGCCGACCTGCAGGCCGCCGCCGCCGGCCAGCGTCTGCGCGCGCTGCCCGGCTTCGGCGCCAAGACCGAGGAGCGGATCCTCGCCGCCCTCGCTGCGGCCGCTACGGCGGAGCCCGTGCGGCCCCTGCTCGGGCAGGGCCTGCCGGCCGTGCTCGCGGTCGTGTCGGCGCTGCGGGAGCATCCCGGCGTCGATCTCGTCTCCGAGGCGGGGAGCGTGCGACGCCGCCGCGAGACCTTCCGCGACCTCGACATCATCGCGACGGCGGCCGACCCGCCCGCCCTCACCGAGCACTTGACGAGGCTGCGCTGGGTCGAGTCGGTCGCCGCGCGCGGCCCGTCGAAGGCGACCGTCGTCTCCAACGAGGGCCTGCGCTTCGACCTCCGCGTCGTCCCTCCCGAGTCGTACGGGAACCTGCTCCAGCACTTCACCGGCTCGAAGCAGCACAACGTCGCGCTGCGCGAGGCCGCCGTCCGGGCCGGTCTGTCGGTCTCGGAGTACGGCGTGCTCGACGTCGAGAGCGGCGAGACCTTCGCGACGAGGAGCGAGGAGGAGCTCTACGCCCACCTCGGCTACCAGTTCATCCCCCCAGAGCTGCGCGAGAACGCCGGCGAGCTCGAGGCCGCCCGCCTCGGCGAGCTGCCGTCGCTCGTCGAGCTGGGCGATCTGCGCGGCGACCTCCACTCGCACAGCACCTGGTCCTCCGACGGCAAGGACTCGCTCGAGGACATGGCCCGGGCGGCGCAGGCGCGGGGGTACTCCTACCTCGCCGTCACCGACCACTCCCACTACCTGCGCGAGGAGCGGCTGCACGCCCAGGCCGAGGAGATCGACCGTCTGAACGAGCGACTCGCCCCGTTCCGGCTCGTCAGCGGGATCGAGGTCAACATCCGCGCGGACGGCTCCCTGGACGTCTCCGACGAGGAGCTGGCCGGCCGGGAGTGGGTGATCGCCTCGCTGCACACCGCCTTCGACCGGGACCCGACCGAGCGCATCCTCGGCGCGATGGAGAACCCTCACGTCGACTGCATCGGCCACCCGACCGCGCGCAAGCTGAATCGCCGCGCGGGAGCCGACCTCGACCTCGACCTCGTGCTCGCGAAGGCGGTCGAGACGGGCACCTTCCTGGAGATCAACTCGCAGCCCGACCGCCTCGACCTGCGCGACGTGCACGCCCGCGCGGCCGGCGAGGCAGGCGTCCTGCTCTGCGTGTCGAGCGACGCGCATCGCACCGCTGCGCTCGCCTTCGCAGAGCTCGGCGTTGCCCAGGCTCGCAGGGCGTGGCTGAAGGCCGAGCAGGTCGTGAACACGCGCACGTGGCCGGAGATCGCCAGGCTGACGAAGCCCGGCCGGTGACGTTCCGCGACGACGGCGCCGCCGCGCTCGACTGGGTGGCGCGCTACCTCGAGGGTGTCGCCGAGCTGCCGGTGCAGGCCGACGTCCGACCGGGCGACATCCGGGTCCGGCTGCCGCAGGCTCCGCCCGAGCACGCGGAGCCCTTCGCGGACGTCCTGCGCGACCTCGACGAGCTGCTCCTGCCGGGGATCACGCACTGGAACCACCCGCGCTTCCTCGCCTACTTCGCCATCACCGGCTCGGAGCCGGGCATCCTCGCGGAGCTGTTGACGGCCGCGCTGAACGTGAACGCGATGGTCTGGTCGACCTCGCCGGCCGCGACGGAGCTGGAGCAGGTGGTCGTCGACTGGACGGCGCAGTTGCTCGGGCTGCCGGCCGGATTGCACGGTCACATCGAGGACACCGCCTCCACGTCCACGGTCGCGGCGCTCGCCGCGGCGCGGGCGCTGCGGCCGGGCGGCATCGTCTACGCCTCCGAGCAGGCGAACTTCTCGGTGGAGAAGGCCGCCAGGCTGGTCGGGCTCGAGTACCGAACGGTCCCGGTCGATGCGGAGTTCCGCATGCGCGCCGGCGTCGATCTGACCGACGCGACCGCGGTCGTGGCCACGGTCGGCACGACCTCGACCACGTCGGTCGACCCCGTGCCGGCGCTGGCGGACGCCTGCGAGCGGGCCGGCGTCTGGCTGCACGTCGACGCCGCGTACGCGGGCGCGGCCGCCGTCTGTCCGGAGCACCGCTGGGCTCTCGAGGGCTGCGACCGTGCCGATTCCCTCGTCTTCAACCCGCACAAGTGGCTGTTCACGCCGATGGATTGCTCGATCCTGTGGACACGGCGGCCCGAGGCGCTGCACGCCGCCTTCGCGGCGGCGCCCGACTACCTGCGGAGCGAGGCCGACGCGATCAACCTGAAGGACTACGGCCCGGCCCTCGGACGCCGATTCCGCGCGCTCAAGCTCTGGGCCGTCCTGCGCTGCCACGGTCGCGAGGGGTTGCAGGCCCTGATCCGAGGCCACGTCCGGCTGGCCGCCCTCTTCGAGACGTGGGTCGCGTCGGACCCGGAGTGGGAGCTCTCGGCGCCGCGTCTCTTCTCCGCCGTGTGCTTCCGGCATCGCAGCGGCGACAGCGAGGAGATCGTGCGCCGGGCGAACGAGACGGGGGAGGTGTTCCTGGCGACGACGAAGCTCCGCGGCGAGACGGTGATCCGGCTGGCGATCGGCAATGGCCGGACGTGCGAGGACGACGTCCGGCGCGCCTGGGAGGTGCTTCGCTCCTGCGCGCCGTGATCTTCGACCTGTGGGACACGCTCGTCGACTACCCGGCCGAGCGCGCGCAGGAGCTGGAGCGCGTCTGGGCGGACCGCCTCGGGGTCGCTCCGGAGGACTTCCACGAGCGCTGGCGGGCCGAGCGGCCGAAGCGGGACGTGGGTACCCTCGCGGACTCGCTGCGGGCCGTCGGCGCACCGGACGATCTGGTCGGGGAGTTCGTCGCCATGCGGCACGCCTTCACCCGCGAGCTGCTGGTGCCGCGGCCGGGGGCGCTCGAGACGCTGCGGGAGCTGCGCCGGCGGGGGCTCGCCCTCGGGCTGATCACCGTCTGCTCCGAGGAGGTCGGAATGCTCTGGGAGGAGACTGCCTTCGCCGGCCTGTTCGACGCGACCGTCTTCTCGGCCGCGTGCGGGCTGCGCAAGCCCGATCCCGAGATCTACCTACTCGCCTGCCGGCAGCTCGAGGTGGAGCCGGGCGAGTGCCTCTTCGTCGGCGACGGCGCCAACGACGAGCTCGCGGGGGCCGAGCGGCTGGGGATGCGGGCGGTGCTGATCCACCGGGACGGCGCCGACCCGCTCTGGGAGGAGGCGCGGCGGTTCGAGGGGCCGCGGATCACGTCGATCCCGGAGGTGCTCGCGCTACCGGGGTCAGCCGAGCGCTGACAGCGCGGCGTCGTGCAGCGCGACGCGGTAGCGCCAGAGCGCCCGGCCGGTGGCGAGGAGCCGCTCCCGGATCGGGCCGCCCAGCTCGGCGGCGGTTCCCCAGCGCGCCGCCTCGATCTCGTGCGTGTCCTGCGGCGCCAGCACGTCCCCGAGCGCATGTGCCGAGAAGACGTGCGTCTGCCACTCGAGCGACTCGGGCCCGTGCGTGAAGACCGCCTGCGTCGCCACGAGGTAGCGGTCGAGCTCGATCGCGAGGCCCGTCTCCTCGCGAGCCTCCCTCGCGGCGCCCGCGACGAAGTCCTCCTCGGGGTCGACGCCGCCGCCCGGCGTCCGCCAGATCCCGGGCGGGTACGACGGCTTGCGGATCAGGGCCAGGCGCTCGCCCGCGAAGATGAAGAGCGTGACGTCGTGGCGCCGTGTCGAGCCTGGGCGACCCGCGGCGAGCCGGAGCTCCGGCGCGCTCACCTCCCCGCGCCATTCCAGCAGCTCGGGTTCTCCGTAGCGTGCGCGGAGCGGCCTCAGCACCACGTCCGTGATGTGCACGGAATCGATGGTACGTTCGCGCCGAGGCGCGACCCACGCTCCTAGCTCGTCAACTGCCTGACGCCGGAGCCGTCCGCATTCATCACGTAGATGCCGGACGCTCGATCGGCGGCGTACGCCCCGTCGGCGAAGACGATCCTCCGGCCGTCCGGGGACCAGCGCGGGTGCCAGCCGGAATGCAGCAGCCTGGCGGCGCCGGTCCTGAGGTTCAGGACCCCGATCCTCGCGTTCAGGGTGTCCGCGCCGAACGTCACCTCGGTGAAGGCGATCCGCCCTCCGGCGGGCGACCAGTCGGGCTCGGCCGCCTGGCCGATCCTGACTCGCCTGACCTTGCCGAGGTAGCTGGAGACCGCGCCCAGAAAGGTCTCGACCCTGCTGCCCAGGTCGGGGGCCTCCCGCGCGTGGAAGGCCAGCTCGCGGCCGCGCGGCGACCAGGTCGGGTGCTCGAGACTGTGCTCCGTATCGGCCTCCGCAACCGTCTCGCGGCCGCTGCCGTCCGGGTTGACCACGTGGACGTCCGACTGTCGGTCGACGCCGTCGCCGAAGGCGATCTTCCTGCCGCCGGGGCCCCAGTCCGGCCAGGCCGCCGGCGCCGCGATCCTGCGCATGCGGGTGCCGTCGACGTTGACGACCGCGATGCCGGGGTGGGACTCGAACGCGAGCCGCTTCCCGTCGGGAGACCAGGTCGGCCAGCCGGCATGACCGCTCCTGTCGCCGGTGAGCCGGCGCGCTCCCGACCCGTCCGCGTTGATCACGTAGAGCGCCAGGACGCCGGACGGTGCGTACCCGACGAAGGCGATCGTCTTCCCGTCGGGCGACCAGGCCGGCTCGGTGGCGCCGGCGATCGTGCGCGCGCTGCCGGCACCGTACCCGGCGGCCGGCGTCACGGTCAGGAGCGCGATGGCGAGGAGCAGCCGTGGGTAGATCGGCTGAGCTCAGAGCTGCCTCAGCAGGTCGAGCAGCGCTTCCGGGCCCGCCAGCACGAGGTCGGCCGCGGTGCCCAGGTCGCTCGGCCCTTCCGCCGACGAGATCGCGACGCGGACCGCCACCTCGAGCCCGTCGAGCCCGCGGAAGGCGTCCAGGTCGGTGGCGTCGTCCCCCGCGTACAGGGCGCGCGCGAGCTTCCGCTCGCCCAGGAGGTGCCGGACAGCCGTGCCCTTGTCGGCGTCGACCGGCGGCCGCACCTCGAGCACCTTGCGCCCGAAGCGGGGGTGGAAGCCCTCGGCGGCCGCGCGCTCGGAGATCCGCCGGAGGAAGAGCTCGGCCGCCTCGTGGTCGCCGGCCGTTCGCCAGTGGAACGAGACGGACAGCCGCTTCCGCTCCACCGGCCAGTCGACTCCGTCGGCGAACGCGTGCAGCCTGTCGCTCCACGCCGCTGCCTCCGGGTCGAGCTCGAGCCCGTGCTCGCCGACGTAGCGGAGGCCCTCGACGCCGACGATCCGCGCCGCGTCGTCGCCCGTGCGGCCGCTGACGCAGGCGACGAGCGCGTAGCGTTCCGCGAGCCGCCGCAGCTCCTCCCTCGTCTCCTCGGGCACGCTCGCGTCCTGCGGCCGCGCGACGATCGGCGCCAGCGTCCCGTCCACGTCGAGGAGGATCGCCGCCTGCTCGGGGGACTCCGCCAGCCGGGCGAGGGCGTCCACGGACCTAGAATACGTCCGTGAAGCTCGTCGCCATCGGGCTCGTCGCGGGCTTCTTCAGCGCCCTCTTCGGCGTCGGCGGGGGAATCGTCGTGGTGCCGCTCCTGCTGCTCTGGGCCGGCTGGAGCGAGCGGGCGGCGATGGCCACGTCGCT
>JBHEMU010000066.1:0-29980 GCA_046262415.1 Gaiellaceae bacterium | reverse complement strand
CTCGCCCGCGGCGTCCATCGTCGTCATCGCGAAGTAGCCGCCCTCGTCCAGCGTCTCGGTGCCCTTGTCGTCGCGGAAGAGGAAGTACTCGAGCTCCGGACCGACGTTGAAGGTGTCGAAGCCCATCGACTCCATCCGCTGAAGCGCCTTCCGGAGCACGTGACGGGGGTCGCCCTCGTACGGCTGGCCGTCGGGGGTGACGACGTCGCAGATCATCCGGGCGACACGCGTCTCGCCCTCGCGCCAGGGCATCAGCTGGAAGGTCGTCGGATCCGGGATCGCGACCATGTCCGACTCCTCGATCGCGTTGAAGCCGGTGATCGACGAGCCGTCGAAGCCCATGCCGTCGTCCAGCGCGCCCGCCAGCTCGCCCGGCGTGACGGCGAAGCTCTTCAGATGCCCCTCGATGTCCGTGAACCAGAGGAGGACGAACTGCACCTCCTCGACCTGAACCCGCTCGAGCACCTCACGGCGGTCGGTCTCGCTCGAGGTGGCCCGGTTTCTGCTCTCGACCTGCGCCATCGATCCCTCCTTGAAAATGCGAAGAGCCCCGAGCGCCCACCGCGCCCGAGGCCCCGTTGCCTCTACCAGCGCGGCGAGTCTACAGGAGCTGCGAGGGCGCGTTACAGTCCCGCGTGCCCGGTTCCGCACGCCAGAAGGGAAGGCCATGAGAGGAAGCACAGCCGTGCGCGCGCTCGCCGCTGCGATCCTGGGGATCACCGTCGTCGGCGCGTCGAGCGCCGGAGGGACGCCTGTCCCCGCCGCGACAGCAGGTGCGGACACCTCGCTGTTCGTGCCGGGGTTCGTCTCGGCCGGAGCGTCGACGCCGATCGTGCGGACGGTGACTCCGACCCTCACGCCACCGCTCCGCGACCTCGTCCCGATTCCCCCGGAGCCGTCGGGCGGGCCGATCGAGGTCAGTCCCTTCCAGGAGCCCGGGCCCGCGCCAGGGCCGCGGGATCGGCCCGACCCGGTCGTCCAGCGAGCGGCCGGCACGCGCGTGATGCCGGCGCCGATTATGACCTTCGAGGGCCTGAACAACGACGACAACCCCGGCACGACGCTCGTGCTCCCGCCCGACGTCGAGGGCGACGTCGGGCCGAACCACTACTTCGAGTGGGTCAACATCGCCTTCAGGATCTTCGACCGCGCGGGCGCCCCGCTGACCGCGCCCATGGCGGGGAACACCCTCTTCGCCAGCCTGCCCTCGGGGAAGTGCAAGACGACGAACTCGGGCGATCCGCTCGTCCTCTACGACCAGTTCGCCGACCGCTGGGTCGTCAGCCAGTTCACCGGCAGCGCGGCGCCCCAGTTCCAGTGCACCGCGGTCTCGAAGACGCCCGACCCGACCGGCGCCTACTACCTGTATCCATTCCAGATTCCCGTCAACACCTTCAATGACTACGGCAAAATCGGCCTGTGGCCGGACGCCTACCACTTCTCCTTCGCCGGCTTTCCGGGGGGAGGGGGCTTCACGCCGGCCGTGATGGCGGTCGAGCGCGCCAAGATGCTGGCCGGCCTGCCGGCGCAGCTGGTCTACTTCGAGAGCTCGACCAGCCCCGCACTCGCCGCGTCCGCGCAGCAGCGGCTGCTGCCCGCAGACCTGGACGGGTCGACGCTTCCGCCCGTCGGCGAGCCGACGCCGTACGTCATGCACGACGACGTCCAGGACCAGCTCGAGGTGTACGAGTTCCACGTCGACTGGACGACCCCCGCCCTGTCGGCGATCACCAAGGTCGCCGACCTCCCGGTGGCGCCCTTCGACACCGTGTTCACCTGCAACACCGGTATGCAGACGCGCCAGTGCATCCCGCAGCCCGCCACCGCGAACCGGATCGACGTCCTGGCCACGCGGCTCATGTACCGGCTCGCCTACCGCAACTTCGGCACCCACCAGGCGCTCGTCGTCAACCAGTCCGTCGACGCCGACGTCGACCACGCGGGTGTCCGCTGGTACGAGCTCCGCGACCCGCACGGGACGCCCACGGTGCACCAGCAGGCGACCTATGCACCGGGCACGCCCGGCGAGCTGGGAGACCACCGCTGGATGGGGAGCGCGGCGATGGACAACGACGGCAACCTGGCCATCGGCTACAGCATCTCGAATCACGCCACGATCTTCCCGTCGATCCGCTACGCCGGCCGGCTCGCCACCGACCCTCCGAACGAGCTGACGCAGGGCGAGGCGACCATGTTCGCGGGCGCCGGATCGCAGATTGCTGCGAACTTCGTGCTGCCGACCTCCACGGCCCGCTGGGGGGACTACACGCACATGAGCATCGACCCCGTCGACGACTGCACGTCTGGTACATCAACGAGTACTACTCGAGCAACGCGCTCGAGCAGGCCGAGGGCATTTGGCGCACCCGGGTCGGCTCGTTCAAGTTCCCGACCTGCACCCCGGTGGTGACCGCCGTCTCGGTGAAGAGCCTCGCCGCCCGCTGGCACAGAGCCTCCGTCCACGTCGCCTGGAGGACGGCCTCGGAGGTGGACGTTCTCGGCTTCAACCTCTACCGGAGCGTCGGCAGCGGGCCGTTCCGGAAGGTGAACCTGGCGCTGCTCGAGGCGAAGCGCTCCGGAACGGCGCGCGGCGCCGCCTACCGCCTCGCAGACGGGAGAGTGGCTCGGGACAAGACCTATACGTACCGCTTGCAGGTCGTCGATCGCCGCGGCGGCCGTAGCTGGCACACGATCGGAGCCGCCGCGGTTCGCGCCTAGGCTCCGCCGCTTACTGGATGCCGGTGTCGATGTAGAAGTCGAGCCTCGCGTCCAGCCCACGCCGGGCGCGGACGCGCGCCGGCGTCAGCTTCGCGACGCGGCCTCCGGTCGCCTTGACCGAGTACCTCCCGCCCACGGGCAGGGCCACGCGGTAGAACCCGGTCGCGCGGGTGACTGTGCGACGTACCTTCGTGCCGTTCACCTGCGTGAACGTCAGCGTGACACCGGCCGCCGGCTCCTCGCAGGGGACGTCCTCGTAGCAGACCGGCATGGTCAGTCCGCGCGTGACGAAGCCGTGGAGCCCGGCCGGCGGCACCGCGGCGGCCGATCCGAGGGGCGTCGTCGCGAGGACGACTCCTGCCGCCGCGGTCAACGACGTCATCGCTGCGCGTCCGACACCAAGTCTCATGGCTAGATGGTACGCAAACTCACGAGGTGGCCGGCGGGCCTTTCATCGTCACCCACGCAGGGCGAGGCCGATACCCGAGCCGCTCGTTCACCGCCTGCATGGCCTCGTTGCCCTGCTGCGTGAAGGTGACGAGCTCGCGATAGCCGGACCGCGCCGCCCAGGCGAGCTGGGCCTGCTTCAGGATCGTCGCCAGCCCGCGCCGCCGCCAGTCGCGAGCCACCGCGGTCAGGCCATGCTCCGCGACGCCGGGCTGGGCGTCCCGGGCGAGCAGCCCTGCGTAGCCCACGACCCGCCCGTCGCTGAGCGCCGCGAATGACCCGGCCGGGAGCGTCGCTTCCTCGGCGAGCCACTCGTCCTCGGCCACGGAGATCGGATCCGAAAGCGGAAAGTCGGCGTACGCCTCGACCGCGACCTCGCGGTAGGCCGCGCGGAGGAGATCCGGCCGGTCTGCGATCGAGACGAGCTCGACGTCGGCGGGAAGGCGGGGCGAGTCCTCGTCGCCGAGCACGCGGACGAGCTCGACCTGCCGGTCGACCTCGACGAAGCCACGGCGAGCGGCGAACTCCAGCGACGGCGGATCGTCCTCGCGGACGTGCGCGACCATGGACTCGCGTCCGAGGCTGAGCGCGTGGCGGGACAGGGCCTCAAACAGCGCCGTGCCCACGCCTCGCCGCCGCGCCGCCGGGAGCACGCGGGGCGCGACGAAGCAGCAGCCGGCGAAGCTGGACGGTGCCCCGAGCCCGCAGCCGGCGGGCGAGCCGTCCAGCTCCGCGAGGAGGAGCAGGCGTCCGGGCTTCTCCGCCCGGCGCAGGTCCTCCGCGGTCACGGGCTCCGTCGGGAGGACCGCATTCTTCAGCGCCGCCCAGAGCTCGAGGTCGGCGTCGCCGGCGACCTGGCGAAGCTCGATCATCCCGAGCGCTTCAGCTTCCCGTGCTGCTTCGCGTACCGCTCGCCCCGCCCGAACACCCAGAGCCCGAGCGGGATCGAGGCGAAGCCGATCACGATCAGGGGCCAGATGTCGCCCCAGACGTCGCCGATCCCCGCGCCGTTGTTGATCGCGTCCCTGATCCCGCGCAGGGCGTAGGTGGCGGGCGAGATCTTCGAGATCCACTCCATCCACGTCGGGAGCACGGACACGTCGTAGTAGACGCCCGAGACGACGAGCATCAGGCCCTGGGCGATGAAGCCGAGCTGCGTGCCCTTCTCGGGGGAGATCAGCGGGAGGACGGCCGTCATCATCCCGATCCCGATGAAGGAGACGGACGCGATCGCGAGCAGCACGATCGCCGTGACGAAGTCGGCCTGCGGCATGTCGAGCCCGAAGAAGAAGGCGACGACCCCGAAGAGCAGCGACGCCCGCACGACCCCGTAGGCGATCGCGAAGAGCCCCATGCCGATCAGGTGGACCGGGCGCGAGAGCGGCGCCATGAACGTGTACTCGATCGTCCCCTCCCAGCGCTCCCACGCGACCGTCTCGGTGAGGATCTCGAAGATGATCCCGAGGTACGCCCAGATCACCGCTCCGATCAGGAGCTGGGTCGTGAGCCGGTCGACGTCGAGGTCCACGCCCGAGGCCTCGACTCCCTTGGCGATGAACACGATCGTGAGCGTGTTGGCGACCGTCCAGAGGAAGAAGGCGAGCTCCCACCACGCGTAGCGCTTGACCAGGTAGACGTTCCGCTCGACGACGCCGGACAGGCCGATCAGCTCGTGTCTGAGGGTCGCTGCCGCTCCGCGCATCAGGCCAGCTCCTTCCGGTCCCGGTCCTCCTCGTCGTCGACCTCGTCCTCGATCGACTTGCCGGTCGCCGCGAAGAACGCCTCCTCGAGCGTCGCCGCGCCGTAGCGGGCCTTCAGCTCGTCGACCGGCTCGAGACAGAGCAGCTCGCCGCGGTCGAGGATGCCGACGCGATCGGCGAGGCTCTCCGCCTCGTCCAGGTCGTGCGTGCAGAGCAGGATCGTCGCGTCGTGCTTCATCCGGATCTCGCGTACGAAGGCCTGCACCTCGTGCTTCGAGCGCGGGTCGAGCCCCGTCGTCGGCTCGTCCAGGAGGAGCAGCACCGGCGAGGTCAGGAGCGCGCGGGCGAGCGCGACCTTCTGCTGCATGCCGCGCGACAGCGCCTCCATCGGCTCGCGGCTGCGGCTCTCCGGGAAGCCGACCCGGCGCAGGATCTCCGGCAGCTTGCGGTTCGTCTCGCCGGGCGTCATCCCGTAGAAGCGAGCCGCGTAGCCCAGGTTCTCCAGCGCGGACATCTTCTTGAAGAACGAGGCCTCGACCGACACGCGGTTGACGAGCCTCCGCACCGCGCGAGACTCCGAGAAAGCGTCGTGCCCGAAGATCCGGGCGCTGCCGCCGTCGTGCAGGAGCAGCGTCGAGAGCAGCCGTACGAGCGTCGACTTGCCGGAGCCGTTCTGGCCGAGGATGGCGACGCACTCGCCGCGGTGCATCGAGAAGGTGACGCCCTTCAGCGCAGGCACGCGCCGGCGGCGCGGGACCAGCCGGTGTCGCCCGTTCTTGCGCACGAACTCCTTGCGGAGGTCGCGAACGTCGACGGCGAGGCCGTTAGAAGCTCTCACGGAATGATGCTTCGTCGACGGGGTGCGCTGGGTGGTGCGAACGCAAGGACGCAGGGCGCCTCGATAGCAGCGCTATCGGGGCGTTCGAGGACGCCGCGGTCGTGCCGCACGGCGCGGCCCGGCGACTCAAGGCTTCAGTTCGTGAGAGCTTCCTG
This sequence comes from Gaiellaceae bacterium, assembly GCA_046262415.1. Classification (GTDB taxonomy): domain Bacteria; phylum Actinomycetota; class Thermoleophilia; order Gaiellales; family Gaiellaceae; genus JACDAS01. Next base: position 24,122 of record JBHEMU010000066.1, on the reverse strand, counting down.
TCAGCCGGGGCCGGACGTACTGCTGCTGTTTGCTGAATCACACATGCTCCTTGACCGTTGGAGAAGAACTGCTGAATGGAGGCGCACCCGTCCCGCTGACCCGAGGTCAGCTGAGAGGCGCGACCATCCCATTCACGATCCGGAACATGCTGCGAAGCAGCCTACCACCGCGAGGCGGCGGGCTCAAGCGGCGTTCGGCGGCGTCGGGCCCGCAGGCCATGCAAGGCGCCACCCCGTCCCACCGAGCCGTTACCGGACGCTCAGGCGATGCTCAGGCTCGACTGCTCTCATACAGTGAGATCCGACGAAAGGAAGGCACGATGACGCTCAGATCGAAGCAGTGGCTGGCCCTCGTCGCGACCGTCGCCGCCCTCGGCGCCGGGGGCGCCGCGATCGCGACGACCCAGGCTGGATCCACGACGAAGGCGCGGGCGGCGGAGCAGCCGTTCCTCTCGGACGTCGCCGGGCGGGTCGGAGTCAGGCCGGACGCGCTGCTCGCCGCGATCAAGGCCGAGGCGAAGGAGCGCGTGGACGCGGCGGTCGCCGCCGGGAAGCTCCCCGCCGAGAGGGCGGCCCGGATCAAGGCCCGGATCGACGCCGCCACGCTCGAGCGGCCCTTCGCCGGCGCCCGCGGGTCTGGCTTCAAGGGTGGGCCCGGTGCGCGGGTCGGTCCCGGAAAGCACGGCCGCGGGCACCTGCTCGGCATCTTCAGGGCGGCGGCGAGCTACATCGGCATCGACGCGCGCGACCTCCGCGCCGAGCTCGCCGCGGGCCGGTCGCTCGCCGAGGTGGCGACCGCGAACGGCAGGACGGTGGCCGGGCTCAAGCAGGCGATCCTCGCCGAGGTCAAGGCCCGTCTCGACCGCGCGCCGCGGCTGAGCGCCGAGCGGAAGGCGAAGTTGCTCGCGCGCCTCAGCGCCAACCTCGACCGGATCGTCAACCTGAAGCGCCCGAGGCGCTGAGCGGAGGGCGCAGGCGGCGCCCGGCTCCGGCCGGCGCCGTTTGCGTCCGTCCGCGGCGGTCGCTACAGTGCCGCCTCGTTCGCCGGCGCAGGCGGACGGAGGCGACGAGGCCTCGGGACCCGAATCGGAGTCCCGGGCCTTTTTTTCGTGGTCCGGGGCGGAGAGGAGCGAAGATGCAGGAGATCGAGAGGCACTACCTGGCGAACGGCGAGGCGGCGCCGGACGCTCGCGAGGCGCTCGAGTGGGCGGGTGAGACCCGGGCGAGGATGGTCGACCTCAAATTCTGCGACCTGCTCGGCACGTGGCAGCACGTGACGCTCCCGCTGACCGCGTTCGACGAGTCCGCCTTCGACGAGGGCCTCGGCTTCGACGGCTCCTCGATCCGGGGCTGGCAGGGGATCTCCGAGTCCGACATGCTGCTGATGCCGGACGCGGGCAGCGCGCTCCTCGACCCCTTCTGCGAGGTGCCGACGCTCTCGCTCGTGTGCGAGATCGCCGACCCGGTCGCGAAGGAGCCCTACGGCCGGGATCCGCGGCGCGTCGCCCGCCGGGCCGAGGCCTACCTGGCCGAGACGGGCATCGCCGACACTGCCTGCTTCGGGCCGGAGTGCGAGTTCTTCGTGCTCGACTCGGTCTCGTACGAGCTCGGGCCGAACCGGGCGCGCTACGAGGTCGACTCTGCGGAGGGGCACTGGAACTCGGGAACGCCCGGTCTCGGCTACACGATCCGCGAGAAGGAAGGGTACTTCCCGCCTGCGCCGCACGACACCCTGCACGACCTGCGCACGCAGATGGTGCTGACGCTCGAGCGCCTGGGGATCCCGTGCGAGTTCCACCACCACGAGGTCGCCTCGGGAGGCCAGTGCGAGATCGACCTGCGCTACCAGACGCTGACGCGCATGGCCGACCAGGTGATGACCTACAAGTACGTCGTCAAGAACGTCGCCCGCACCGCCGGGAAGTGCGTCACCTTCATGCCGAAGCCGATCTTCGGCGACAACGGCTCGGGGATGCACACGCACCAGTCCCTCTGGAAGGAGGGGACGCCGCTGATGGCGGACCGGTCGGGGTACGCCGGGCTCTCGCAGCTCGCCCGCGCCTACGTCGGCGGCCTGCTCGCGCACGCGCCCGCGCTGCTCGCCTTCTGCGCGCCGACGACGAACTCGTACCGCCGGCTCGTGCCCGGCTACGAGGCTCCAGTCAACCTCGTCTACTCGCAGCGGAACCGCTCGGCGTGCATCCGGATCCCGATGTACTCGGACTCCCCGAAGGCGAAGCGGATCGAGTTCCGCTGCCCGGATGCGGCGGCGAACCCGTACCTCGCCTTCGCCGCGATGCTGATGGCGGGCATCGACGGCGTCGAGCACGGGCTGGAGCCGGGAGCGCCGGCGGACTACGACCTCTTCGAGGAGACCGACGCGGCGGTGCCGCAGGTGCCGGGTTCGCTCGGCGAGGCCCTCGACGCGCTCGAGGCCGACCACGAGTTCCTGACCAGAGGCGGGGTCTTCTCGGACGACCTGATCGAGACGTGGATCGACTACAAGCGCGCGAACGAGGTCGACGCGGTGCGGCTGCGGCCCCACCCGGCCGAGTTCGGGCTCTACTTCGACTGCTGATGACGAAGGTCGAGGCGGTCGTGATCCGGGAGCGCGTGGAGACTGTGATCGACGCGGTCGAGGCGGAGACCGGGCACGTCGGCGTGACGGTCGTCGAGGCCGTCGGCCACGGCCGGGAGCGGGGGATCACGCACGAGTACCGCGGCCGAGTCTTCGAGTCGCGCTTCCTCCCGAAGGCGCTGCTGACCTTCGTCGTCGAGGACTCGGTCGTCCCCGCAGCGGTCCGGGCGATCGCCGACGCCGCCCGCAGCGGCCACGAGTCCGGCGACGGAATCGTCTGGACGACGCCCGTCGGCAACGTCACCCACAACCGAACGGGCAGACCGCTGGAGGAGGTGGAGGCGAGATGACGCGCGCGGAGCTCGTGATCGCGGCCAGCACGATCTGGGTCGTCGTCGCGGCGATCCTGGTCATGTTCATGCAGGCGGGCTTCGCCTTCCTCGAGGCGGGCCTGTGCCGGATGAAGAACGTCGGCCACATCGCGGCGAAGAACGTCCTGGTCCTCGGCATCGCCTCGCTCGTGTACTACCTCGTCGGCTACGGGATCGCGTTCGGCGACGGGGGCAACGCCCTCGTCGGCGGCTCCGGGTTCCTGCCCTCGGCCGACGATCTCCTCGCGATCGGCGCGGCGCCCTTCTCGTGGTTCGCCACCGTGCCCGCGGCGGCCGGCTACCTGTTCCAGGTCGTCTTCGCCGCCGTCTCGCTGGCGATCGTCTGGGGCGCGATGGCGGAGCGGACGAAGCTCTGGGTCTACTTCGCCTTCGGCGTCGTCTTCACGCTCGTCTACTCGGTCGTGTCGCACTGGATCTGGCATCCGGACGGCTGGCTGTTCGCGCGCGGGATGCAGGACTTCGCCGGCTCGACGGTCGTCCACTACCAGGGCGCCCTGGCGGCGCTCGCGGGCGCGCTCCTGCTCGGGGCTCGCATCGGCAAGTTCGGGGCCGACGGCCGGCCGAACCCGATCCCCGGCCACAACATGGCCTTCACCACGCTCGGCGTCCTCATCCTCTGGTTCGGCTGGTTCGGGTTCAACGCCGGCTCGACGCTCGGGGTGCAGAGCGGCGACCGCCTCGGCTTCTTCGCGTACGTCGCGCTGACGACGAACGTCGCGGCCGCGGCCGGCGCGCTGGGCGGCGTCCTCACGTCCTGGGTGCTGATCAAGAAGCCCGACCTCTCGATGATGCTGAACGGCGTCGTCGCGGCCCTGGTCGCCGTCACCGCGGCCTGTGGCTTCGTCGCCCCGTGGGCGGCGCTCGTGATCGGCCTCGTCGCCGGCTCGATCGCCGTCGGCGGCGTGCTGCTCGTCGAGCGGCTCGGGATCGACGATCCGATCGGCGCCGTGGCGGTGCACGGGATGGCCGGCGTCTGGGGCACGCTGGCGACCGGCATCTTCGCCGTGCCGGCGCTCGCCGGCAACCTCGCGACGGGACAGGGCGGCCTGCTCTACACCGGCAGCTTCCACCAGCTCGGAACGCAGGCGCTCGGGCTGCTCGCGGTCGGCGCCTTCACCTTCACCGTGTCGTTCGGCTCGCTGTGGGCGATGAAGCGGACGTTCGGCATCCGCGTCGCGCCCGAGGTCGAGACGGCCGGCCTCGACGTCTCCGAGCACGGCATGTGGGGCTATCCCGAGTTCTACATCCCGGTCCCGGGCGGCTACGGCACGGAGGCGCACGGTCACCTCGGAATCGCGCACGAGCATCGGCACCGAACTGCCCCGCCGCTTCCGGCTCCGGCGCCCGAAGCCGCGTGACCGCGCAGGTCCGCGTGCTCGAGCCGGCGGACTGGCCCGCCGCCGGCGCGATCTACGACGAGGGGATCCGCAGCGGAGACGCGACCTTCGAGACGGCCCCGCCCGAGTGGGACGAGTTCGACCGGACCCACCTGCCGCTGCGGCTCGTGGCCACCGAGCACGGCCGCATCCTCGGCTGGGCGGGATTGTCACCCGTCTCCAGCAGGTGCGTCTACGCGGGCGTGGCTGAGGTGAGCGTCTACGTGGCCGAGGCCGCGCGCGGGCGGGGGGTGGGTCGGACGCTGCTGCAGGAGCTGGTCTCGCGCTCGGAGGCCGAAGGGATCTGGACGCTGGAAGCCGGCATCTTTCCCGAGAACGCAGCCAGCATCGCGCTCCACGAGCGGTGCGGCTTTCGCCGCGTCGGCGTGCGCGAGCGGCTCGGCCGGATGGGGGGTGGGTGGCGCGACGTGCTGTTGCTCGAGCGGCGCAGCCCCGTCCTGTGAGGCGCGCGTACGATCGGCGGGGTGCGCTACCGGTTCGTCGACTGCCGCTTCGAGCTGGGACGGCCGGAGCGAGGGCGGGAGCTCTACCTCGAGGCCCACGTCCCCGGCGCCGCCTTCCTCGACGTGGACGCCGATCTCGCAGACCTCTCGGTCCCGAACGCCGGGCGGCATCCGCTGCCGGCCGCCGAGCGCTTCGCGACGGCGGCCTCGCGGGCGGGGATCGGGGCGGGCATCTTCGTCGTCGCCTACGACCAGGGCATGACCGGCGGCGCGGCCCGGCTCTGGTGGCTCCTGCGGCACTTCGGTCACGACGACGTCGCCGTTCTGCGCGGAGGAATCTCGGCCTGGGCGGGACCGCTCCGGAGCGGAGCCGAGGAGATCGAGCCCGCGCCCTTCGAGCCGAGCCCGCGCCCCGGCGACACGATCGACGCCGATGAGCTGGCGGCCCGCCTCGGCGAGCCGGGCCTGCTCGTGCTCGACGCGCGCGCGCGGGAGCGCTACCGGGGCGAGGTCGAGCCGATCGACCCCGTCGCCGGCCACATTCCCGGCGCCCGCAACCTGCCGTTCGCGGACGCCTTCCCGCCGCCCGACGACCTCCTCGCCGCGGAGGAGGTCGTCGTCTACTGCGGGTCGGGGGTCACGGCCTGCGTCGACCTGCTCGCGCTCGCCGAGGCCGGGCGGCCGGACGCGAAGCTCTACCCGGGCTCGTGGAGCGACTGGTCGACGCGCGGCCTGCCGGTCGAGCGCTGAGGAGGCTGCTCAGGCGAGCTCGTACGTCACCGTCACGGTCGCCTCGATCGTCTGCGAGCCGGCCTCGATCGGAGCCTCGTCCTCCGCCGGCGCCGCGGCCACCTTGGCCCGCTCGGGGACCGGCGGCGTCGACTCGTCGATGTTCACGGTGACGACCCGGCCGAGGGTCGTGCCGGCGGCGGCTGAGATCGCCTCGGCGTTGGCCCTGGCGTCCGCGACGGCGGCGGCGAGCGCCCGGCGCGCGAGGGCGCCCTGGTTCGAGCGGGAGAGCGAGGGGCCGTACACGTTCGTCGCCCCGGCCTTCACGGCCGCGTCGATCACGCCGCCGGCCTTCCCGAGCGCGCGCAGCAGGACGCCGACCGAGTTCGACGCCTGGTAGCCGACGATCGTGTTCCCCTCGTCGTCGTAGGTCGCCGAGATCGTGACGTGCTGGGTCTGCATGTCCGCGGGGGCGATCCCCGCGGCCTTGAGCGCGGCGATCACCTTCCGCATCGCGGCGCTGTTTCCGGCCAGGGCCAGGACGGCCGTCTTCGCATCGGACGTGACGCCGAAGGTGAAGGAGGCCCGGTCCGGGGCGCTGACGACGAAGCCCGTGCCGGTCACGGTCACGGTCCTCGCGGTCTCGTCGACGTCTCCGACGGCAGTCTCCGGCATGCCGACCGCGGCGAAGGCCGCGACTCCCAGGGCGACGGCCGCCAGCGCGGCCAGGTACTTCGGCTTCATCGTTTTCCTCCCGTTCGTCATGGTCTCCATCCATACGCCGCCGGCGGGCGACGGCGTCACCAGGCACGGGGGAAACGGTGTTCCCCCGTGGGCCCCTTCTTTGCCGCTGCGGGTGGGCGACTTGCCGCTCGAGCCCCGGCGCCCGGGAGCGTGGGCCCGCTTTAGGCTGCGGTGGAGGACGAGAGCTGGTTCAGGTACGGCTGCCAGCGCGTCGGGATGTCCGGAGCGGCGAGGTGGATGAAGAGGACGGCCGCGGGCGGCCGCGGGGGCGAGCGCAGCTGCATCGAGACCTCCTCGGGCAGCCGGTTTCCCTTGCGCAGGTTGCACGGCGCGCAGGAGGTGACGACGTTCTCCCAGACCGAGCCGCCGCCCCTGCTCCTCGGGACGACGTGGTCGAGCGTCAGCCGGCCGCCGCCGGAGCCGCAGTAGACGCAGGACCAGTTGTCGCGCGCGAAGAGCGCGCGGCGGGAGATCTTCCGCTGCGCCGCGCGCGGCACGTGCACGTAGGTCATCAGCCGGATCACGTGCGGCCACGGGTACGTGTCCGTCGCCGTGCGGAGCGGACGCTCGAGCTGCTCGAGCACCTCCGCCTTGCCCTTGAACACGAGGACGTGCGCCCGGCGCACCGAGCAGACGTTCAGCGGCTCGTAGCTCGCGTTCAGGACGAGGACCTGCTGCATGGCGCTGGAAATGTAGCGAGCGCGGAAACCGGGATACCCGAAAGCCCGAGCGACAGCGCTACTGGGAGTGTGGGTCTCTACCCGATGGCGCTCGTGCGGTCGGCCCAGACGGAGCACGGGCAAGCCCGCGCTCCTGAGGTCGGCGTCGCAAGCGACGCCTAGGAGCGTGGGTCTCTCCCCGGATGCGCTCGTGCGGTCGGCTCAGCCGGAGCCCGGGCAAGCCCGTGCTCCTGAGGTCGGCGTCGCAAGCGACGCCTAGGGCGTCATCGCGCGCTCGACGGCCTGCTGCTCCTCGGGGGAGAGCGCGATCGGCGCGCGCCCGTGATCGACCTCCTTCACGTAGATCCGCGCGTAGTCGCGGCCCTGGATCGCGCTGAGCACGATCCCCGAGCGGCCCGCGTCGAGGAGCGCGACCGAGGCGGACTGATGTCCGCCCGTCCCCTCGTAGGCGTCGTAGCGCACGATCGCCGTGTTGGTGACGGTCCCGTCGACGCGGCGGTCGACGCGCGAGAGCCCCGCCGCGACCTCGTCCACGGCGCGGTGGAGGTCGTCGATCCGCCCCTGCAGCGACACGGCGAAGTCGACCAGGTCGGCCTTGCTGCCGCCCAGCAGAACCACCTGCGCCGCGCGGACCCTGCCCAGCTGGAGCCACATCGCGAAGGCCACGCCGAGCGCGGCGAACGCGATCAGAACGGCGCCGAGCGCGACCCAGAGCTCCATGCCCGGATCCTACGGGGGTCCCGGAGGCGGGACGTCGATTTCCGCTAGCCGAGCGAGAAGATCACGGGGAACTCGAGCGAGTTGTTGTCCAGGTTCTCCTCGTTCGGGACCGCCTTCACGTCCACCTTCAGCGTCGTCTTGGTCGCGAACTGCACCTGTCCGAGGTTCCTGAAGATGACCGTCTTCTGCTCGCCGGCGTTGATCACAGGGATCGTCTGGCGCTTCACGATCGGCGCCGGGTTCTGCTGGATCGTCAGGGTCACCTGCACGCCCACTTCCTGCGAGTCGCCCGTGTCCTCGACCGTGACCGAGAAGCCGAGATCGGTGGTCGCGACGACGGTGTTGTCGGTGTCCGTCTGCAGCTCCTGCCCGCTCGGAAGCGCCCGCACGACGACGAGGCCGGTCCCGTGCAGGCCGCCGCCGTCGTCGGTGCCGCCGAAGATCCGGTTGATGATGTCGGCGGCCGTCCGCGTGCTGTCGAAGTCGGGAAACTGGACGAAGTTGGAGTCGGGCACCTTGATGTCGCCCGCGAGACCCTCTGCCTGGAGCCGGGCGACGGCCGCGGCCTTGAACCGGTCGTCCCAGATCACGTCGCTGGCGACGAGCCGCCTCGCCTGCTCCGCGAACGCGGTGACGCTGCCGGTCCGGGTCCTGGCCGTCGACGCCTGCCTCAGCGCCGCCGAGAGGCCCTGGAGGCCGCTGACGCGAAACTCGAGCGCCTCGACCGCGTGCTGCTGCTCGACGCGGAGCGCTCCGGGCGGCGAGAGCTCCCGCGCCCGCGTCACGTCCTGCTGCTGCTGCTGGGCGAGGCTGTTCAGCTTCTCGTCGATCTGCGCGTAGCGCGCGCCCGCGGTGGTCAGGGCGTCCCGCAGCTCACTCCCGACCTGCTGCGAGTCGGCCGCCACCTGGCCCATCTGCTCGAAGTAGCGCTGGTAGGAGTTCTTCTTGCCGGAGTCGCGGCAGCTGTTCACCCAGAAGACGAGCAGCACGACGATCAGGATCGCGAAGGCGATCAGGCCGACCAGGCGGAGCAGGGGGGCGGCGCCCGTGGCGGCCCGGATCCGCGGCCCCCGCGGCGGGGGGCCTCCGGGAGCGGGTCCCTGGGGGCGCGCGATCCGGCGGGGCGGGCGCTCGACCGTCTGGTCCTCCGGCGACGCTGGCTCGTCGAAGAAGTCGAACTCGAAGTCGTCGTCGCGCTCGGTCATGGTCGGTCCGGAGGCGAAACTCGGGGCACCATACCGGGTTGTTCGGCCGGGAAAGGACTTTCTCCTGCCGCGGCCAAAGCTGCCCGTGATGGGAGGTGCCGCGCCTGCACGGTTCCCGGGGCGGCTCGTCCTGGACCGGTTCCGCCCCCTGAGGCCCCTGGGCAGCGGGGGCTCCGGGTCGGTCTGGCTCGCACTCGACGAGCCGACCGGGCGCGAGGTCGCGCTCAAGATCGTGCCGCGCGAGGGCAACGCCGGCTCCCGGGCCGAGCGCGAGGCGGCGACCGCCGCGAGGCTGCGCCACCCGCGGTGCCTGCGCGCGTTCGCGCTCGCCCGCGATTCCGAGCACGTCTACATCGCCTACGAGTACGTGCCTGGCCGGACGCTCCGGGACGAGCTCCGCCGCGGCGACCTCGGCGACGGCGAGGTGCTCGAGATCGCGATGCAAATCCTCGAGGGCCTCGCGCACGCACATGCCCACGGGATCGTCCATCGCGACGTCAAGCCCTCGAACGTCCTGCTCGTGGACGGGCCGCACCTCTCCGTCCGGCTGCTGGACTTCGGCCTGGCGCTGATCAACGAGGAGGAGACGCTCACCGCCGTCGGCGACGTACCCGGCACGCTCGCGTACATCTCGCCGGAGCGCCTGCGGGGTCGCAAGGCGAGCCCCGCCGCGGACGTGTGGGCCGTGGGCGTCCTGCTGTGGGAAGGACTGGCGGGGCGGCACCCCTTCTGGCGGCCGTCCCTGCTCGGCACCGCCCGCGCGATCCAGTCGGGTGCGCCGCAACTGGCCTCCGCGCGCCCCGATCTGCCGGGGCAGCTGACCGACCTCGTCGACAGAGCGCTCGCGGCCGACCCGTCGCGCCGGCCCCCGGCGGCGAAGCTCGTGGGAGGCCTGCGCCGGGCCGCAGCGGCGCGAGGCCGCCGCTCCCCGGGCTTCGCGTTGCCGCGGATCGCCGTTCCCCGTCGCGCCGCCGACGCCGCCGCGGCCTGCCTCGCGGCCGCAGCGGCCGGCTACGGGGCCTCTGCGCTCCCCTTCTACCCCTCCCCCTGGCCGCCCGTCCTGGCCGGGGTCGCGGCCCTGTTCGCGTTCCTGCACATCCGGAGCGCGCTCGCGCTCACGCTCGCCGTGCCGGTCCTGCCGCTCGGCAACCTGTCCGTCGGGCTGGCCGTGGTCTACGCGGCCGTCGCCCTGACGTGGCTGGCGCTCTTCTGGCGGCGGCCCGGCGACGGACTGCTCGTCGCGGCGGGCCCGCTGGCGGCGCCCCTTGCCGCGCTCGCGCTGCTCCCGCTCGTAGTCGAGCGCTGTCGCGGAGTCGCCAATCGCGCGCTCCTCGGAGCAGCCGGAGTGCTGGTGGCGGGACTGACCGCGGGGCTCGCGCACCGGTCGATGCCGCTCACCGATGGGGAGCCTCCCGCCGCTCTGCGCCTCGGCGGCACCGAGCAGCCCGGGGAGGTCGCAGCCGTCCTCGGGCGCGCGCTGCTCGACCAGCCGGCCCTCGTGCGCGAGGCGATCGTGCTGGGAGCCGCGGCGGCGCTCCTCCCCGTGGCGCGCAGGCACGGTCCCTGGTGGAGCGCCGTCCTCGCGGGCGGCATGCTCGCCGCGCTCCTCGGGCCGGACGTGCGGCTCGACCCCGTCCCGGTGACGGTCTCGGCCTGGGCGATCTGGCTCTGGCTGGTCGCGGGTCGGGTGCACCCCGCGCGCGTGCTCGACGTGGTGCGAATCTGCCTTCCCGGGCGTCTTTCCCCCGGGCGCTAGACTCAGCCGGAAGCTAGCCTCGCGCCGTGAGCGTTCTCCGCACCATCGAGCAGAAGCTGGAGGGGCTCTTCGAGGGCATCTTCGGCCGCGCCTTCCGCACCAACGTCCAGCCGGTGGAGCTGGCGCGCAAGCTCGTGAAGGAGATGGACGAGCACCGGATGATCTCGGTCTCGCGCGTGTACGTCCCGAACGAGTACACCGTGTACCTGTGCCCCGAGGACCGCGAGCAGTTCACGAGCTACGAGGAGGAACTCCGCGGAGAGCTGCAGGAGTACCTGGCCGAGCACGCGCGCCGCGAGGGCTACGCGACGCTCTCGGCCCCCGCCGTGCTGATGGAGACCGACGACGACCTGACGGTCGGCGAGTTCGGGATCGCCACCCGCATGGTGCACACCGCCCGCGCCGAGCAGCCGGCCGACGGCGCGCCGCCCGCGCAGGCCGAGCCGGGCGCGACGATGATCTACCGGCCCAGGCAGCCCGAAGCCGAGGCCGCCTCGCCGCTCGAGCTGGGCGTCGCGCGCGAGCTGGTCAGCCTCACCGTCGAGGGCACGCGACACGAGGTCGACAAGCGCCGGGTCGTGATCGGCCGCTCGAAGGAGTGCGACATCCAGCTCGGTGACCCGAACGTGTCCAGGCGCCACGCCGAGGTCCGGCAGGAGGGCGCCTCGTACTGGGCTGTCGACCTCGACTCGACCAACGGGATGGTCGTGAACGGGCGCCGGGCCGCGCGCGCGAAGCTGGAGAACGGCGACACGATCGTGCTCGGGTCGACAGAGCTGACGTTCGGCCGGGAACTGCCTTGACGGCTCTCACCGCCGCCTCGATCGCCGTCGAGGAGGCTCTGCTCATGCTCAAGGCGGCCTTCCTGGTGCTGCTCTATCTCTTCATCTGGCGGATCGTGCGGACGGCGAGCCGCGACCTGCGCCTGCCGCAGGAGAGCATGGTGCTCCCGCCGCACCAGGCCCGGCAGCTGATCGGCCGCTCGGCCCTCCCGACCGGCCGGCTCGTCGTCCTCGCGAGCCCGGCGATCGACGTCGGCACCGAGCGGGTCCTGGACTCGGCGCCGATCACCGTCGGCCGCGGCCAGCAGAACGACGTCCAGATCGAGCGCGACGACTTCGCCTCGGCCCGGCACGCCCGCTTCGAGCCGCGCCGCGACGGGGTCTGGGTCGAGGACGCAGGCTCCACCAACGGGACCTACGTCAATGGCGCTCGGCTGTCCCAGGCCCGCCGGCTGCGGCCGGGGGACGTGGTGCGGATCGGCCAGACCGACCTACGCTTCGAGCAGTGACCGGCCGCAGCGCGAGCCTGACCGACCCCGGCCGGCGGCGGCGGCGCAACGAGGACGCCTTCGTCTGCCAGCCCCCGCTCTACGCGATCGCCGACGGGATGGGCGGCGCGCAGGCGGGCGAGGTCGCCTCGCGCCTCGCGGCGGCGGTCGTGCGGGAGGGCGGCCGCTCCGGCGAGCCGGCCGAGGCGCGCGTCCGAGCGCTGATCCAGGAGGCCAACCGGCGCGTCCACCGGCGCGCGAGCGAGGACGCGGCGGCTTCGGGGATGGGGACGACGATGACGGTCGCCCTCGTCGAGGACGGGCAGGTCACGATCGGGCACGTCGGCGACTCGCGCGCCTACAGGCTGCGGGCCGGGACGCTCGAGCAGCTGACCGACGACCACTCGCTGGTGGGCGAGCTGATGCGAAGCGGGAAGCTCTCGCCCGAGGAGGCCGAGGCGCATCCGCAGCGCTCCGTGATCACGCGCGCGCTCGGCACCGAGCCGGCCGTCGACGTGGACACGTTCACCGTGGCCGTCGAGGAGGGCGACCTCTTCCTGCTCGCCTCGGACGGGCTCAGCTCGATGGTCTCCGACGAGGCGATCAGGTCGACGCTCGAACGCAACCGGGGCGACCTGGACGCGGCCGCGAAGGCCCTCGTCGTCGCCGCCAACCGGGGGGGAGGCGAGGACAACATCACCGTCGTGCTGTTCGAGCCCACCGGCAGCGTCGGCGACACGGTGGAGGCCGCGCCCCGGGAGGTGGAGGAGGACACCCTCTCGGGTCTCGGCGACACCGCCGTGGAGTGGGCCGACGACGGCTGGGACGAGCGCCGGGCAGACACGAGGCCGCGCCGGCGGCGGCTGCTCGCCGCCGCCCTGATCCTGACGGCGCTCCTCGCCGCCGCCAGCCTGCTCGCCCTGTGGGGACTCTCGCGCGCCCACTTCGTCGGCGCCGAGCCCGACGGCCGGGTCGCCGTGTACCAGGGCGTTCCCTACGACGTCGTCGGGATCCGCCTCTACCGGAGCGTCTACGTCAGCTCACGCCTGCTCGCCGCCCAGCTCTCGAGGTCCGAGCGCGCGAGCCTCTTCGACCATGACCTGGTCGGCAAGCAGCGCGCCCTGCGCGAGGTGCGCGTCCTCGAGGCCGACGTGATCCCGTGACACTGCGCAACCGCGAGCTCGGGTACCTGCTGTTCGTCGCCGTCCTCACCGGGATCGGCTTCGCGAGCGTCTACATCGCCGGCCAGGACCTGCTCTCGAGCGGCTCGCTCTCCTACGGGATCTTCTTCCTCGCCGTCTTCCTGGCGGCGCACCTCGTCGTCCGCTTCACCGTCCCGCAGGCCGATCCCTACGTCCTGCCGATGGCCGGCCTGCTCGCAGCGGTGGGCGTGATCGAGATCTACCGTCTCGATCCCGACGACGCCTTCCGCCAGGGGATCTGGATCGTCGTCGCGGTCTCGCTGCTGGCGGCGACCCTCCTCGCGCTCCGGCGCGACTACCGGCGGTTGGAGCGGTACAAGTACGTCGTCGGCCTCGCCGCGATCGCGTTGCTCGCGCTGCCGGCCCTCCCCGGGATCGGCGAGACGATCAACGGCGCCAGGCTGTGGGTGCAGGTCGGGTCGTTCCAGTTCCAGCCCGGCGAGCTGGCCAAGATCCTCCTGATCGTCTTCCTGGCCGCCTACCTGCGCGACAAGCGGGAGGTGCTGGCACAGGGGCGGCTCAAGGACCTCGGGCCGCTGCTCCTGATCTGGGGCGCCGCCATGCTCGTCCTCGTCGAGACGAAGGACATCGGCAGCGCGCTCCTCTACTTCGGGATCTTCCTGGCGATGCTGTACGTCGCGACCGCCCGGCTCCTGTACGTGGGCGTGGGCCTCGCGCTCTTCGCCGCGGGCGCCTCGGTCGCCTACCGGCTGCTCGCCCACGTCGAGTCGCGGGTCACGATCTGGCGCGAGCCGTGGACGGACTCGGCCGTCTACTGCGCCCAGAACGGGAAGATGGTGCCCCGTCAGGACTGCGCGAGCTACCAGCTCGTGAAGTCGATCTACTCGATCGCCAACGGGCAGTTCGGCGGCACGGGCCTCGGCCAGGGGACGTTCGTGGGTACGACGGGCGAGCCGCTGATCCCGGACCTGAAGACCGACTTCATCTACTCGGCGCTCGCGCAGGAGCTCGGCCTCGTGGGCGCCTCCGCCCTGCTGCTCGTCTACATGCTGTTCACGCTGCGCGGCTTCAGGATCGCCCTGCTCGCCGAGGACGGGTTCTCGAAGCTGCTCGCGGCCGGGCTCACCTTCGGGTTCGCGCTGCAGACGTTCATCATCGTCGGCGGCATCCTGCGCCTGATCCCGCTGACCGGGATCACGCTCCCCTTCGTCAGCTACGGGGGGTCGAGCGTCGTCGCCAACTTCGTCCTGCTCGCGGGCCTCCTGCTCGTCTCGGACCGGGCGAACACGAGGCGCCTGTGAACCGCCAGATCACCCGCCTCGCCGTCGCCTCCCTCGTGCTGCTGATCGCGCTGATCGCAGCGACCACCTACTGGCAGACGTGGGCGGCCGCGGGGCTCGCCGACCGGCAGGACAACGCGATCAAGGTGGTGGCGCAGTTCACGATCAGGCGCGGGCCGATCTACGCCGCCGACGGGCGCACGATCCTGGCGGCGAACCGCGCGCGGCGGGTCCAGGGCCGGACGCTCTACTTCCGCCGCTACCCGGCCGGAAGCCTCGCGCCGCACGTCGTGGGGTACTCGACGCAGTCGCGCTCCCGGGCGGGCCTGGAGCGGTCTCAGAACGACTACCTGATCGCATCGAACAAGAACCTCGAGACGGTGCTGACGACCACGCTCGACCGCCTGCGCGGGGCCACGATCAAGGGCAACACCCTCAAGCTGACGCTGGACGCGCCGGCCCAGGCGCTCGCGAACCGCCTGCTCGCGGGCCAGTGCGGAGCCCTCGTGGCCCTCGAGCCCGCGACCGGCCGCGTCCTCGTCATGGCCTCTGCGCCGACGTACGACCCGAACCTGGTCGAGCGCCGCTTCGGCGAGATCACGCGCGTGCGGGCGGGCTGCGAGCCGGCGGCTGCGCTCCTCAACCGGGCCACGGACGGCCTGTACATCCCCGGCTCGACCTTCAAGGTGCTGACGGCTGCCGCCGCCCTCGACTCCGGCCGCTTCACGCCCTCGTCGACCTTCCACGATCCCGGCTACTGCATCGAGTACGGCAAGCGCGTCTCGAACTACTCCGACCAGAGCGGCCCGGCCGTCTACGGGACGGTCGACTTCGCGACCGCCCTCCAGTACTCGATCAACTCGGTGTTCTGCCAGCTCGGCAACCGGCTGGGCCCGCTGCTTCTGATCGAGTACGCGAAGCGGTTCGGCTTCTACTCGGTGCCTCCGCTCGAGACGCCGGTCAACGAGCGGGCGCCGAGCGGCCTCTATCAGGGGACGGCCCTGTTCAGGCCGAAGGACGGCTTCCAGGTCGACGCCGGCCGCTTCGCCTTCGGGCAGGAGCGCCTGCTCGTGACCCCGCTCCAGATGGCGATGCTCGCGGCGGCGGTCGCGAACGGCGGCGTCGTGATGGAGCCCTACGTGGTCGAGCGCGTCGTCGCGCCGGATCGCAAGACGGTCTCCCGGCGCAGGCCCCGGGAGCTCGGGCGGGCGATCGAGGTCGAGTCGGCGCGCGCGCTCGCGGCGATGATGGAGCGGGCCGTGGCCAGCGGCACGGGCACCGCCGCGCAGATCTCCGGCGTCCGCGTCGCCGGCAAGACCGGCACGGCCGAGACGGGCAGGCCGGGCCGGAACACGACGTCCTTCATCGCCTTCGCGCCCGTCGACTCGCCCCGGGTGGCGATCGCGGTCTTCCTCGAGAACCAGGACGGCACCGGCGGAGGCACGGCGGCCCCGATCGCGCGCGAGGTCATGCAGGCACTCCTGTCCGGCGGGTCGAACTCCTAGATTCACGCGCAGCGATGACGATCGTGGACACCTTCATCGACCAGGTCTTCGACGGGCGCTACCGCGTCGTGCGCAAGCTCGGCTCGGGCGGGATGGCCAACGTCTACCTCGCGGAGGACCAGGAGCTCGGCCGGCGAGTCGCGATCAAGATCCTGAACGACCGGCACGCGCACGACGAGCAGTTCGTCGAGCGCTTCCGCCGCGAGGCCAAGAACGCGGCCGGGCTCTCGCACCCGAACATCGTCTCGATCTACGACCGCGGCGAGGCCGAGGGCTCCTACTACATCGCGATGGAGTACCTGGAGGGGCGGACCCTCAAGGAGCTGATCGTCAGCCGCGGGCCGGGGCCGATCCACGTCGCCATCGACTACACGCGGCAGATCCTCGCCGCGGTCGGCTTCGCGCACCGGGGCGGCATCGTGCACCGCGACATCAAGCCGCACAACGTGATGATCGGACCGGACGGGCGCGTCAAGGTGACCGACTTCGGCATCGCACGCTCCGGCGCCAGCCAGATGACCGAGGTCGGCTCGATCATCGGCACCGCGCAGTACCTGTCGCCGGAGCAGGCCCGCGGCGCTCCCGTCGACCAGACCTCGGATCTCTACTCGGTCGGGGTGGTGCTCTACGAGATGCTGACGGGCACGGTGCCGTTCACCGGCGCGACGCCGCTCGAGATCGCGATGAAGCACCTCTCGGCGACGCCCGAGCCTCCCTCGGCGAAGCGCCCCGAGATCCCGAACGACCTCGACATGATCGTGCTCCGGGCGCTCGCCAAGGATCCCGCAGCTCGCTACCAGAGCGCCGAGCAGATGGACGCCGACCTCGCCCGTGTCGCCCGCGGGATCTCGGTCTCGCCCGAGACGACCGAAGCGGCGACGGCCGTGCTCGCCGGAGCCGGCGCCGCCGCGCTGGCGCCGACCGCGATCACGCGGGCCTCGACCGACATCGTCGTCCGGCCGGCGCCGCCCATGCCCCCCGCGCCGCGCGAGTACTACTACGAGGGACCGCCGCCTCGCCGCCGGCCCTTCTGGCCGTGGCTGCTCGCGCTCGGCCTCGTCGTCGCCGCCGGCGTCGCCGGGTGGCTGCTGTGGGATCAGATCCAGGATCAGCTGAACGCGAACAAGCCGGTCACCGTGCCGCTGGTCGAGGGGATCGCCGCCAAGCTGGCGGTCGCGAAGATCGAGGAGAAGGGGCTCAAGGCGAAGGTCTTCCGGTCGGCCCACGGGAGCGTCGCGGCGGGGATCGTGTTCGACCAGCAGCCCGAAGACGGAGACCGCGTCCCCAGGGACAGCACCGTCCGCATCGTCGTGTCGACCGGGAAGGAGCGGGTCAGGGTGCCGGACGTCAGGGGCTCGAGCGCCACCGACGCCGTCGCGGCCCTGAAGGACGTCGGCCTGGAGTACAAGATCTTCTACCTCAACTCCGACGCGGAGGAGGGCACCGTGACCGGCCAGGACCCCGGCCCCGGCGAGGTCGTCGTCAAGGGGTCGAGCGTCCGCATCAACGTGTCGAAGGGTCCGGAGCCCGTCACCGTCCCCTCGGTGATCCGGCTCCCCTACGACGAGGCGCTCGGACAGCTCCAGGGGCAGGGCTTCGCGGTCGCGCGCGAGGACGTCGAGTCGGACGAGCCCGAGGGCACGGTGATCGCGCAGCAGCCCGAGGGCAACACCCTCGCTCCGCCCGGCTCGACCGTCACGCTCAGCGTCTCGGAGGGCCCGCAGGAGATCGAGGTGCCCGACGTGACCACGCTCGACCGGCGCACGGCCGCGGTGATCCTCCGCGACGCGGGCTTCCGGATCGCCGTCGAGATCCAGGAGACCGAGGATCCGAACGAGGATCGCATCGTGCTCTCGCAGGATCCCGGCGCGGGCGAGCCGGCGCCGCCGGGGTCGGCAGTCACGATCATCGTCGGGCGCTTCGTGGCGCCGCCGACGGACACCGTGCCGACCGAGACGGTGCCTACGGACACCGTCCCCACGGACACCGTGCCGACCGAGACGGTGCCGACCGAGACGGTGCCGACGCTGCCGGCCGAGCCGCCCCCGCCGCCGGAGGACCGGGGTCCGTGAGCGCGCGCCTCCGCGTCGCGGTCGTGATGGGCGGCCGCTCCTCAGAACACGCTACGCGTCCGGTTTGGCCGGCCAAGCGCGGCTCACGTCGGGCGCCCGCGCCGCCGAAGCTGCGGGAGGCCGCCCAGTGACGAGGCGAACTCGAGTGGCCGTCGTGATGGGCGGCCGCTCCTCAGAACACGAGATCTCGCTCGCGTCGGCGCGCTCGGTGCTGTCCGCGCTCGATCCGGACCGCTACGACGCGGTCACGATCGAGATCGGGCGTGACGGGCGGTGGGCGCTCGGCGCCGGCGCGACCAAGGAGCTGCCGCGCGGCGCGGCGGAGACCTTGCCGATCCCGGTGAACTGCGGCGTGCCGGCGGCGCTCGGCGCCGTGGACGTCGTCCTGCCGATCCTGCACGGACCCTTCGGGGAGGACGGGACCGTCCAGGGGCTGCTCGAGCTGGCGGGCGTGCCGTACGTCGGCGCGGGCGTGACGGCGTCGGCGCTCTGCATGGACAAGGACCTGTTCAAGGCCGTCATGCGCGACCAGGGCGTCCCCGTGACGCGGAACATCACGCTCCGCGACGGCGACGAGCCCCGGAACCCCTTCGGCTACCCGGTGTTCGTCAAGCCCGCGCGCCTCGGGTCCTCGGTGGGCATCTCGAAGGCGCGGAGTTCCGAGGAGCTGGAGGCCGCGGTGGCGCTCGCCCGAGTTCACGACGACAAGGTGCTGGTCGAGGAGCTCGTCGTCGGGGTCGAGGTCGAGGTCGGCGTGCTCGGCAACCGGCGGCCGATCGCCTCCCTCCCGGGCGAGATCGTCGCGCACGGATTCTCGGAGGCGGACTGGTACGACTACTCGGCCAAGTACGACGAGGGCGGCATGGATCTGATCGTGCCCGCGCGGATCGAGCCGGAGCAAGCGCAGCGCGTCCAGGAGCTCGCCGTGCGGGCCTTCGTCGCGACCGAGTGCGAGGGCATGGCCCGCGCCGACTGCTTCGTGCGCGAGGACGGGGAGGTGCTCGTGAACGAGCTGAACACGATCCCGGGCTTCACCGCGACGAGCGTCTACGCGCGTCTGTTCGAGGCCTCGGGGGTTCCCTACCGCGAGCTCCTGGACCGGCTCGTCGAGCTGGCGCTCGAGCGCCACGAGCGGCGCTCCCGGCTCCGCTTCTGACCTACTCGACGCGCGCCGACGCGACGACGCGACGAGTGCCGTCGAGCCGTACGATCTCGAGCCGGTAGAGCGAGCCTCGCCCGCGCGGTGCGGTCCCGTCGAGGAAGTGGTAGGACGCGCCGCCGGCCGTGCCCCGCGCCGCGACCGGGCGCCGGTTCAGCTTCGTCCCTCCGCGCCGGACGTCGAAGCCGAGGACGCCGGCCTCCGCCCCGGTACGCCAGGTCACCACGACCCCCCGGGGGGCCCGGCGCGCCGCGAACGAGGACACCGCGACGGCCGTCGGACCCGCGGCGGTGCCGACCACCACGTCGTCGAAGTTGATCTGGACCGCCGCCGGGCACGGGTCCCCGGGGCCGACGGCGCACACCGTCGCGAGCTTGAGCCGCGCGGAGTGGGTGCTCGCACCGGCGGTCGCGGTGCCGGTCACCTGGTGCCAGGCGCCGTCGGTGACGATGGGAGCCGCGGCGATCGTCGCCGACCCGGTGTCCCCGACGCCGCAGTTGACATCGGGGAGGAACGCGAGTTGCGCCTCCACGCCGAGCGCGTTCGCGTCGGACGTCCGATACCAGAAGGACACGTCGTAGGTTCCTTCGCCCGCGCCGAAACAATCTTGCGGCCCGCCGCGGCTGCCGGTCACCGAAGCGTGGACGCTCGCCGTGCCGGCGTGGGGATTCGTCGTGTCCCGCGAGATCGTGGCGGAGCTCCCCTCCCAGTTGCAGAGGTCCCCGCCGCAGTCGACCTCGAAGCCGGGGTTGGGGGCGTTGTTGGCGCCAACCGCTCCGGCGGCGGCGAGCAGCGCCGCAACGAATACGGCGAGTCCGGCGGCGGCGCTCCGGCGGCGAAACGGCATGTGCTCCTCCTCGGTCGGCTCGAGCGCGACGATACAGCCGTCGAGCCGCGGTGTCTACTGCTGGTAGCCGGTCGCGGTGACCTCGTTCAGGTGCGCCCGGTAGCGATCCGGGTGGGCGAGCCTGGTGATCCAGACGACCAGGTAGCGGCCTTTCGCCGGGGGGTCGAGCTCGAACGTGGCCGTGGTGCTGACCTCGGCCGGGGACGAGACCGGCGTGAACGGTCCCTCGTCGCTCGGCCCGGCCTGGACGAGCGCTGTGAAGCCGGGGGTGTCGGAGGCGATCGCAAGCTGGCTGACCGCTCGCCCACCGGTGTCGAGGACGATGCCGACGCCCGACTTGCCGAGGGCCTCGAGCGGGTCGTCGTAGCCCTCGGTCGACCAGTACGTGCTCCCGTCGCGGTCGGTCGCGTTGCCCACCGCGCCGTCGTTCTCCGTGCCGTTGTCACCCTCGGGGTCCCACGAGCGGCGGGCGGTCAGCGGCACCGGCCGCAGCTCCTTCGGAACCGTGGTGCCGACCGTCGTCCCGCCCGTGCCACCGCCCCCACCCAGATCGACGACGTCGAGAGCGACCACGGCCACGCCGGCGGCGGCCGCGCCGAGCAGCAGGACTCCGGCGACCACCGCCGGCCAGAGTCGGCGGCCGGCCCGTGCGAGCGCCGGCGCCCGGGATTTCTCGACGACGGCGCGCGGGACCACCCCGGTGATGTCCTCGTCGTCGGGCGGGAGGTCGGGCAGGCAGGCCTCGAGCTCCGCCGCGAGCTCGTCCATCGACGCGAACCGCTCCGCCGGATCCTTCGCCATCGCCCGCCGGACGACCGCGTCGAGGGTCTCCGGCACCTCCGGCCGTCGCTCCCGGGGGCTCGGCGGCGGGTCGTTGACGTGCCGGAGCGCGACGGCGACGGCGCTGTCGCCCGGGAACGGCACCGCCCCGGTGAGGAGCTCGTACAGCACGGCGCCCAGCGCGTAGACGTCCGTCCGCGGGTCGACCGCCTCGCCACGGGCCTGCTCGGGGGCGATGTACGCGCTCGTGCCGAGCACGCTGCCGGTCACCGTCAGCCCGTGGACGTCGAGCTCGTGCACGATGCCGAAGTCGGTCACCTTAGCCTGGCCGCTGCCGCCGAGCAGGACGTTCTGCGGCTTCACGTCCCTGTGTACGAGTCCCTGCCTGTGGGCGAACGCGAGCGAGTCCGCGATCTGCGTGCCGAGCAGCACCGCGCGCCTGAGCGGGAGCGGGCCCTCGCGCGAGACGAGCTGCTTCAGGTTCTCGCCGTCGACGTACTCGAAGACGATGAACTGGCGTCCGTCGCGCTCGCCGCCGTCGATCACGGTGACGATGTTCGGATGCGTGAGCTGGGCGACCGCACGCGCCTCGCGCTTGAACCGCTCGACCAGGTCCGGCTCGGCTCCGAAGTGCTCGTGCAGCACCTTGATCGCGACACGCCGCTCGAGCAGCAGGTCGTGCGCGCGGTAGACGCTCGAGTGCCCGCCGGTGCCGACGAGCTCCTGAAGCTCGTAGCGCTCGGCGATCACCGTCCCGACCATCGCGTGGGATTGTGCCCGCGTCAGGGGCTCGGGGGTGCCCCTTCCTCCGGTGCCGCTTCGACGACGCCGCGGAAGCTCCCCTCGATGCGAATCGGCTCGCCGCCGTGGCGCTCGCTGCCGAGCACCGCGTCGACGGAGAACGAGACCTCCTCGCCCACCTCGCAGGTGAGGCGGTCGAAGGTCAGCCTGCCGCTCGATCCCTCCTCGGAGCTCGAGGCCTCGATGCCGGGCGGGACGTTGACGAAGAGCATGGGGTGATCGGTCCGTGCGTGGGGAAAGGCGACGGGGCGGTCGACGCGGACCTCGCGGATCTCTGCGAACAGGATCCACCCGGCCTCGCCCGTCGCCCGGGCGAGGCCGCCCCCCAGGATGTACAGCGCCTCGCCCCGCTCCGGGTCCGCGTCGCCGACGGGTCCGCACCGGACGCTCGGCTCTCCGGTCAGCTCGACGCGGGACCCGTCGACCCGACGCACCTCGATGCCGTCTCCGCCGCCGCCGCAGCCGTAGAGCGCGAGTGTGAGGACGAGCAGCGCGCCGCTACGGAAGGGTGGCGTCAAGCGCCTGTTCCCAGGCGTGGAGCGCCTCGTCCAGCTCGCCGTCGGCGATCGTCAGCGGCGTGAGCACGCGAATGCAGTTCGAGTAGATCCCGGACTTGAGCAGGAGCAGCCCGTTCTGCGCCGCGGCCTCGACCACCGCGGTGGCCAGCTCCGGGGCGGGCTCCTTCGTCGCCCGGTCGCGAACCAGCTCGATCGCCAGCATCGCGCCGAGCCCGCGCACGTCGCCGATCGCGGCGAACCGCTCCTGCCAGGCGTGCATCCGACCGCGGATCGTCTCGCCGATCTGCACCGAGCGCTCCAGGAGCCCCTCCTCCTCGATGATGTCGAGCACCGCCATGGCCGCAGCCTGGGCGACCGGGTTGCCGACGTACGTGCCGCCGATCGCGGAGTCCGGCGGGGCGTCCATGATCTCCGCCCGCCCGACGACGGCCGAGAGCGGCAGCCCGCCCGCGATCGACTTGGCCAGCGTGATCAGGTCCGGCTCGATGCCGTAGTGCTCGATCGCGAACATCTTTCCCGTGCGGCCGAAGCCGGTCTGCACCTCGTCGACCACGAGGACGATGCCGTGCTCGTCGCAGATCCTTCGGATCCCGTGCAGGAACGCCTGCGGCGCGACGACGAACCCGCCCTCGCCCTGGACGGGCTCGACCACGATCGCCGCCACCTGCTCGGCCGCGACCTGGGTCACGAGCGCGCGCTCCAGGGCGTCGAGCGCGGTACGGGCGTCCGGCCCGCGGTAGTCCTGCGCGTACGGGAGGCGGTAGACCTCGGGCGCGAACGGCCCCAGGCCCGCCTTGTAGGGATGCGTCTTCGACGTGAGGCTGAGGCTGAGCAGCGTCCGACCGTGGAAGCCGCCCTCGAACGCGATCACCGCCGGGCGCTTGGTGTAGGAGCGCGCGAACTTGATCGCGTTCTCGACCGCCTCCGTCCCGGCGTTGAAGAACGCCGCCTTGGCGGGCCCGGCGAAGGGCGACAGCGCGATCAGCCGCTCGGCGAGCGTGACGTAGATCTCGTAGGGGACGATCGTGAAGTCGGTGTGGCCGAAGCGGGCGAGCTGCTCCTGCGCCGCCGCGACGACCTGAGGGTGCGAGTGGCCGACGTTCAGGCACCCGACCCCGCCCGTGAAATCGAGGAACGTGTTGCCGTCGACATCGGTGATCAGCGCCCCGCGGCCCTCGGCGATCACGATCGGGAGATAGATCGAGAGCGGATCCGCAACCACCCGCTGCTTGCGCTCGAGAATCTCCCTCGAACGGGGCCCGGGTACCTCCGTCCGCAGCTCGATCGCCCTGGTCACCGCCATGGACTGACGATAACGGAGAGGTCGGCCTTCTGCATGGTGAATAGACGACTTACAGAAACGGCCGCGCTACGGAGCCTGCTGCGCTACACTGGTGGCGATCTAGAGCGCGTGACGAAGTCGTATGAAGACGCCTTCCAAACCGTTCGTGAGTTTGTAAGGGAGGTGTGTTTACATATGGCAACAGGCACCGTCAAGTGGTTCAGCGACGCGAAGGGCTACGGCTTCATCGCGACGGAGGGCGGTACGAAGGATCTCTTCGTCCACCACTCGAACATCAGCGGCAGCGGTTTCAAGACGCTGGCGGAGGGAGCCAAGGTCGAGTTCGAGGCCCGCGAGGGCGCGAAGGGACCCGAGGCCACCAACGTCGTGCTGATCGAGGGGTAGTCCTCGTTGGCTGACAAGGAAGAGAAGATCGAGCTCGAAGGCGAGGTCGTCGAGGCGTTCCGGAGCGGCATGTTCCGGATCGCCCTCGACAACGGCCACGAGACGCTCGGCTACACGGCCGGAAAGATGCGGCGCTACCGCATCAAGATCTTTCCGGGCGACCGTGTCCAGGTCGAGCTCTCGCCGTACGACCTGAATCGCGGTCGAATCGTCTACCGCTACCGCTAGGGAATCGGCCCCGGAAAGCGGGGCCGATTCCCTCTTTTGGACGAGGACCGTGAGGGCGGAGGGCGAACTCCGGGATCGGGCATGCTTGTCCAGCTGATGCGACACCGCCTCGTCCCCCTCGCCGTCGCCGGTCTGGCGGCCGCCTCCCTCGCCGGGTCCAAGCTGGCG
>JBHEMU010000065.1:0-2689 GCA_046262415.1 Gaiellaceae bacterium | reverse complement strand
GGGCTCGCGCTCGAGGTCGAAGAGGACCGCAGTGAGGTCGACGCCGGCGACGCCGTCGACGAGTGAGTGGTGGGTCTTGTTGACGATCGCGAAGCGATCCGCTTCGAGCCCCTGAACGAGCCAGACCTCCCAGAGCGGCTTTGATCGATCTAGCCGCTGCGAGAAGCTCCTGCCCGCCATGAGGCGCAACTGCTCGATCGATCCGGGATCGGGAAGCGCCGTGTGGTGGACGTGATAGTCGATGTTGAAGCGAGGGTCGTCGACCCACAGGGGACGACCCATCTCAAGGCGCGGGAAGACGAGCTTCTGGCGGTAGCGGGGCACCAGGTGCAGCCGCGACTCGATGTGCGCGAGGAACTCCTCGCGGGTCGGCGGCGGGCCCTCGAAGAGGAGGATCCCCCCGATGTGCATGTGCGACCCTTCCCGCTCCTGGGCGAGGAACGAGGCGTCGATCGCGCTCAGTCGGTCCATCTCGGGTCCCGAGGCCATCCTACGGGAGCCGAGGTGCTCGGCCGGAGGGGTCCTGCTATCTCTTCCCCGGCGGTGGGAACTGGCTCTCGAGGACCTTGTCCCATGCGCGGTCGGGGAGCAACCGGCGCTGGCCCATGGCCAGCCACGCGGACGGCGTTACGGGGTAGCGCGTGCGCGGGCGCTTGGCGGTGATCGCCTTCTCGATGGTGGCCGCGACCGTCTCGGGCTCACCTCCCAGCTTGCCGAGCGGCCCCTCATAGACCCCCGCGGTGCTCTTGGCCACGGCGCGGTTGAAGGCCGCGTAGGGATCGTCCGGCGCGGCGGCGCCGTCGATCGTCGCCTCGCCGAGCGCGCCGACCGCGGCATCGGCAAAGCCGGTCTTGATGAGCCCCGGCTCGATGACCACCACATCGACGCCGAAGCCCTGGACTTCGAAGCGCAGCGCATCGGAGAGGGCCTCGACCGCGTACTTGGTCGCGTGGTAGAAGCCGCCGCCCGGGAACGTGAGCTTGCCGCCCATGGAGGAGAGGTTGACGATGCGCCCCCATCGCTGGCGGCGCATGCCGGGCAGCACCAGCTGGGCCATGCGGACGAGGCCGAACACGTTGGTCTCGAACTGACGGCGCACCTGGTCCATCGGCACCGTCTCGACCGCCCCGCTCTGGCTGTAGCCCGCGT
Source organism: Gaiellaceae bacterium (assembly GCA_046262415.1). Taxonomy (GTDB): domain Bacteria; phylum Actinomycetota; class Thermoleophilia; order Gaiellales; family Gaiellaceae; genus JACDAS01. The sequence goes on along the minus strand of JBHEMU010000065.1, from coordinate 1,540 downwards.
TGTTGACCAGGACTCCGACGGCGCCCTCGACCTCCTCGACCGTGCGGACCGCCGCCTGCATGGAGCCCTCGTCGGTGACGTCGAGCGCCTGCAGCTTGCAGCCGTGCTCTTCGAGCTCGGCGATGGACTCGAGGCGGCGGGCGGTCGCGTATACCGTCCAGCCGCTGCCGGCGAGGCGCTGTGCGGTGGCCCGGCCGATGCCCGACGAGCAGCCCGTCACGAGCACGGCCCTCGAGAGCGCGGTCACCCGCCTGATCGTATTCGTTAGCGTGCCTCGCGGTGCAGGCGGTGACCTTCCAGGGCGTCGGCGAGGTCCGTGTCGCTGACGTCTCCGAGCCCCAGCTCGCGGCGCGCGACGACGCGATCGTGCAGATCGAGGCGTCGGGGATCTGCGGCTCTGACCTCCACATCTACCACGGGCGCCATCCCGTCGAGCCGGGCTTCACGGTCGGGCACGAGTTCGTCGGCCACGTGATGGCCACGGGCGAGGACGTCACCGACGTCGCCGAGGGCGACCGGGTCGTCGGCTGCTTCGTCACCGCGTGCGGGCGCTGCTTCTTCTGTCGCCGCGGCGCCTTCCACAAGTGCTCGGACGCGAGGACCTTCGGCCACGGGGCGATCGCCGGCGGCCTCCAGGGCGCTCAGGCCGAGCAGGTCCTGGTTCCCCATGCCAACCTCGTGCTGCGCCGTCTACCCGAGGCGATCAGCGACGACGTCGCGCTGTTCGCCGGCGACGTGCTGGGCACGGGCCTCCACGCCGTAAAGTCAGCGCAGATCGGGCTCGGCGACACCGTCGCCGTGCTCGGGCTAGGGCCGGTGGGGCTGTGCGCGGTGCAGGTCGCCCGAGCGGCGGGAGCCGCCCGGATCCTCGCCGTGGACTCCGTTCCCGAGCGCCTGGAGATGGCGCGCGCCTTCGGCGCCCAGCCCGTCCATCTGACCGAGGACGACCCCCGTGCCGCGGTCAAGGCCGCCACCGAGGGACGCGGGGTGGACGCCTGCATCGAGGCGGTCGGCCACCCGGACGCGCTCGACATGGCGATCCGCACCACCCGCAACGACGGCCGCCTGTGCGTCGTCGGGGTCTACCGGACGCGCACCGAGGTCCACATGGGGCTCGTGTGGAACCGAGCGCTGCGCATCACCGCGGGGCCGGCGAACGTGATCGGCCACGTCGACGAGGTCCTCGCGCTCATCGAGGCCGGCGTCGTCGATCCCTCGCCGATCGTCACCCACCACTTCAAGCTCGCGCAGGCGCCGGAGGGCTATGAGCTCTACGACCGCCGCGAGGCCCTGAAGATCGTCCTGACCCCTTAGGAGCCAGCCCTGCGCATGAGCACGACCGTCCCCAGCCTGCCCGACGCCCTCGGCGACGCGGCGCGGGCGTTCCTCAGCCGCCCCTCCCAGGAGCTCGTGATCGGGGGCGAGCCCGTCGCGGCGGCCGACGGCAGGACCTTCGAGACCCTAGACCCGGCGACGGGGCGGCTCATCGCCACGGTCGCCCACGGCGGCGCCGAGGACGTCGACCGGGCTGTGCGTGCAG
>JBHEMU010000064.1:0-27666 GCA_046262415.1 Gaiellaceae bacterium | reverse complement strand
GACCGCAACATCACCAAGATCTTCGAGATCACCGGGCTCGATCGCGTCTTCACGATCTACGCGACGAGGTCCGAGGCGGTCGGTGCGCTCGACGGGTCGGCGGCCCCGCAGGCCTGACGTGCGGCCCGGCCCGGTCGCCCTGGCGCTCGCCGCGGTGCTGCTGGCCGCCGGCTGCGGCACGGGGGGGCGCTCGACGGGCGGCGACACCGGCAACGGCAAGCGTCTCTTCAGCCAGGAGTGCGCCTCCTGTCACGTGCTCGCCGACGCGCGCTCGCGCGGCACCAGCGGCCCGAACCTCGACCATGCCTTCGGCCCGGCGCGGCGGCAGGGATTCGCCGAGAGCACGATCGAGGACGTCGTCCTGATCCAGATCCGCCAGGCCGAGCCGCCGATGCCAGAGGACCTGGTGACGGGCCAGGACGCGAAGGACGTGGCCGCGTACGTCGCGGGAGTCGCCGGCCTGCCGCCGCAGGGAGGCGACGGCGGCGCGGTCACGAGCACCGACGGCAAGGAGATCTTCGCGCAGGCCGGCTGCGGCAGCTGCCACGTGCTCGCCGACGCGGGGACGACCGGCACGATCGGCCCGAACCTGGATGAGTCCGCACCGAGCGTCGAGCTCGCGATCGAGCGCATCACGAACGGGAGGGGCCAGATGCCGCCGTTCGAGGACCAGCTCTCGGAGGAGCAGATCCGCGCCGTGGCGCAGTACGTCTCGAGGGCCGCCGGGTAGCGCCCTTTCAGACGGGGTCAGCGCTGATGTGCGAACGCAAGACCTGACCCCAGCTGTCTAGGGGACCTCCTCGCGCTCGGCCTCGAGGTCGACGACCACGTGCGTGATCGGCACGGCGAAGCGCTGCCGCGCCGCCGCCACGACGCCGCGCTCCAGCCAGTGCGAGCGTCCCTCCGGATGGGTCGAGATCACGACCTCGTCGGCGCCGAACGTGCGCAGGGCGTCCTCGATCGCCTGCACCGGCTCGCCGTCGCCGACCTCGCCCTGCGCCTCGATCCCGAGCTCCCGCAGCCGCGCGAGACTCCGGTCGAGACGCTGCTGGGCGGCCGCCCGGGCGCCGTCCTCGTCGGAGGCCCAGTGCCGGAGCGGCGAGTTCAGCGCCGGGCACACGACCAGCACGGTCGTGCGCTTTCCGGCGCTCAGCCTCGTCAACTCCTCGCGCAGCGTCTCCCCGCCGACGGTCTCGTTCGCGATCACGAGGATCCGGTGCTCGTCCTCGCCGCCTCGATGGACGGGCGCCGTCGGCACGGGGGGCTCCCGGACGCCCGGCCGAAGCCCGAGGTAGGCCGCGACGGCGCTGAGGCCGGCGAAGACGCCGAGCCCGGTCCAGCGGCCGCCGATCCAGGTCGCCGCGGCGATCGCGCCGAAGTACCCCACCGTGAGCAACAGGAACCGGTACGCCTCGGCCTCGCTGCGCAGCGGGTTCCGCATCAGAGGATGTAGATCGTCGCGTACACCACGATCCACATGACGTCGACGAAGTGCCAGTAGATCCCGGGAATCTCGACCCCGTGGTGGTGCTCGGGCGAGAAGTGGCCGCGGAAGGACCTGATCGTCGCGAATCCGAGCAGCGTCAGGCCGACGAAGACGTGGGCCCCGTGGAGCCCGGTGAGGCTGAAGAAGATCGTGCCGAAGGCGGTGTCCCTCGGCGCGAAGCCGACCCGCGCGTACTCGAGGATCTGCGTCAGCAGGAAGGTGAGACCGAGCAGGAAGGTGAGCACGAGCCCCGCCTGCAGCCCGATCCGGTTGCCGGCCTTGATCGACTGGAGCGCCCAGTGCACGGTGGCGCTGGAGGTGAGCAGGATCACCGTGTTCACGCCCGCCACGTAGACCGGCAGGTGGAACTGCTCGGGCGGCCAGTCGATCCCGTTGACGACGCGGACGAAGAAGTAGGCCGTGAAGAAGGCTCCGAAGAGCATGATCTCCGACGCGATGAACAGGAACATCCCGAGCACGCGCGCGTCGACGCGGGAACTCTGGTGGGCCTCGGGGGGATGGGCGCCGTGGGCGTGGGGGTCGTGCACCTCGGCCGCCGCGGTCACGTGACGGCCTCCACGTCGGGCTCGGCGACGACGTGCTCGACCGGCAGGCCCGTGGCCTGGCGGACGCGGCCGACGAGGTCCCGCCGCAGCCAGCCGGAGCGCTCGCCCGGGAACGTCGAGACGATGATCTCGTCGATCCGCTCGTCGCGGACGGCGTGGAGGGCGGCCGTGAACGGGTCGGGGTGCGCGATCTGGCCGTGCGCGTCGATGCCGGTGCTCCGCAGCTCCGTGAGCGCCCTGCGAAGGCGCCGCTCGGCCTCGGGGTGCTCGGCCGCCAGCCGGTCGCTCTGGGGGGAGACGATCAGGAAGCTCGCGGGCGACTCGGCCGCCCGGGCCCGGATCCGATCCAGCAGCGGATCGCCGACGACGGTCTCGTTCGCGATCACGAGCACGTTCCGGTCCTCGTCCTCGCCGGCCGACGAGGCGACCACGTGGTCGACGGGAAGGTCGCCGGCCACCTTCCGGATCCGGTCGACGACGTTCCGCCGCAGCCAGCCGGATCGCTCGACCGGGTGGGTCGAGACGATGATCTCCTCGGGCCTCGGCTCGAGCTGGGCGAGCGCGTCCCGGACCGCCTGGACGGGATCGGTCTCGACGACGAGGCCGTGCGCCGGGATCGCCACCGCCCGCAACGCTGAGAGCGTGCGCTCGAGGCGTCGGCCGGCCGAGGCTCGTCGCGTGTCCTCGTAGACGACGTACCCCTCGTGCGGGTTGCTGACGGGGCAGATCACGGTCACGCGCATCGGCCCCTCCTCCGCGCGCCGGCGGAGCGCGTCGATCAGCGGCTGCCCGGCCACAGTCTCGTTGGCGATCACCAGCACGTGGCGCTCGTCGGCGGCCATCAGTGCACCGGCACCTCGCGCACCTCTGCCGCGCGGGCGCCGTTGAACACGGCGTGGCGCGCGCCCGCGACGCCGTACTCGTACGGGCCTCCGACCACCTGCGGGATCTCGTCGAAGTTGAAGATCGGCGGCGGCGACGAGACCTGCCACTCGAGCGTCATCGACCGCCATGGGTTCGAGGCGGCGACCGGCCCCCGGATCCAGCTGACGATCATGTTGTAGAGGAAGAGGACCGTCGAGGCGCCGAGGAAGAACGACGCGATCGAGATGGCCATGTTCCAGTTGCCGAACTCCGGTGCATAATCGGCCACCCTCCGCGGCATGCCCTTGATCCCGATCAGGTGCATCGGGAAGAAGGTGACGTTGAAGCCCACGAACGTGAGCCAGAAGTGGAGCTTGCCGAGCCGCTCGTCGTACATGCGTCCCGTCATCTTCGGGAACCAGTAGTAGACCCCGGCGAAGATCGTGAAGAGTGAGCCGCCGAAGAGCACGTAGTGGATGTGCGCGACGACGAAGTACGTGTCGGAGACGGCGATGTCGATCGGCACCGCCGCGAGGTAGATGCCGGAGAGGCCGCCGATCACGAACATCGAGACGAACCCGAGCGCGAACAGCATCGGGGTGGCGAAGTTGATCTTGCCCTCCCACATCGTGGCCAACCAGGAGAACACCTTGATCCCGGTCGGCACGGCGATCACGAGCGACGTGACCATCATCGGCACGCGCAGCCACGACGCGACGCCGGCGACGAACATGTGGTGCGCCCAGACCGAGAAGCCGAGCGCGAGGATCGCCATCAGGCTGAGCGCCATCAGCCGGTAGCCGAAGATCGGCTTGCGCGACATCACCGAGATCACCTCGGAGGCGATCCCGAAGCCGGGCAGCATCATGATGTAGACGGCCGGGTGCGAGTAGAACCAGAAGATGTGCTGGTAGCCCAGCGGGTAGCCGCCCTGGGCGAAGTCGAAGAAGTGCGTGTGCAAGACCCGGTCGAACATGGTGAAGAACTGCGAGCCGGCGATGAACGGCGTCGCGATCACGACGAGCAGCGAGGTGGTGAAGTTCGCCCAGACGAGGAGCGGCAGGCGCCAGAAGGTCATCCCGGGCGCGCGCATGGTGATGATCGTGACCAGGAAGTTGAGCGCGGTCATGATCGAGGACGCGCCGGCCCACTGGACGCCCATCTGGAAGAACACGGCACCGAGCGGCTGGTGCGTCGAGCAGAGCGGCGCATAGCCGGTCCACCCGCAGGCGAACGCCCCTTCGGGGACGAGGAAGCTGCCCAGCATCATGATCCCGGCGATCGGAAGCAGCCAGAACGAGAGCGCGTTCAGCCTGGGGAAGGCCATGTCCGGGGCGCCGATCATCAGCGGGATCACGTAGTTGCCGAGCGCGGCGAACGCCGGGATCACGAACAGGAAGATCATCAGCGACGCGTGCACGGAGAAGAGGCCGTTGAACGTCTGGTTGTCGACGAACTGCATCCCCGGCCGGGCCAGCTCCGCGCGCATGATCATCGCGAGGAGGCCACCCGCGAGCAGGAAGAAGATCGTCGTGACCAGGTACTGGATCCCGATCACCTTGTGGTCGGTGTTGATGCGGAAGTAGTCGCGCCAGTGCTTGCCGCCGTGCCCCGAGTGGTCCTCGGGCTGCGTCGGCGCGCCGAAGGCGTAGCGCAGCCAGTAGTCGAAGCCGCCGATCCCGCCCAGGAAGCCGAACGGGACCGTCGTCAGCGAGATCGTGGTGATGATCGTGCCGTCCCACACCGGCTGCCAGTCCTGGAGCCAGCGGATCAGGGTCATCAGACCCGCGCCGATCCCGAAGAAGAGCGGGATCATCCACAGGCAGCGCAGGTACCCCGGGGCGAGGAAGCGCCTGATCATCTCGCGCCCTTGACGAGGAAGTCGACGAGCGCGTCGAGTTGCTCGCCCTCGAGCTGGTCGCCGTAGATGCCGGGCATCAGGTCGCCGGGGAAGCCGGGCTCGACGTACGCTTTGGGCTCCACGATCGACTCCCTGACGAACTCCTCGAGCGGCTTCCCCGCGCCCTGCGCCTGCGCCGGCAGCTTATCGAGGTCGGGTCCGACCGCCGCCTTCGTGCCGGCGGGCGTGAACGTGTGGCAGGCGCCGCAGCCGTTGTTGACGTAGACGGCCTTGCCCGCGGCCTCGCCGCCGTCGTCGATCGTCCTGCCCTGGTCCCGCACCCACGCGTCGAACTCCTCGGGCGGCATCACCATCGCCTCGGAGCGCATCAGCGCGTGCCCGACGCCGCACAGCTCGGTGCAGATGATGTCGTAGGTGCCGACCTTCGTCGGGGTCACCTTGAGGTGGTTGACCGAGCCTGGCAGCGCGTCCAGCTTCTGGCCGAACTCGGGCACCCAGAAGGAGTGGATCACGTCCTTGGCGGTGATCAGCAGCCGGACCGGCCGGCCCCGCGGCAGGCGGAGGACGCCGCCGCTGGCGAGGTTGTCCGCGTCCGGGTACTTGAAGCTCCACGCGAACTGCTCGCCGGTCACCTCGACGCGCAGCGCGTCGCTCGGAATCCGGTCGTTCCGCGCGAGCACGACGCCGCTCACGATCGAGATCGCGGTCACCAGGATCGCGGGCACGGCCGTCCAGACGATCTCGAGCTTCGTGTTGCCGTGGATCGGGGCACCGTCGGAGTCGTCGTCCGGCGCTGCGCGGAAGCGCAGCACGGAGTAGACGATCACGGCGGCCACGAGCGCGAAGATGCCGACGCAGATCCACGTCGTGAACCAGAAGACGAAGTCGATGCCGCCGCGCTCCTTCGAGGCCGACTCGGGCAGCCAGTCGACGAGGACGGCGACGGCGGATGCGGCCGCTCCGAGGACGAGCCCCAGGGCGACGAGACGGACGACCGCTCCTCTGCGCACGATCGGGCCCGAGCCTACTGGATGGCCGCGGCGCTCGGTCGGCGCCATGCGCGGGAGGCGGCTCGCAAGAAACGCCTGCAACGAAGCGGGTTTGCCGTATCCGATTCCGGCCCGCGACCGTTAACGAAGAGTCATCCACCCGCGCACGCGGGAGGACCTGCCAAGGAGGCTCGATGGGACTCGGAGTCAGCATCTTCCTGATCGCGATCGGCGCCATCCTCACCTTCGCGGTGAACGTGACCGACCCGGCCGTGAACATCGACGCCGTCGGCTGGATCCTGATGGCGGTGGGAGCGGCCGGCGCGCTGTTGTCGCTCCTCTTCTGGTCGTCGTGGGGCGGGCCCGGCTACTGGGGCTCGCGGCGGCGCACGACCACGGTCGAGGAAGCACCTCCGCCCGGTTACTGACCGGACGGTCTCTCTCTCCGTCCAGGGCGGCCCCGGCCGCCCTGTGACGTTTGGAACACGACGAGGATAGGGTACGGCGCAGACGTTCGTCGAATCGGGGGCGATGCCAGACCGGCTATCCAGGGAGCTGCGGGTGTTCCATGCGCTTGCACGCGTGGTCGCCGGGGAGCCGTTCGACGTCGAACGGATCCTCGACCGCGTCTGCGAGGAGCTGCGCAGCGCGTTCGGGTTCTCGCGCGCGCTCTTCGCCCGGCTGAACGCGGAGGACCGGACCGTCTTCGCCGTCGTGCAGCAGGGGTTCGAGTGGCCCGGCGACCAGTGGCTCCTGCTCGACCGCTTTCCCTTCCTGCTCCGGGCGCTCGAGACCCGCCGCGCCACGTTCGTCCGCGACGCCCGCGCGGAGCGGGCGATGCCGGGGAAGATCGCGGAGCTCTTCGAGATCCGCTCCATCGTCGCCATTCCCCTCTGCGTCCCCGACGCGTGCTTCGGGTTCCTGGCCGGCGACCGCGACGGGGCCGGCTTCCACCTCGACGAGCGAGACCTCGACCTGCTGACCGCCCTCGGGATGGTCACCGCGGTCTTCATCGCCAAGGCGGACGAGTACTCGCAGCTGCAGAGGTCGGTCGAGGAGCTCAGAGCGGTCGACGAGGTCAAGCGGGACTTCATCTCGATCGCCTCCCACGAGCTCCGGACGCCGATCGCGGTCGTCCACGGGATCGCCTCCACCCTCCATCTGCGCGGGCCCCACCTCGCGGCGGAGCAGGTGCTCGACCTGCGGTCGACGCTCCACGAGCAGACGAGCCGCCTGGCGAAGCTCGCCGAGCAGCTGCTCGACCTCTCGCGGGTCGAAGCCGGGGCGATCCGCGTCGTCCCCGAGCGGTTCCGCCCCCGCGAGCGGATCGACACGCTCCTCACCCGGCTCGTTCCGGACCGGCTCGCCGACGTCAGGATCGACGTCGATCCCGAGCTCGTGCTCGAGACCGATCCGGGCGGCGTCGATCGCGTCGTCTCCAACCTCGTCGTGAACGCGCTCACCTACGGGAAGCCACCCGTTTGCGTGCGGTCCGAGCTGAACGGAGGCTTCCGGCTGATCGTCGAGGACTGCGGCGAGGGCGTCGAGCCGGAGTTCGTCCCGGAGCTGTTCGGACGGTTCTCCCGCAGCGAGCGCGCGCGGCGCGACGGCAGCACCGGGGCCGGGCTCGGCCTCTCGATCGCCCGCTCCTACGCACAGGAGCTGGGCGGCGAGCTCGCCTACGAGCCCGCGCGACCCGGAGCCCGGTTCACCCTGACGCTGCCGGTGGACGCCCTCGTCTCGCCAGCTGCGACTTAGGAATGTTGGTCTGCACCCGGATGCGCTCGTGCGGTCGGCTCAGACGGAGCACGGGCAGGCCCGCGCTCCTGAGGGTCGGCGTCGCAAGCGACGCCTAGGTCCACCCGTGCGGTTGTTCGTGATCGTCCGGCACGGCGAGTCCGTGCTCAACCAGGAGCAGCGGATCAACGGCGACCCGACCGTCCCGGCGCCTCTGACCGACCGCGGCGTGCTGGAGTCGCGCCTGCTCGGCGTCCAGGTCGCCAACGTGCCGCTCGATGCCTGCGTCGTCACCCGGTTCCCGCGCACGCGCGCGACGGCTGAGCTGGCGCTCGCCGGCAGGGAGGTCCCGCTCCTCGTCGAGCCGCTCCTGGACGATGTCGACGTCGGCGACCTGGAGGGACAGACGATCGAGCAGTACCGGGCGTGGAAGCGGGAGCACACGCGGCGCGACGCGTTCCCCGGCGGCGAGAGCCTGGACGCCGGCGCGCTCCGCTACGCGCGGGCCTACCGCAGCCTGCTCGAAGGGCCGCACGAACGCCTGCTGCTCGTCTGCCACGAGATCCCCCTGCGCTACGCGCTCAACGCCGCGCGGGGATCGGACGCGCTCGACGGCCCCCTGCGCCAGCTCGAGAACGCGGTGCCCTACCTCTTCGACGAGGCCGCGCTCGCGCGTGCGGTCGAGCGAATCGAGGCGCTGGCACGCGTCTAGGAGCGTGGGTCTACCCGGATGCGCTCGTGCGGTCGGCTCAGACGGAGCACGGGCAAGCCCGTGCTCCTGAGGTCGGCGTCGCAAGCGACGCCTAGCGCTCCCGCGTGCGCTGAGCCTCGTCCTCCTCGTCGAACAGCCGGAGCACGAACCAGGCGAGCGCGACGAAGAACACGATCGTCTGCTCGGCGTTCATCAGGATGCCGCCCAGGTTCTGGTCCTTGACGGGGGAGAGACCCCAGAGCCGCGGCGCCTCGGCGTAGAAGTCGTAGAACGGGGTTGACGAGAACATCAGCGCCAGGCCGAGGAAGGCGGAGAGCGCGAACGCGGCGAAGAGGTAGCCGAGCGCGAAGGGCGTCGAGAGGCGCCGCGGCTCCGGCTCGAAGACCGGCCACCAGAAGACGAGGCCGAGCGCGAGCAGCAGCCCGTGCTCGACGTTGAGCGCCCAGGAGTTCTCGAGCGCGAAGTCGTAGACCGCGGCCAGGTGGATCCCGTACCAGCCGGCGAGCCAGACCGGCAGGGCGACGCGCGGCCGCGTGAGCAGCTCGAGCGCGCGCCCGCCGCGCCGGCGCAGGGCCGCTCGCATCGCCGGCGTCAGGCCGAGGATCAGCAGCGGCGGCGCCCAGTCGGCCACGATCACGTTCTGGAGCAGGTGGAACAGCAGCAGGTAGTGGGCTGCGAGCGTCTCGAGCGGCGAGTTGAGCGCCCCCGCGACGAGCGCGACGCCGAGCCCGAAGAGGGCGATCCGGTAGGCGGGCGGCCGCTCGCGGCGCGCGGCGCGGCCGTACAGCAGGGCCGCGGCCAGCGCGAGCACGAGGAACAGCGGCTCGAAGGTGAACTCCGACGGGGCCGGCGTCACGACCGGAGCCCGGACGCGAGGCGCTCGCCCCGGAGCCGGACCCGGAGTCGCGCCCGGGACGCGAGCAGGAGCGCGGCGCACGTCCCGAGCGTCACGAGCTGAACGCCCATCATCACCACGCCGGCGAGCTGCTGGTCGGTATGCGGCGAGAGCCCGAGGAGCCGCTCGTCCTGGGCCGCGTAGGCCGGGTAGAGGTCGTCGAAGCTGAAGACGAGCACGTCGGCGAGCGCCTGGCCCGCGGCGAAGAGGCAGAGGGCGAGCCCGACCCGCCGGGCGCGCGTGAGGCTCCGCCTCCTGGCCGGGTCGACGAGCTGCGTCCAGACGAGCACGCCCGCGATCGCGAAGCACGCGTGCTGGAGCTCGTGCAGCGGGCGGTGCTCGAGCGCTGCCCCGTACACCGCCGGCACGTGCCAGACGGCGAAGACGGTCAGCCAGCAACCGAGCGCCACGCCCGGCCTGAGCGCGGTGCGGAGTATCGCGCGCAGCGGCCCGAACCGGGCGAGCGGCGCGAGGATCCGCTGCGGCAGCAGGAAGAAGACGAGCGGGCCACGTACCGCGACGAGCAGGAGCGCCGGCGCGACGTCGCCGATCAGCAGGTGCTGGAGCATGTGGCCCGAGAGCAGGTACTCCTGCCCGACCGCGTCGAGCGGCGACACGAGCGCGCCGACCGCGACCGCGAGGCCGAGGCAGAAGAGCAGCGCGCGGCCCGGCCCCGCGTGGTCGCCGCGGCCGCGGCGGCGCAGCCGGACGTACGCCTGGACAAAGAGCGAGAGCGCGAGCGCCGCGGCGACCAGCACGGGCCACGCTGGATCCCAGCTCGACCAGAGCTCGTCGCGGGGGACGTCGTCGCCGTGCGCCGAGGCGGCAGGCGCCGTCGCCAGCGCCGCGAGCACGACCACGAGGAGCGCGCCGCGCACCGCGTCAGCTCAATCCGTCGTGGCCCCGGGCCCGGCGCGGCGCCCGATCAGCCCCAGCCCCACCGTCGGCGAGGCGCCTGGCGGCCGCGTCCGAGGCCCCCTTCTCCGGGAGGTACACGTCGGCCGCGAGCAGACGGTCGCTGACCGGGTCGCCGTGCGCGGAGGCCGCCGGGACGAGGGCGAGGGCGGCGAGAGCAGCGAGGGCGAGCAGTCGCACGCCCGGAGGGTAGTCGACTACGCCCGCTCTACCCGATCGCCTTGCACTGCCCTCGGCGCTTGCCGATCGTGTTCCCCGCGCCGGTCGGCGCAGGGACGTTGCCGCTGCACGTGAGCTCGCCTGCGATCGTCGCCCGTTCGAACCTGAACGGCTTCGTCGTTCGGTTGGCTGAGAACAGGACGTTCTTCTTGACGGTCGACATGAGCATCGCGCAGGCCCGCGGACAGGCGCCCGCGACGCTCGTCCGCTCGATCTTCAGGCTTCCCTCGATCCACATCAGGTAGAGCCTCAGCCGCGTCAACCGGGAGTCCACGATCCGCACGTCACGGTCGACGGCCGCGTTGGAGAGAAGGATCGACCCCGCCGCGTCGGTGATCTCGAGGTCGCGGGCGACGCTCGACCCGATGTCGAAGGCGAGCGAGACGCGGCCGGAGTACCGGAGGTCGCCACGGATCGTGGTGCGGTTGAGATCGACCGGCCCCGCGCCGGGCCGGACGCGCAGGCTCTGCAGGCTCGTCGCTCCGGCGATTCCTCCGATCGAGCACGACGCGCCGGGCGGGACCACGACGTGCCCGAAGGTGCCGGGCCCGAGGTGCCCGCTGCAGGTGGTCGTGGACGAGGCCGCCGTGCCGAGCGGCAGCGTCAGGAACGCAACGGCGCAGGCTGCGCCGGCCAGGCTTCTTCTCATCTCCCTCTCCCCGGTGTCGTTCTTCTCCCGCGCTCACCGTACTGCGGAACGCGCCCGTTCACAACCCCGGGGGACCCCGTGGTGGGGCGAGCGGCGGGTGTGTCCGAGGTCAAGAAAGCCGATGACGCTCAGCAGTACTGCTCGGCTGCCGATGCAGAGGCGGTAACCGACAGGAGGTCGCAGGTGATCAAGCTCTGGCACGCAGTTAGCGCCGTGGTGCTCGTACTGGCAGTAGGGGCGGGCTACTTCTACAGCCAGGAACGTGGCGGAGGGACGGACCCGGTGGGCAACGTGCAGTCGGTCCCCGGGCCGAACCAGGAGGCGCAGGACGCGGCTCAAGCGCATGCGGACATCCGCTTCAGCATCCCCTCGATCGCGGCATACAACGCCGTCGCAGCGGCTACATCGGGATGACGGAGGAGGTGCTGCGCACGATCTACGACCCCGAAGTGCCCGAGAGCTTGGAGATCGTGACGGCAGGAATGACCAGCTACTGCATCCAAGCGCGCGTTGGCGCCGCCTCGTTCATGCAGAACGGCCCGGCAACGGAGATCGTTCCTGGCTCCTGCGGCTCGCCATGAAACGACTCTGACCAGCGTGTGACTCTCGCGCGGGCCCGCCGCCCGACGACGCGAGCTGGCGGTTTCGATGCAGGCGTCCGCCCGCGCGAACCGACGCTCAGGGCGGAGCCGGTGAACGTCACGCAGGGCGACTCAGGACGTTCGGCTGGACCTTGTACTCGCCGTGCGCGATGACCGGCGGTACGGCGGCCTCTTTCAGTCATCCGACGCGAAGGAGTGAGGCGTTCGCGGCTCCAAGCCCCGCCGTGTTACCACCCTCGTTACCACCCGGCCCCTCGCAGCCAGGCCGCCCCAACGCCCACAAGATCTGAGCAGGGATTTCGTCGATGGGCCGTGAAGGATTCGAACCTTCGACCTTGGGATTAAGAGTCCCCTGCTCTACCAACTGAGCTAACGGCCCGAGGGGCTGCGTAGTGTAGCCGCGGTGAAAGTGCTGTCCGTCGTGGGGAACCGGCCCCAGTTCATCAAGTCCGGTCCGGTCTCCGAGGCGCTTCGCGGCGCCGGCATCGAGGAGGTCGTCGTCGACACCGGGCAGCACTACGACCCGGAGCTGTCGCAGGTCTTCTACGACGAGCTCGGGCTCCCGGACCCCGCCTACCGGCTCGAGCTGCACACGGCCGACCCGGAGACGATGCGGGCGGCGATCGAGCCCGTGCTCGAGCGGGAGCGACCGGACTGGATGCTCGTCTACGGGGACACCAACTCGACGCTGGCCGGGGCCGAGGCGGCCGCTGCGGCCGGCATCCCGATCGCGCACGTCGAGGCCGGGCTGCGCAGCGGCGACCTGGCGATGCCCGAGGAGCGGAACCGGATCGCGGTCGACCGGGTGGCGACGCTGCTCCTGTGCCCGGACGAGCGCTCGCGCCGGCTGCTCGAGGCCGAGGGCGTCCCCGGTCGCGCGGAGGTGGTCGGCGACGTGATGTACGACGTGTCCGAGCGGCTCGCACCGCTGGCCCGAAGCCGGTCCCGTGTGCTCGAGGAGCACGGCCTCGTCCCAGGCGCGTACCTGCTGGCCACGGTGCACCGCGAGGCGAACGTGCACCCCGAGCGGCTGGCGCGGATCGTCGACGGGCTCGGCCGGCTCTCCGAGCCGCTCCTCCTCCCCGCGCACCCGCGGACGGCCCAGGCGCTCCGGGGCCAGGTCCTGCCCGACCACGTCCGCCTCACCGCGCCGCTCGGGTACCTGGATCTCGCCGCCGCCGCGTCCCAGGCCCGCGTGGTCATCACCGACTCGGGCGGGCTCCAGAAGGAGGCCTACTGGTACGGCGTCCCCTGCGTGACGCTCCGTCCCTCGACGGAATGGGTGGACACGGTCGAGACCGGCGCGAACGTCCTCGTCGACGACGACCCCGACCGGCTCGTGGCGGCCGTGGCCCGGGCGGCGATGCCGGCCGAGCGGCCCCGGCTCTACGGCGACGGGCGCGCCTCCGAGCGGGTCGCGGCGGCCCTCCAAGCTAGCCTTCGCCGGTCATGAAACCGGATGTCGCCATCGTCGGGGCCGGCTACGTCGGACTCCCGCTCGCCCAGGTCTTCGCCGATGACGGCCGTTCGGTCGTCCTCGTCGACGTCAACCAGGCGGTCGTCGACGGGATCAACCGCGGCGAGAGCCACATCGAGGACGTCTCGGGCGACGTCCTGCGCCCCCACGTCGAGGCGGGCCGGATCGCCGCGTCGGCCGACTACGACGTCCTGCGCGACGCGGACGCGATCCTGATCGCCCTGGCGACGCCGCTGACGAAGCAGCGCGAGCCCGACCTGACGATCGTCAAGCGCGCCGTCGAGGGCATCGCCACCCGGCTGCGCCGCGGCCACCTGATCGTGCTCGAGTCGACCACCTATCCCGGGACGACCAGGGAGGTCGTCCGGCCGATCCTGGAGACGAGCGGGCTGGAGGCAGGCAAGGACTTCAACCTGGCCTTCTCGCCCGAGCGGGTCGATCCGGGGCGGACGGACTGGACGACCAAGACCGTCCCGAAGGTCGTCGGCGGCGTCACGCCCGCCTGCACCGAGCGCGCCGTGGCCCTCTACCGGGGCGCCGTCGACACCGTGCACGGCGTGTCGTCGCCGGAGGCGGCCGAGCTGACGAAGCTGCTCGAGAACATCTTCCGCTCGGTCAACATCGCGCTGATGAACGAGCTCGCGCAGCTGTGCGAGCGTATGCAGATCGACGTCTGGGAGGTCGTCGAGGCCGCCGCGACGAAGCCCTTCGGCTTCATGAGCTTCCAGCCCGGCCCGGGTCTCGGCGGTCACTGCATCCCGATCGACCCCTTCTACCTGACGTGGAAGGCGCGGGAGTACGGCTTCTACACCGAGTTCATCGAGCTCGCGGGCAAGGTGAACGAGAACATGCCCTACTACTGCCGCTCGCTGATCTCGCAGGCGCTGAACCACGGGCGGGAGCGCTCGCTCAAGGGCTCGAAGGTGCTCGTTCTGGGCGTGTCCTACAAGGCCGACATCGGCGATGTCCGCGAGTCGCCCGCGCTGAAGCTGATCGAGCTGCTGCGGAACGCAGGCTCGGACGTCTCCTACCACGACCCGCACGTCCCCGAGGCGAACGGCCTGCGCTCGGTGCCGCTCGAGCCCGCCGGCTACGACTGCGTCGCGATCGTCACCGCCCACTCCGGCATCGACTACGAGCGGCTGGTCGAGGAGGCGAACCTCGTCGTGGACTTCCGCAACGCCACGGGCCGGAACGGGAGGTCGAGCGGAAAGGTCTGGAAGCTCTGACGCGAATCGCCGTCGCCGGCCTCGGCTACTGGGGCCCGAACCTCGCGCGGAACTTCGACGAGCTGGCCGAGCTCGCCTGGCTCTGCGACGTCAGCGAGGACAGCCGCACCGCCTTCGCGGCCCGGTACCCCCAGGCGCGTGTCACCGAGGACCTGGACGACGTGCTCGCGGACGAGACGGTGGACGCGGTCGTGATCGCGACGCCGGTGCCGACGCACTACGAGCTCGCGCGCCGGGCGCTCCTCGCCGGCAAGCACGTCCTCGTCGAGAAGCCGCCGGCGATGCGGGCGGTCGAGATGGACGAGCTCGTGGCCCTCGCCACCGAGCGCGACCTCGTGCTGATGCCGGGCCACCTGCTCCTCTACCACCCGGGCGTCGTCAAGCTGAAGGAGCTGGTCGACTCCGGCGAGCTGGGCGAGGTGCTCTGCATCTACGGCAACCGTCAGAACCTCGGCATCGTCCGCACGAACGAGAACGCCCTGTGGTCACTGGGCGTCCACGACCTCTCGGTGATCCTCTACCTGCTGGACGAGGAGCCGGTCCAGGCGCTGGCCCACGGCCGCGACTTCCTGACGGAGGGCGTCGAGGACGTCGTCTTCTGCTACCTCCGCTTCCCATCCGGGAAGATCGCGCACATGCACCTCTCCTGGCTCGACCCGCACAAGATGCGGCGGATCACCGTCGTCGGGCGCGAGAAGATGGTCGTCTTCGACGACATGGAGCTCGACCGCAAGGTGACCGTGTACGAGAAGCAGCCGTGGAAGCGGGCGGAGACCTACGGGGAGTGGCAGACGCGCAGCGGCGACATCTGGATCCCGAAGGTGGCCACCGACGAGCCGCTGCGGCTCGAGTGCACGCACTTCCTCCGCCTCTGCGCCGGCGAGGGCGACCGCGGCAAGGTGGCCCGCGACGGTGCGATGGTCGTGCGGGCGCTCGAGGGCCTGACGGAATCGCTGCGTGGCTGAGATCCACCCGAGCGCCTTGGTCTACCCGGGCACGGTGCTCGGGGAGGGCGTGCAGGTGCTCGAGAACGCGGTCGTCGGCAAGCAGCCCTCGCTCTCCCCGCGCTCGACGGCGAAGCGGGAGCCGCTGCCCCCCACCGTGCTCGGCGACGGGACGATCGTCTCGACCGGCGCCGTCGTCTTCGCCGGCTCGGAGATCGGCGCGCGCGTGATCCTCGGGGACACGTCGTGCGTCCGCGAGCGGTGCGTGATCGGCGACGACGTCGTCGTCGGGCGAGGCTCGCTGGTCGAGAACGACACGACGATCGGGGCGCTGACGAAGATCCAGGCGCACGCCTACGTGACTGCGTACTCGACGCTCGAGGAGGAGGTCTTCATCGCCCCGTGCGTGGTGACGACGAACGACAACTTCATGGGCCGGACCGACAGGAGGCACGAGCTGATCAAGGGGCCGACGATCCGGCGCGGGGCGCGCGTCGGCGGCGGAGCCGTTCTCTGCCCGGGGGTCGAGATCGGCGAGGAGGCTTTCGTCGGGGCCGGCGCGGTGGTCGTCCGGGACGTGGCCGCGCGCACGGTCGTGGTCGGCAACCCGGCGCGGGTGCTGCGCGAGGTGGCACCCGAGGAGCTGCTCTAACCCCGACTTACTCCACGCGGACGCGCACGGCCTCTGTCGTCGCGTCGCCGCTCCGCAGGCGGTAGTCCGACGTCACCGTGGGAGTCACGGCCGCGGAGAAACGGCCGTCGGCGCCGGGCGAGACCGCCACCGCCACTCCCCAAGTCCCGCCCGCCGGCCGCTGCTCCAGCACCGGCCCGGCGACCCGTCGGACGACGCCGGCCAGCGCGACCGTCTCGCCGGCCGCGACCGGTCCGGCGGGGCGGTCGAGCGTGAGCACCCCGACCGTGAACCACGTCGAGCGCAGGTCGAGCGCCCGGCGGAAGACGTTGCCCGCGAGCGTGGTGCGGCCCGAAGCGGTTCCGACCCGAACCTCGCGCACGCGCTGCGAGGGAGCCCGGATCAGGGTCATGCCCCGGAGCCCCGGCAGCTCCAGGGCACGCGCTGCCGCGGTCGCCGTGATCGCGATCGGCCCCCAGTCGTGGTACGGCGAGAGCGTGTCGTACGGGTCGTCGACCGAGATCAGGTAGGGAACCGGCTTCGAGTCGAGCCAGATGTCGGTCACGTCCGCGGTCCGACCACCCGAGCTGGCGAAGAAGAAGGTATGCGCCACCTTGCCCTCGTACAGCAGGGCCTGGAGCCTGGTCGCGTCCACCGCCGCGCGCGCCGAGGTGGTCTCCGCGGCAACGCCCCCGTAGACCTGGCTGCGCACGTCGGCGTACAGGTCGAAGTCCCCGGTGCGCCGGCTGACGAGCGCGTACGAGCGCGCGGCCACGGCCTGGGCCTTGAGCGCCTCCCCCGGCCAGTGCGAGGGCATCTCTCCGGCGATCACGCCGTAGAGGTAGGCGTCGAGCCCGAGGCGGTTGACCGCCCGCAGGCGCCCGCCCACGCGCGTGACGCGGACCGAGCCTCGGTAGGCGCGGCCGTCCAGCCTCAGGGGCTCCCCGCCCGGGAGGAAGACGAGCGGCGGCCGGAGCGCCGCGGCCGGATCCGGAATCGCGTGGGTACCGGCGGGCAGCCTCCGGACCCCCCTCGTCGTCTCGACCTTGAACGGAACGTCGGAGGCGACGCTGAGGCTCCGCTTGCCCTCGGCGAGCAGCACGCGGACGCGCGCCACCGGGGCCCGTCCCAGCACGGTACCGGGGTAGTAGTGCGCCAGGATCCGGTCGTAGGTGACGCCGCGCTGCGCGTAGCCGAGCGCGCCGTACTGCGCGAGCCCGACGCCGTGGCCCCAGCCGTGGCCGCTGACGACGAAGGTGGTGGCGGGCGGAGGCGCCGCCTGCGCGCCGCGCTGGAGCAGCCGCCCCGCCGCGGGCGCGGCGAGCAGAAGCGCCGCTACCAGCGCGGCTGCGGGAAGGCCGACACGCATGGGAGGGCTACCCCAGACGCTCGGCGTATTGGCGCGCGTAGTACTCGCGGTACTCGCCCGACTTGATCGGCTCCCACCAGGCGCGGTTGTCGCGGTACCACGCCACCGTCTCTTTGAGTCCCTCGGCCAGGCTTCGCTGCGGCACCCAGCCGAGCCCGCGCAGCTTCGTCGAGTCGAGCGCGTAGCGGCGGTCGTGTCCCGGCCGGTCGTCGACGTGGCGGACCAGCGACCGGTCCGCGTCCGTCAGCTCGAGCACCGCGGCGATCACGTCGAGGTTCTCGCGCTCCTCGCCGGCGACGTTGTAGATCTCGCCGGCACCGCCCTCCTGCAGGACGAGCTCGATCGCGGCGCAGTGGTCGGAGACGTGCAGCCACTCGCGGCGCTGGCGCCCGTCGCCGTAGACGGGGAGCGGCTCGCCGTCGAGGGCGTTCGTGACGAAGAGCGGGATCAGCTTCTCGGGATGCTGGCGCGACCCGTACGTGTTGGCGCCGCGCGTGATCGAGGCCTCGACGCCGTAGGTCCGCACGTAGGCGACCACCTGCAGGTCGCCGCCCGCCTTCGACGCGGAGTAGGGGCTCGACGGTCTGAGCGGGTCGTCCTCTCGGGAGGCCGCTCCCTGGGCGATGTCGCCGTAGACCTCGTCGGTCGACACGTGGACGAGCCGGGCACCGGATGCCCGGGCCCACTCGAGCAGCACGTGCGTCCCGTAGACGTCGGTGCGGATGAAGTCGCCGGCCTCGAGGATCGACCGGTCGACATGCGTTTCTGCGGCGAAGTTGACGGCCGCCTCACATCCGTCCCCGGCCTCGGCGACCGCGTCGGCGTCCGCGATGTCCCCCCGGCGGAAGTCACAGTCCACCCCCTCCAGGTTGGCGCGGTTGCCGGAGTAGGTCAGCTTGTCAAGGACGACGACGACGTCACCGGCCGCGACGCGACGCTTGACGAAGTGCGAACCGATGAAGCCCGCTCCGCCGGTGACGAGAAGGCGCACGGGCCTAGCCTACGCGCCCCAGCCGGGCGCGCGCACGGCCGCCCCGGTTTCCACCACCGGGATGCCAGGCGCGGACCGCAGCGCACGCTCACGCCGGGCAAGATGCGAGGCATGCGAGCGCGGATGCTCCTGCTCGCGCTGGCCATCGCCGGCGCCGGGTGCGGCGGAACCGTCTCGGACTCCGAGCTCGACGCGCTGAGGCAGGCGCCCGGCCCGCCCATGTACTGGGTCGGCACGTCGTTCGCGGGGCTGCGGCTCACCCACGCCGAGGGGGGATCGCCCGGACGACGGGCGTTCTTCGGCTACGGCGAGTGCGATCCGGGGCCCCACGGGGGCTGCCCGATCCCCATCCAGATCCAGCATTCGGCGCCCTTCTCTCCGGCCAAGATCTCGAAGCACGTGTCGTGCGCGCGAACGACGATCCGCGGCGTGCCCGCGGCGATGTTCGACGGTCTCGACGTGTACACGCGCGACGTGGTCGTCCGCATCTACGCCCGCTCCACCCCGGAGGCGATCCGCGTCGCCAAGGCGATGCGTCCGATCAACCGCCGGGCGGCCCCGGGCGGGCCCCTGCCGCCGCCGCCGCCCGAGACGGAACGCGCGCTGGGTCGCTGCAGCCGCCGCTAGCCGAGCCGCTCGAGGCACTCGCGCAACCCCTGGCGCCAGTGCGGCAGGCGCGGCGCCTCGGGCCGCTCGCTACGGAGCACCGAGTACGCGGGCCGGGGCGCCGGGCGCCCGAGCTCCGCCGCGGTGATCCGACGCACCCGGCACCGCAGACCGGCCTCGGCGAACACGGCCTCCGCGAGCTCCGCCCAGGTGCAGTCTCCGTCTGCGGCGAGGTGCCAGGTGCCGAACGGCAGCGCCACGATCTGGCGAAGCGCCGCAGCGAGGTGTCCGACGTAGGTCGGGCTCGAGCGCTGGTCGTCGACCACCGCCACCTCGTCGCGCTCGGCGCCGAGCCGCAGCATCGTCCGCACGAAGTTGTGGCCGGTCGGCCCGAAGAGGCCCGAGGAGCGAACGACCCAGGCCTGCTCGCCCGCCGCGGCCTCGCCGTGGAGCTTCGTGCGCCCGTACGCCGAGAGCGGGTTCGGCGGGTCGGACTCGACGTAGGGCGTGCGCTTCCGCCCGTCGAAGACGTAGTCGGTCGAGACGTAGAGCAGGGGCGCGCCGAGCGCGGCGGCGTGCTGCGTCCCGCCCACGTTCACCGCGGCGGCGCCCTGCGGATCGGCCTCGGCGCCGTCGACGTCCGTCCAGGCGGCGGCGTGCAGCACCAGGTCGGGCCGTGCCAGACCCTCGGGGGCCGGGAGGGCGACGTCCCAGTCGGCGCGCCCGAGCGCCACCACCTCGTCGCCGGCGAAGGCCTCGAGGAGCGCGGTGCCGAGCTGGCCCCGCGCCCCCGTTACGAGGACGCGCCGCCGTCCCGTGCCGAGAGGATCGGCGATCGCGTGCTCCAGAGGTGCCGCACCCGGGGATCGTCCCACGGCACCCCGTGCTCGTCCGGGTCGGAGGGGTCGTACTCCTCGGTCACGTGGTAGAGGAACAGGAGGTCGGTGAGGGCCTCGAAGCCGTGCGCCAGCGTGCCGCGGATGTAGAGCGCGACCGGGTTCTCCTCGCCGATGTCCTCCGTGAAGGTCTCGCCGCTCGCCGGGTCGAGGACGACGACGCGCGCCATGCCGCGCAGGCAGGCGAACAGGTCGTCCTGGCCGCGGTCGTGGTAGTGCAGCCCGCGGATCACCCCGCGCCGGGAGAAGGAGAGGTTCGTCTGGAGCGCCGGCTTCGGCAGGCGGCTCGCGCGGTAGAGCTCGGTGAACCAGCCCCGCTCGTCCTCGAACAGCCTCAGCGGCATCCGGGTGACGCCGTCGATCATCCGCGGTTCGCCCCCCGGGCGCGGACGAAGTCGTTCACCTCGTAGTAGGCCTCGATCGACTCGCCGGCGTCGCCCCAGAAACCCTCGAGCACGTCGTACTCCATCGTCCCCTGAGCGACGTACCAGTTGTTCACGTCGGTGATCTCGAGCTCGCCGCGGCCGGATGGCTCCAGCGTCGGGATCACCTCGAAGACCTCGGCGTCGTAGAAGTAGATCCCCGTCACGGCGTAGTCGCTCGGAGGCCGATCTGGCTTCTCGACGATTCGCGTGACCCGGCCGCCGCCGTCCAGCTCGGGCACGCCCAGGTGGCGCAGGTGCTCGACCTCCGGGACATGGGAGAGGAGGATGCGAGCGCCGCGCTCCTGTGCGCGGAAGTTGTCGGCCGCGGGGAGGATCGACCGCTCGAGCACGTTGTCGGCGAGCACGACCACGACGCGCTCGCCAGCGGCGAACCGCTCCGCCAGCCCGAGCGCCTCGGCGATGCCGCCGGCGCGCTCCTGGTAGGCGTACAGGAGCCGGTCGACGCCCCACTCGTGGCCGTTGCCGAGCAGGCGGAGGAACTCGCCGGCATGTGTCCCGCCCGTCACGACCATCACCTCGGAGATGCCTGCCTGGACGAGCGCCTCGACGGCGTAGGCGACCATCGGGCGGTCGCCGATCGGCAGCAGGTGCTTGTTCGTGATCCGCGTCAGCGGGTCGAGCCGGCTGCCCGTGCCGCCGGCGAGGATCACGCCTCTCACGTGCCGGACCCTAGTGGATCAACCGGCAACGTTCACCGGCTTCTGGCCAGCGCTCACGCGGCGCCATGCGTCGTCCTCGGTCGCCCCCGTACCTACGGGTACGCGGGCGCCCTGCGTCCTAGCCTGGCTTGGTGATCGCGACCCAGCAGGGCGGCAACGCTGCCGGCCGACCCTCCTAGCACCCGCGCGCGGGCACGGCCGCCGCGCTCCGTTCCCGCAGCGGCGAGGGCCGCACGCGGACGGCGCGGGCGATTCCCGCCGGCAGCCACCAGTTGTAGCGGCCGAAGATCGCCATCAGCGCCGGGACCAGGATCGCGCGGACGATCGTCGCGTCGACGAAGATCGCCACCGCGAGGCCCATGCCGAACTGCTGCAGCCCGACGATGCGGCCCGCGACGAAGCCGCTGAACGCCGCCACCATCACGATCGCCGCGGCGGTGATGATCCGCCCCGTGCGCTCGAGCCCCTCGGCGACGGCCCCGACGTTGTCCCGGCCCTCGTCCCACGCCTCTCGCATCCGGGTGACGAGGAAGACCTCGTAGTCCATCGAGAGGCCGAAGAGCATCGCGAAGAGGAAGATCGGGATCCAGCCCTCGACCTGGTCGAACTGGTAGAGGCCGAGCAGATCCTCCCCGACACCCCAGGTGAAGACGACGACGAGCATCCCGTAGCTCGCGCCGACCGAGAGCAGGTTCAGGAGCACCGCCTTGAGCGGCAGCAGCAGCGAACGGAAGGCCCGCAGGAGCAGCAGGTAGGTGAGCACGAGCACCGCGAGCACGAGCCAGGGGAAAGCGCCGTACGCCCGGTCGAGGAAGTCGACGCCCTGGGGCGGAGCGCCTCCCGCGAGCACGCGGGTCCCGGGTGGCCAGGCGACCGCCGGGATGATCTCGCCGCGCAGCCGCTCGACGAAGGCCTGCGAGGGCTTCTCGCCGTACTCGTGCGCGCCGGCGTGGACGACGACCGCGTACCGCCCGGTCGGATCGACGGAGCGGCCGCCCGGCTCGTAGAAGACCGCGGCCGTCTCGGCGTCCGCCCGGAGGCGGCCGACGAGCTCGCCGATCGCCGTCTGCGTGGCGGGGTCGAGCACCCTGCCGCCCCGGCCGGCGTCGACGACGACATCGGTCGGCGAGACGAGCCCGGGTCCGACTGCCTCGGTGAGCAGGTCGAAGCCCCGGATCGCCTGCGGGTGCCTGGGGATGCCCTCGATCGAGCCCGGCGTCAGGGCGAGGGCGTAGACCGGCACGGCGGCCGCGACCAGAAGCGCTGCGCCGGCGGCGAGGAAGACGGCCGGCCGGCGCATGATCGCGCGGGCGAGCGGCGCCCAGAAGCGCGGCTCCGCCCGCTCGCGCCTCCGCAGCAGCCGCCGCCGGGCGACGCCGCGCCGGCCGTAGATCGACAGCAACGCGGGCTGGAGCGTGACCGCGGCGGCGATCGACACGAAGGGGATCAGAAAGCCGCCGACGCCCATCGAGCGCATGAACGGCAGCGGCATGAACAGCAGCAGGCCGAGCCCGATCGCGACCGTCGCGCCCGAGAAGACGACGGCGCGGCCGGCGGTCTCCATCGTCCGGACGATCGCGGCGTCGGGCTCGAGCCCGCGGGCGAGCTCCTCGCGGAAGCGGTAGACGACGAGCAGCGAGTAGTCGACCGCGATGCCGAGGCCGATCAGGAAGACCAGGTTGGTGACGTACGTCGGCATCGTCAGCCAGTGCGCGAGCACGTAGACGATCCCGAGCGTCCCCATCACCGTCGCGCCCGCGAACAGGAACGGGATCGTCACGGCGGCCGACAGCCCGAAGACGGCCAGGAGCACCGCCAGGGCGATCGGGATCGCGATCGACTCGCCCTTCTGCAGGTCCTCGTTGAAGATCGGGTCGAGATCCGCCTGGATCGCGGCGGCGCCGGTGACGTAGGCGCGCGTCCCCGGCGGCTGCCCGATCGCCGCGAGCAGCTCGTCGGCGTACCCCTTCGCCTCGGCGAGGTCGAGCGTCGAGACCACGTCGCCGAAGACGATCCGCCGGCCAGCCGGGCGGAGTCCGGTCGCCTTGCCGCTCGGGACGACCCGCGCGGCGCGACGGACGACCGAGTCCAGCCGCGCGAGGAGCGCCGGGTCGCGGGCGTCCCGCACCTGGAAGACGACCGTGAAGCCGCCGTCGCTGCGGTCCCCGAACCGGTGCTCGAGGATCTCGCGGACGCGCTCGGAGTCCGTGCCCGGGACGGTGAACGTGTTCGACTGGAGCGCGCTCAGCCTCGACAGGCCGTAGCCGCCGGCGAGGAGCACGCACGTCCAGAAGGCGACGACCGGCCAGCGGAAACGCAGGACGAGCCTCGTCCAGGCCGCGATCATGAGCCAACGCTAGCGGCGGCGCGGCGGGCCCTCGTGACCACGCGCCGACGGTACCCTGGAGCCATGGCGCGACGGCGTGACATCGACCGGCTCGAGGGGGAGATCCAGGACCTCTTCGCCGACCTCTGGCAGCTGCCGCGGCTGCACGGCCTCCGGGAGGGGTTCCGGCCGCCCGTCGACTGCTACCGCACCGAGGACCCGCCCGCGCTGACGGTGGTCGTCGACCTCGCCGGCGTCGACCCGGAGTCGATCCGGCTGATCGCGGGTGGGCGCGCGCTCCTGATCGAGGGCGAGCGGCACCGTCCCACCCCGCCCTCCCGGGCCTCCTTCCAGCGGCTCGAGATCGACTACGGGCCGTTCTGCCGGCGGGTGGCGCTCGGCGCCGACGTCGACCCGGAGGCCGCCGAGGCGAGCTACGTCGGCGGCATGCTCACCGTGGTGCTGCCGCTGCGAGAGCCGGCGCCGAGCGATCGCAGGGTCGCAATCCCGGTGGAGGCGCGCCGTGGTTGACCTGGCCGAGCTCGAGCCGCCGATCGTGGACGAGGAGGCGCCGCTCCCCGAGCGTGTGCCCGTCCTGCCGCTCAAGGAGACGGTGGTCTATCCCGGGTCGATGTCGCCGCTCGCGATCGGCCAGGAGCGCTCGCTGCGCCTGATCGACGACGTCGCCGGGGCCGATCGCGCCGTCGCGCTGGTGACGGTGCGAAACGAGGAGCCCGAGGAGGCCGGCTTCGACGACCTCTACGACGTCGGCGCGCTCGCGGTCGTGCACAAGCTGCTCCGGATTCCGGACGGGACGCTCCGGCTGCTCGTGCAGGGCACTCGCCGGATCAGGATCGAGGAGCGCCTCCAGGAGGACCCATACCTCGTCGCGCGGGTGTCCGACCTGCCCGACGTGCTCGTCGAGTCGCCGAACGTGGTGGCGCTGACGCGCAACGTACAGAACCTCTTCGACCGCCTCGTCGAGCTCGTGCCCTACCTGCCCGGCGAGCTGCAGCTCGCCGCGGCCAACCTCGACGACCCGAGCGCGCTCTGCCACCTGGTCGCATCGACGCTCCGGCTCAGGACCGAGGAGAAGCAGCGCCTGCTCGAGCTCGTCGACGTGGAGGCGCGCCTGCGCGAGACGTCGCTGATCCTGAGCCGCGAGGTCGAGGTCGCCGAGCTCGGCTCCAAGATCCAGTCGCAGGTGCAGTCCGAGCTCGAGAAGGGACAGCGCGAGTTCTTCCTGCGCCAGCAGCTGAAGGCGATCCACGACGAGCTCGGCGAGGGCGGCGGCGAGCAGGCCGAGCTCGAGGAGCTGCGCGGGCGCATCGAGTCGACCCCGCTGTCCGAGGACGCCCTGAAGGCGGCGACGAGGGAGCTCGGGCGCCTGGAGCGGCTGCCGAGCGCGGCGGCGGAGCACGGCGTCATCCGCACCTACCTCGACTGGATCGTCTCGCTGCCCTGGGGGAAGACCACGCGAGACGTCCTGGATCTCCGCCGGGCGCGCCGCGTGCTCGACGAGGACCACTTCGACCTCGACAAGGTGAAGGAGCGGATCCTCGAGTACCTCGCGGTCTCGAAGCTGAAGAACGACCTGTCGGGCCCGATCCTCTGCTTCGTCGGCCCGCCCGGAGTCGGCAAGACCTCGCTCGGACAGTCGATCGCGCGGACGCTCGGCCGCAAGTTCGTGCGCATCTCGGTCGGAGGCGTCCGGGACGAGGCGGAGATCCGCGGCCACCGGCGCACGTACATCGGCGCGATGCCGGGCACGATCGTCCGCGCGCTGCGCGACGCCGAGTCGCTGAACCCCGTCTTCCTGATCGACGAGATCGACAAGATGGGCGCCGACTTCCGCGGCGACCCGGCCAGCGCGATGCTCGAGGTGCTCGACCCCGAGCAGCACTCCTCCTTCCGCGACCACTACCTCGACCTTCCCTTCGACCTGTCGAAGGTGCTCTTCGTCTGCACCGCGAACCAGCTCGAGACGATCCCGCCCGCGCTGCTCGACCGCATGGACGTGATCCACCTGTCGGGCTACACCGAGGACGAGAAGCTCGGGATCGCGCGCAAGTACCTCGTCCCGAAGCAGCTCGCCGCGCACGGCCTCGAGCGGTCGCAGGTCGGCTTCACCGAGCGCGCGCTGCGGCTCGTGATCCGCGAGTACACCCGCGAGGCGGGCGTCCGGAACCTCGAGCGCCAGCTGGCGGCGCTCTGCCGCAAGACGGCGCGCCGGTTCGCCGAGGGCAAGGCGAAGCGGGTACGCATCGACGAGGGCAAGGTGCGGGCCTGGCTCGGGGCCCGCCGTTTCGCCGACGAGGTGCGGAAGCGCACGGCCGACCCCGGTGTCGCAACCGGACTCGCCGTGACGGCGGTCGGCGGCGACGTCCTCTTCATCGAGGCGACAGCGTTCGCCGGGAAGGGGCAGCTGATCGTGACCGGCCAGCTCGGCGAGGTGATGCAGGAGTCGGCGAGCGCCGCGCACTCGTGGGTGCGCTCGCACGCCGAGCGGCTCGACCTGGATCCCCGGTGGTTCTCCGAGCGGGACGTGCACGTCCACGTTCCGGCCGGGGCGGTGCCGAAGGACGGGCCCTCGGCCGGAATCGCGATGGCGACGGCGATCGTGTCGCTGGCGAGCGGCCGTCCCGTCTCGGAGGACGTGGCGATGACCGGCGAGATCACGCTGACCGGCCAGGTGCTCCAGATCGGCGGCGTCCGCGAGAAGGTGCTGGCGGCGCAGCGCGCCGGCGTCAGGCGGGTGATCCTGCCGCGCGAGAACGAGCCCGAGCTGGCGGAGCTGCCCGAGGAGACACGCCGGGAGCTCGACTTCGTCCTCGCCGACTCGATCGAGGAGGTGCTGGAGGCGGCCCTCGGCGGGAAGGGCGAGCTCCGGCGGCTGGCGCCGCTCGGGCGGCGGCGAGAGCCCGCGAAACCCGAGCGGGAGGCGGATCGCCTCCCGCTCGGCGAATCGCGGTGAGGATCGGGCTCAGACCGGCCTGAAGCTCTCCGAGAGCAACTCGCAGGCCTCGTCGCTCCGCTCGCTCGGCGGCACGGTCAGCCGGCAGAGCAGCTGGTACTCGCGCCGGCCGCGCAGGAGGAAGGAGAGGCGCTGCTCGAGTTCGCGCTCGGCCACCTCGTACTCGATCCGGTAGCTGCGGAACCTGAGGCCCCCGCGCGTCTCGGTCTCCCGCAGGGCGACCTGGCCCTGGAGCCGCGCGGCGAGCCCGGCGGCGGCGCGGTCGAGCTCACGCACCGCGGCCGGCCAGGTGGCGGCGCGAAACGGCCGTGAGAGCCGGAACACGGTGACCGAGACGAGGTTCTGACCCTCGCCCCGCGGGCGGGCGGCGACGCTGCGCTCGGTCCGGTCGACCTTCCAGCCGGCCGGGGCCGAGAAGGCGAAGCCGGGACCGGCCAGACGGCGCGCTGCCAGAGGCTCCGCGCTCTCTCCGCCGCAGCCGGCGAGCACGAGGGCGGCGAGGAGCCACGGTTTGCGACCGACGCGGCGTGGTAGAACCAGATGAGATGGAAGCGGACGAAAGGATGAGCGAGGCATGAGGACCAAAGAGAAGGTGTCCGGCGCGGCCGGCAACGTGAAACCGTACGTGGAGCGGGCGCTGCAGGACGACGAGCTGCGCTCGAACGTCAAGAACGCGTTCGACGCGGCCCGCGAGATCTACGACGAGCTGATGGCGCCGAGGGGCGTCACCACCCTCGCGACGAAGGTCGCCACCGACAAGGACGTCCAGGACAACCTGCGGACGGCGGTCGAGGAGCTTCGCAGCGCCGCGGGCCGGCTCCAGGGCAAGCAGGAGACGCACAAGGGCCGGAACACGATGCTGCTGCTGACGGGGATCGCGCTCGGCGTCCTCTTCAACCCGATCACGGGCGCGGAGACGCGCAAGTGGCTGCGAGAGACGGTCCTCGGCGGCGGCGAGGACGACTTCAGCTACCAGGGTTCCGGCTCGGGCAACTCGAGCGGGGGGACGAGCAGCGCGATGAGCGGCTCGTCGAGCGGATCCTCCGGCGGTTCGACGAGCAGCTCCTCGAGCGGCTCGTCGGGCGGCTCCTCGAGCGGCTCGTCGGACGACAGCTGAGCCCGCCCGGCGGCGGCCACGCCTGATCCCTAGCGGATCGGGTGCGGCCCCGCCGGCGGCGACTGCACCAGACCGACGAGAGCGCCGTCCCCCTCGGAGGACGCCGGCGCGAGCGCGCGCCTGAGCGCCCCGGGCTCGAGCCCGTCCGCGCTCGAGATGTCCGTCATCTGGATCAGGAACGCGCCGGGCGGCGGCGGGGGCGGCACCGTCGAGCGGCCCTGCTTCGATCCGGACGCGGGGATGTCAGGGGGGGCGGCCCAGCCGGCCACGGGACCGAGGGGCAGGTCGCGCAGGCGCTGCCAGGCGCTCAGGTAGGGCCAGGGATTGACCGCGCCGTCGTAGCCGAGGTGCAGCAGCGAGACGGGGTGGATCTCGAAATGGAGGTGGTAGGGCGTCCCGACCGCGTCGCCCGTGTTTCCCATGAAGCCGACCACGTCGCCGGCGCGCACCCGGCGCCCGTTGACGGCCAGGGGGGAGTAGGCGGAGAGGTGCGCGTAGTAGAACTG
>JBHEMU010000063.1:0-6794 GCA_046262415.1 Gaiellaceae bacterium | reverse complement strand
CGCCCGCTCAGGGCGACGCCGCCCCGCCGAAGTACTCGTCGACCCGCCGGCGAAACGTCGGCGGGTCGACCGCCGGATAGCGGTAGAGGTTCGGTTCGATCTCCAGGAAATAGCGGCGGGCCTGCTCCGCGTCGATCAATCCGGCGGAGACGATCGCCTCCACGTCGGCGAGATCCTGAGCGTGCGCCCGCTCGAGCTTCGCGAGCGCCTGAGCGTATGGATCGAAGTGGTAGAAGGAGAGCCTTCCCGCTCGTCCCGCGAACACTCTGCGCTCCTCCCAGCCGGCCGGAACCGGGATGAAGTCGGCCGGACTGACGAGCTCGACGTTGATCGAGAGCTCGTCCTTGATCCGTGTCAGCGCGCGCAGCACGCTGTCCTGCTCGGGGACGAACAGGACGTCGACGTCGACCGTGGACGGGCGCCAGCCGACGAGGACGGCGGTCGCCCCGCCGGTGAAGTAGCAGGCACCCTCATCCTCGGCCGCGGCCCCGACCACGCTCATGAACCGGCGGATGCGCTCGGCGTCCGCTAGCTCGCGCATTCCGCCGCGCGCTCGAAGCTGACGAGGCGGCGCACGAGCGCGTTGTAGCGCGAGTGCGCGCTGTCCGAATCCTCAGCGGCGAGGAGCTGGTACAGCCTGAGCTCCGGCGTAGGGGTGGGGTCGGGAATCTCGTACCCGAGCCGCCGCAACCGCGGGGCTCCGATCGACACGAGCAAGGACTCCACCGACGTCACCCCGTCTGCCAGATCGCGTAGTCCGGTCCGTACGAGGTGTTCCCCGGGCAACGGCGTCGATGCCACGGGCAGACGATAGCTCCGGCCGGTCGAGGCGCTGACAAGCTCCTATCACCCGAGGACTATCTTCGTGGGTGATGAGGCTGCGCCACCTACTCGTCCTCTGCACCGCGGTCGTCGCCTCGGTTCCGTCGGCGGTGGCCTCGCCCACGCAGGCAGCCGGCAGCCGGCAGCCGGCAGCCGGCAGCAAGGACGTTCTGGTCATTGCCGCCGAGGAAGGGGACTTCGACCTGTTCGTGCTCGATTCACGCGGCGGGGCGAGTCGGCGACTGACGGCGGGGAAGGAGCACGAGGTCCAGCCCGCCTTCTCTCCCGACGGGAGCGAGATCGCATTCGTTCGTGGGCTCCCCTGGCTCTATGCGAGCCCGATCTACGTCATGCCCAGCCAGGGAGGTGTTCCACGGCGCATCGTGTCGAACGGAGCCTCGCCGGCGTGGTCCCCCGACGGCTCACGGCTCGCGTTCGTGCGCAACGGTGGGCTCTTCGTCGTCCATGCCGACGGCACGAACCTGCGAATGCTGGTTCCGGGTGCTCCGAAGTGGTTTGACGCTGCTCGTGATCCGGCCTGGGCGCCCGACGGCAAGGCCGTGACCTTCTGGCGGTGGCGCCACGACCCTCCCGGAAGCCTGTTCAGAGTACCCCTGTCGCCTCCGCATGTGGTGAGAGTCCTCCTACCGCCCGTCGACGATGAGACGATCGACGCACGCCCGGCCTGGGCGCCCGCCGGCGACCGCCTGGCCGTCGAAGAGATCACAGGTTGCCGGGGAGGCACGTGCGGGGGCGCGCGGAACGTCGCGGTGATCACGATGCCGGAGGGTCGCCGTAGGCGGCTGGCTACGGGCGAGGCTCCCGCCTGGGCACCCGGCGGACGGAGGCTCGCGTACATCGTCGCGGACGGCGTGTACGTCCATTCCCTCGCCGCCCGGACCAGCCGCAAGCTCCGGTCCCCCGCGCTTCCCGAAGATCGCCTGCAGACGCGCCTCACGTGGAAGCCGGTCTGCTCGCTCGCTGGGGGATCGTCGCCAGACACGCTGAAGGGCACCGCCGGCGCCGACCTGATCTGCGGGTTGGGCGGCGACGACGGGCTTCGAGGCGGCGCCGGTGCCGATCGAGTCTTCAGCGGGAAGGGCGACGACCTCATCCACGTGGACGACGGAGAATTCGATGTCGTCGGTTGCGGTCCCGGAGCAGACCTCGTCCTCGGAGACGAGAAGGATCTCGTCGGCGCCGATTGCGAGCGGCTCCGGTTCACCAGCGGCCGCCGGTGAAAATCGGCCGCCGGCGGAGCACCGGCGCTCCGGGGCGGGCCGCGATCGGTGCTAGGTTCGACGCAGGCGCGGCCGGATCGGGCCTCATCCCTGGAACGGGCCACCGCTTCCCCCTCATTCATTTGCCGACAGCGACCGATAGGCCTCGTGTGCGCAGAATCCAGCGGCTCACAGGCTCCCGCCGGGCGAAGATCGCCTTCAACGTCGTGTCGATCGGCATCGCCGTCGTCGTGGGCACGCTGGCCGCGATCCATTTCAGCCAGGAGGGCTGGCCGCTCGCCAGGGCCAGCATCGGCGGCGTGCTCGGCGCCGGAGCGCTCTTCCTGCTCGCGTTCGGCTTCAAGGCATTCGGCTGGCACCGCCTCTTCGCCCCTCACGAGCGCCCCGACCCGATGGCTCTCGCCGCCGCGGGAGGAGCTGCCTCGGTGACCGGGATCGCGCTGCCCGGCCGCTTCGACGAGGTCGTCCGGATCGCGGTCGTCCGGCGCTTCGGCTCGAAGACCGGCCTCGGCACGGTCGGGCTCTCGCTGATCCTGCTCGGCCTGATCGACAGCGCCGCGTTGACGCCGATGGCCGGAGTCGCCGCCGGCGTCTCGACCTCCACCGGTCTCTTCCGGATCGGGCTCGTGGTCGTCGCCGTCGCGGGCGTCGCCGCGGCGGGCGTCGTCCTCGCTCTCCCGCGCCTGGCCAGCGTCGACCGGCTGGTCAAGTACCGCCTCGTGCGCTGGCTGCAGGAGCACTGCGCCTGCAACCGCGAGGCGTCGAAGGCCTGGGTGCTCGTCTCGATGTCGTGGATGCTCCGCGGCGCGGCGCTCCTCGTCCTCTTCAACGCCCTCGGGATGCACGCCTCCGTCCCGCTCGCGCTCGCCTTCCTCTGCGCTTCGGCCGCCGCGGCCGCCCTGCCGATCGCTCCCGCCGGCGCCGCCACGCAGGCAGGTGCGGGGGCCGCCATTCTCGCCGCCACCGGCATGAGCGCCTCGCAAGCCGTCGCGTTCGCGATCGCCGCGCAGGCCCTGATGATCGTCACGGGTGCGGTAGTCGTAGCGATCGCCGGGCTGTGGAGCGCCGGGAAGCGCTTCATGCCTTCGTACGCCTAGACGACTAGCCTGCGGCGATGGCCGCCCGCAAGCGTCCCCGCGACAAGCAGCCCCTGCCCCCGCCGCTCCCGCCGGAGCGCCGCACCGTCGGGCAGCTCGTAGCAGAGACGCTGCGCTTCTACGGCTCGCATTTCTGGGCCTCGCTTCTCCTCGGCGTCGGGCCGGCGACCTTCATCCTCGTGGCAGCCGAACTGACGAGAGGCCAGAGCCTCATCTTCCTCCTGACGGCCGGGGCGGCGATCTACACCGGCAGCTATGTGGGAGCGGCCGCGCTGGTGTCCACGCGGCCGGTGGAGCGAGGCCCGCTTGCGGTCGCCTTCGGCGTGGGATTCCTCGTCTACCTGCCGGTGCCGTTCCTCGCCCTGGCGTTCCTCCTCCCGGCCCTCGCCTGGCTCGCCTTCCTCGGCCTCGCGGTCCCGGCGGCCGTGATCGAGAAGCTGACGCCGAGGCGGGCATTCGCGCGCGGGATCGCGCTGGCGCGGGCCGACTTCGTCCACGCGCTCGGCTCGCTGGCGGCGCTCGCGATCGTCGCGGGCCTCTCGCAATGGGTGCTCTTCTTCCTGCTCCGGGGAACGGGCGAGTCGACGGCGCGCGTCGCTTCGTTCCTCGCGAACCTCGTCATCTCGCCCGTGCTCTTCCTGGGCGGAGCGCTCCTGTACTACGACCAGGCCGCCCGGGCGGACGCGAAGTAACGCTCACGTCGGGACGCGGACGGCGCTCAGCACCGCGTCCCAGGCCAGCTCCGAGCAGAGCACGCCGAGGCCGATGCTCTCCAGCACCGGGCTGTCGACCTCGTTCGTGGTCACCGCGTAGAGCACGTCGCCGTCGACGAGCGCATGGAAGGGGTGGATCGCGCGCGCCATCGACGCGTGGACCTGGCGTCCGAGGGTGCGCAGGCCCCGCCAGTCGAGCCGCTGGTTCGTGACCGCCACCGTGAGCGTCGTGTTGCCGGGCAGCGGCCGCACCGGGCGGCCCGCCCGGAGCCGCTCCTCGACGCCGGGCACGAGGGCCCCGCGGAGGCCGCTCGCGACGTCGAGATGTCCGCGCACCACGGCACCGTCGCGGTCGACCACCGCACCCACGGCGTTGACGACCGTGAAGACGGCGAGCCTCGTCTCGCCCACCTGGCGGAACGCCGCTCCCTGCCCCGCCGGCTCGCCCTGCGCGTAGTCGAACGTCTTCCCGACGCTCGTCGAACGGCCCGCCCCGCGTTGGCCGAGCGGAAAGCGTCCCGGCCGCGCCGCCCGGAGCGCTGCCCGGCCCGGCCGAGCTGCTTGTCCGGGTAGACCGCCGTGTCCCGCGAGCCGTAGTCGAAGACGATCGCGCCCGAGACGAGCGGGATGTCCAGCCAACCGGTCGCATAGCCGCGGCGGGCGAAGAGCTCCGCCGCCACCCCGGTCGCGGCCTCGAGCCCGTACAGGGATCCGCCGGCGAGGCAGATCGCGTGCACCCACTCGTAGCCTCCGATCGTCCCCGGCGAGCCGCCTCGCACGTCGACGGAGCAGGTCGCGCCTGCCGGAGGAAAGTGGAAGACGGTGCAGCCGGTCGGGCCCTCCTCGTACTCGGCGCAGCCGATCTCGAGTCCGGGAAACTCGAACTCGAGCACGGGCCCGTCGACGTCCGTCCGCGGAGTCAGCTCGGCGGTGTCGTTCGTCAGCGGCGGCACGGCGCCGCGACTCTACGCGCGAAGCCGGGCGTAGGCCACGGCGACCTCGGCGGCCAGGCCCGCGTTGTCGGCGATCAGGCGCCGGTTCGCCTCCAGCGTCCGCCCGCCGCTCTCCCGGTGGAGGAAGCTGAGGACGAAGGGCGTCACCGCCTGTCCGCGCACGCCCTCCGCTCGCGCCTGCTCAAGCGCACGCTCGATCAGCGGCTCGACGTCGTCGAGACTCTCGTCGGGGGGCCGTCCGAGGACGAGCGCGGTGCGGCGGGCCAGCCGCCAGTGCGCCTGGGCGACGCGCGCCGCCTCCGCAGCACTCTCGACGCGGGCCGACACCGGCGGGCCGCCGTGCGCGCGGTAGAAGAGCGGCAGCTCGTCCGTCCTCCAGCCGAGCACCGGGACGCCCAACGTCTCCAGCAGCTCGGCGGTGGCCGGCACGTCGAGCAGCGACTTGACGCCCGAGCAGACGACGAGCACCTCGCAGCGGGCCAGCTCGCCCAGATCGGCGGACACGTCGGGCGGGGCCGGGAAGCCGCGGTGCACGCCGCCGAGCCCGCCCGTGGCCAGGAAGCCGATGCCGGCCACGCGGCAGGCCGCGAGCGTCCCGCCCACGGTCGTCGCGCCCAGCGCACCCTGTACGGCGCACGCCGCCAGGTCGCGGGGGCCGACCTTGCGCGCGTCCATCCCTGCCGCGCCGAAGCGCTCGAGCTCGCCGTCCGTCAGGCCCACGCGCACGGTGCCGTCGACGACGCCGACGGTGGCGGGCACGGCGCCCGCCTCGCGGATCCGCCGCTCCGACTCGCGCACCACCTCGGCCCCGGCTCCCGGCGGGAACCCGTGGGCCACGAGCGTCGTCTCCAGAGCGACGACCGGGCTGCGATGGTGCAGTGCGTCCTTCACCTCCGGCGCGACGCGGACGAGCTCGTTCATGCCAGCAAGCGATGCCTCATGGCATCGCCCCGACCGAGGCGACGCAGCGGGCGGCGGCCTCCAGGCCGAGCTCGGCCCCGCCGACGAGGTAGCCCGCCGCGAGGGCGTCCCCGGCCCCGGTGGAGTCGACGACCTGCGCCGGCAAGGCGGGGAGCTCCAGCATGCCGGCGCCGCGCGTGACGGCGATCCCCTCGGAACCGCGCTTGACGACCCACGCCGGAGCCGGCGGCGCGGCGCCGAGGGCGTCGAGCTCGCGCTCCGTGGCGAAGACGACGTCCGGTCCGACCGAGCGCAGCAGGCCCAGGAAGTGCTCGGGCCCCGCGTCCCGGATGCCGTTCCAGGTGGAGAGGTCGACGCTGACCCGCGCGCCGCGGTCGCGGGCCAGCCGGCTCGCCTCGACCGACGCCGTGGCGATGGGCTCGCGGAGCAGGCTGTAGCCGGCGACGTGGAGCCAGTCACAGCCCTCGAACCAGCATGCGTCGAGCTCCTCCGGCGCCAGCTCCGGGCACGAGCCGCGGTCGGACGCCATCGAGCGGCCTCCCTCGGCATCGACGAGCGAGACGACGACGCCGCTCCGCCCGGCCGGGGGCGGCCCCAGCACGCGAACGCCGCGCGCCTCGAGCTCCTTCGCCAGCAACGGTCCGGCCACGTCGTCGCCCAGCTTGCCGACGAAGCGCGCCTCGGCGCCGACCGCGGCCGACCAGGCGGCCGCGTTCGCCGCCTGCCCTCCGGGCCCGGTCCGGGTCTCGGCGACCGTGTCGTCGTCGAGCGCCAGGGGGTCCCGGAGGCGCACGATCACGTCGAGGAGCAGGTCTCCGAGGGCGCAGATCACCGGGAGGGACACGGGGTTGACCCTAGATGAGTGATTCCACGGCGGCGGCCATGTTCGAGGGGTTTGGTGCAGACGGGCCGAAGTCGGCGGTGTTCAAGACACCGTCGACCAGGAGGCCACGATGGACGCCGACCTCGACCTTCTCTGCATCGCCGTTTATTGCACGGCTGACGATCTCCTGCCTGAACCGCCGGGGAACGCGCGCCGGATGGTCA
>JBHEMU010000062.1:0-3619 GCA_046262415.1 Gaiellaceae bacterium | reverse complement strand
ATGTTCGCCGCCCTGTTCCTCGCCCTCCTCGCCGCGCTGGTCGTGGGCGTGTTCCTCTACGCGCGCGCCCACTACTTCATCGGCGCCGACGACGAGGGCTTCGTCACCGTCTACCGCGGCCTCGACGCCGCTCCTCTGGGGGTCGAGCTCAACAGCGTGAGCTGCTCGACGCCGGTCATCGCCGACTTCGTCCCGCGCGCGAACCGCCGCGCGCTGGATCGCCGCTCGCGGACCGACCGCGACGCGGCGCTCGCGGTGGTGCGGACGCTCTACCGCAAGCAGCTCGCCCTGGCGGCGAGCCGGCCAACGCCAGACCCCTGCACAGGGTGAAGCGTGGCCGCCGGCGCCGCACCTCGGTCCTGGTCGCGATCGGGGCGATCTTCTTGCTCGTGCTCGTTCCGGCGTGGGTGGCGAGCCGCGCGGTGTTCTTCCTGGGCGTCGACAACCGCGGTCTCGTGACCGTCTACCAGGGCGTGCCCTACGACGTGACCGCCGGCATCGCGCTCTACAGCGAGCTGCGCGTCTCGGG
This sequence comes from Gaiellaceae bacterium, assembly GCA_046262415.1. Classification (GTDB taxonomy): domain Bacteria; phylum Actinomycetota; class Thermoleophilia; order Gaiellales; family Gaiellaceae; genus JACDAS01. Next base: position 3,090 of record JBHEMU010000062.1, on the reverse strand, counting down.
CGTCCCGGCCCGCGCGCTGGGGCCCGCCGACCGGCGCGCTGTCACCGAGCACAAGTGGCGCTCACGCGCGGATGCGCTCGCCGTCCTTGCGCGCCTCGAGCGCGCTTCGCGCCGCCCCCTGGGATCTCGATGAACGCGCGCAACCGCGAGCTGCTCGCGCTCGTCCCCGCCTCGCTGCTGGTAACCGCCGGCTTCACCGCCGTCTTCATCCAGCAGCAGGAGACGCTCTCGAACCTCTCGCTGACCTACGGTGCGATCTTCCTCGGCCTCTGCCTGGCCGCCCACATCGTCATCCGCATCACGCTTCCGCGGGCCGACCCCTACCTGTTTCCGCTCGTCGCCCTGCTCGCGTGCTTTGGCCTGGTGGTCATCTACCGCCTCGACGAGGAGCTCGCGCGCGAGCAGGCTCAGTGGTTCGTGGTGGGGCTGGCCGCCTTCACCGCCACGATCGTCGCCTTCCGCGACTACCGCCGGCTGGAGCAGTACCGCTACACGATCGCCGCCGGGTCGCTGCTGCTCCTCTTCCTCCCCCGCCTCCCCGGGATCGGCGGGCTGACCAACGGCGCCTACCTGTCGATCAACGCCGGGCCGATCTCCTTCCAGCCGGCGGAGCTGGCGAAGATCGGGATCATCATCTTCCTCGCCAGCTACCTGCGCGACACGCGCCAGGTGCTCGTGCAGGGCGCGCGGCGGATCGCCGGCGTCACCCTGCCGCCCCTCAAGCAGTTCGGCCCGCTGCTCATCGTGTGGGGCACGGCGATGCTCATGCTCATCGTCATCCGCGACCTCGGCTCGTCGCTGATGTTCTTCGGCGCCTTCCTCGCGCTGCTCTACGTCGCCACCAACCGCCTGTCCTTCGTCGTGGTCGGCCTGCTGATGTTCGCCGTGGGCGCATGGTTCTTCGCCAGCACGGTCCCCCACGTCCAGGACCGCGTCGACATCTGGCTCGATCCGTTCATCGGCACGCGCGCGGAGGACGAGGGCTATCAGATCGTCCAGGGCCTCTTCGCCCAGGCCGACGGCGGACTGTTCGGCACGGGCTTCGGGCAGGCGATCGTCGAGCAGCCGGCCGACCCGGACATCAAGATCATCCCCGCAGCCCACACCGACCTGATCTATGCGGTCGTGGTCAACGAGCTGGGCTTTGCCGGGGGGCTGGCGCTGCTACTCACCTACCTGCTCATCGTGGAGCGGGGCTTCAAGATCGCCATGCTCGCCCGCGACTCCTTCTCCACCCTGCTCGCCGCCGGCCTGACGGCCGTGCTCGCCCTGCAGGTCTTCGTGATCGTGGGCGGGGTGACCCGCGTGATCCCGCTCACCGGCGTGACGCTCCCCTTCGTCTCCTACGGCGGCTCGTCGATCGTCGCGAACTTCATCCTGCTCGCGCTGCTGCTGCTCGTCTCCGACCGCGCGCGGAGGCCGGTGTGAGCCGCCCGATCCTCCGCCTCTATGCCGTTTTCGCGCTGCTCTTCTGCGTGCTCGCGGGCTTCACCTCGTACTGGTCTGTGTGGGACGCCGAGGACCTCAACGACAACCCCAAGAACGCGCGCTCGATCATCGCGGAGGCGCGCGTCAAGCGGGGCACTATCCGGGCGGCCGACGGAGAGGTCCTCGCTCGCAGCGTCCGGGCCGGAGGCGGCACCTACCGCCGCACCTATCCGCGACCGGACCTCTTCCCCCACGAGGTGGGCTACTCCTTTCTGACGCGGGGGCGGTCGGGCCTCGAGCAGTTCTACAACGACGACCTCGCGGGGCGAAAGGGCGAGTTCACCTCGCTCGTCGAGCAGCTCGAGGGTCGCCGCCGCGAGGGCGAGGACCTGCGCACGACGCTCGACGCTCGCGCCCAGCAGGTGGCGCTCGGAGCGCTCGCCGGGCGCCGGGGGTCGATCGTCGCGCTCGAGCCGCGCACCGGAGAGGTCAAGGTCATGGCCAGCGTGCCCGGCTACGACCCCAACGACGTCGACCAGCAGGCGACTTTCCAGCGCCTGATCGGCGCCTCCGACGATCCGCTGGTCAACCGCGCGACCGCCTCCTCCTATCCACCGGGGTCGACCTTCAAGGTGGTGACCGCCGCCGCGGCCCTGGACACCGGCAAGTACACGCCCGACTCGGTCGTGGATGGCGGCAACAGCAAGGAGTTCGGAGGGGTGCCCTTGAACAACTTCGGTGGCCAGGACTACGGTCCCGTCGACCTGACGACCGCGCTGACCAACTCGATAAACACGGTGTGGGCGCAGGTCGGGACGTCCTTGGGCAAGGACACCATGGGTGACTACATGCGGCGCTTCGGCTTCTACAAGGACGCCCCGCTCGACCTGCCCCGCACCGAGCGCCGAGCCAGCGGCGAGTACTTCGAGGGCAAGCTCCTCAAACCCGACTCGGACCGCATCGACGTGGCGCGGATGGCGATCGGGCAGGACAAGCTGGCCGTCACCCCGCTCCAGATGGCGGTGGTGGCCGCGACGGTGGCCAACGGCGGCGTGCTCGTCCGCCCCCACCTAGGGGATCGCTTCATCGACGCCGACGGGCGCACGACGAAGAAGATCTCCGGCCGGTCGGGGGGCCGGGTCATCAGCAAGGAGGCCGCCGAGCAGCTCGGGCAGATGATGGCCAACGTCGTGCGCGAGGGAAGCGGCACGGCAGCGGCGCTGGAGGGGGTGGAGGTGGCCGGGAAGACGGGGACCGCCGAGATCGACCCGGCCGCCAACGTCAACCAGCCCTGGTTCATCGCCTTCGCTCCCGTCGAGAACCCGCGCATCGCCATCGCGGTGACGGTCGAGCGCTCCGACGGCACGGGCGGCGAGGTGGCCGCGCCGCTGGCCAAGCAGGTGCTCGAGGCGCTGACGTGAGCACGGGGGCCGGAACGCCGGAGGCGCGGCTGTGAGCACGGGGGCCGGCCAGATCGGGCCGCAGACGCTCATCGACGATCGCTACCTCGTGCTCGAGCGCCTCGGCTCGGGCGGCATGGCGGACGTCTACTGCGCCCAGGACCAGCAGCTCGGCCGTCGCGTCGCGCTCAAGCTCCTCTATCGCCGCTTCGCCGAGGACCCGGAGTTCGTGGAGCGCTTCCGTCGCGAGGCCTCCGCGGCG
>JBHEMU010000061.1:0-12102 GCA_046262415.1 Gaiellaceae bacterium | reverse complement strand
GACGCCGGGGGCGGGCGCCGCATCCGCTGCGGGCGCACGCTGACGTCCCGGGGCGTCGGCTGGGCGGCCGTAGCGGCTGGAGCGGGGGCGAGTCGGGGGGGCGCAGAGGCCTTCGGCAGCCCTTCCCGGTAGCCCATCCAGGCCGGCAGGAGCAGCACGAGCAGACCCACGGTCACCGCGAGCCCGAGGCCGAAGACGATGCGCTCAGCGCGGGAAGCGGGCACGGTGGTGGGTTCGCGGGAGGACTGGAGATTCCTCGCGCACCAGAGTACAGCCGGACCCGGCCGGGTCGACGCCGACGGCGGTGGACCGACTACGTTCCCCCCCGCATGAGCTTCCGGCGGCGCCTCCTGCGGTACGCGACCTCGAGCTTCGCCGGCGGCGTCGTCTCCAAGCTGGGGCCCTCCGTCGTCGGCCTGCTGCTCATCCACCTGGTCGCGCGCGGTGAGGACACGCTCGACGACGTCGGCCGGCTGACTCTCGCCACGGCCACCGCCTACCTCTGCGGGTCGCTCGCCGAGATGGGGATGATGACCTCGCTCTCGCTGCCGCAGAAGTACTTCGGGGTCCCCTCGCCCCCCCTGCGCGCGACGCGGAATGCGCGCTGGCTCGCCGCCTGCGCCGGATCGACGCTCTACGGGGCGCTCTGGCTGGCCGGACTGGGGGCGCACGAGCCGATCCTGCTCCTCGCGCTGCCCTTCCCGTTCCTGCTCGCGCTCTCCTACGGCTACATCGGCGCCATGAACGCCGGCGGGGCCCTGACGGCCGAGGGCAAGATCACGACGGGCGAGGCCGCTGTCACGCTCGCCGCGACGCTGCTCCTCGCCCAGGCGACGTCGGTCCTCGCGGCGGCCCTGCTCGCCCTCAGCGTGGCGCGGGCGCTGGGCCTGGTCGCGCGCCTCCTCGTCCTCCAGCCGCTGCCGAAGCACGAGGGGACGGCCGTCCACGGCGTCGTCCGGCAGCAGCTGTGGTTCCTCGCCTCGAGCGGCGCGATCGTGCTCCACGGCCGGCTCGAGGTGCTCGTTCTGGGCTTCGCGCCGAACTTCACGCTGCTCGGCGTCTACGGGACGCTCCTGCGCGCCTGCTACAGCACGTTCCTCGTCGCCGAGGGTCTGACCCTCGCGATGTACTCGACCGACGAGACGCGCTCGTCGAGCCGCGCCGTGCGGCGCTGGCGCGTCACCGGCCTCGTGATCGGTCTGGTCGCAGGTGGCGCGTTCCTCGTGGCGGCCGGTCCGCTCCTGCCGGTCATCCTCGACCGGCCGATCGAGCACCTGCTGGTGCCGATCGTGCTCCTCGCCGTCCTCATCCCCGTCCGGTTCGCGGGGTACGTGCAGTCGGTCGACCTCGTTCGCGGCGGGCGGCAGGCCGCGCGCATCCCGGTCCTCGCGCTGGCGCTGGTCGTCCTGCTCGCCGGCGGGCTCGTCGGCTGGCAGACGGAGTCGCTGACCTGGCTCTCGGCGTTCCGCCTCGGCAGCGAGGCCGTGGTCACGCTCGGCTTCCTGTACCTCGCCAGGCGCTGGTTCGCAGGCTCCCGCCGGGCGCGGCCGGAGGCCTCGCCGGTCGGGAGCATCGAGGGGTGACCGCGACCATGGCGCCGGTCGGCCGCGGGTCCCTCGAGGCGGCGGTCCTGGACTCGTCGACAGCCGCCGTGACCGCTCCCGGCAGAGATCGGGCTCGGGCGCTCACATGAGTGCCCTGATACCCTTGCCGACCGTTACTTCGCTTCTCGAGAGGGATTGATCGCTTGCCCAGCCACACGCAAGACGCGCCGAACCTGCAGCACTATCTGCATGTCCTGCGCCGCCGAAAGTGGATCGTGCTGCAGGCGGTCGTCCTGGCCCCGCTCGCGGCGGTGGTGCTGGCGCTGAACCAGCAGCATCTCTACCGCGCCACGGCAGAGGTCTGGCTGAGCACGAAGGATCTCAGCATCATCGCCAGCGGCGGGAGCAGCCCCTACGTGAATCCCGAACGGTTGGGTGAGACCTCGGCCGAGCTGGCGCGAGTGCCCGCCGTCGCCACGGCGGCGCTCGAGTCGGCGGGGTTCACGGACCGCTCGTCCGCCGAACTGCTCGCGAACTCGTCGGTGCGCCCGAAGACGAACGCCGACCTCCTCGTCTTCTCCGTCAAGGATCCGGTGCCGCTGATCGCGGCACGCCTCGCCACGGCCTACGCGCGAGCCTACGTCATCTACCGCCACAGGCTCGACACGGCGCAGCTGAAGCGAGCGGAACAGCAGGTGACGACGCAGATCAAGCAGCTCGAGTCGATCGGGAACACGAAGTCGCCCCTCTACCTGACCCTCCTCCAGAAGCAGCAGCAGCTGCAGGCGATCGAGGCGCTGCTGACCCCGCCGATCTTGACGCGTCCGGCCGCGCCGGGCTCGCAGGTGCAGCCCCGACCCCTGCGAAACGCCGTCCTCGGCCTGCTCCTCGGCCTGCTCCTCGGCCTCGGCCTCGCCTTCCTCCGCGACAGCCTCGACACGCGCGTTCGCTCCGCCGACGAGATCGGCGAGAGGCTGGACCTACCGCTCCTGGCCCGCCTGCCCGCGCCGCCCTCGAACCTGAAAGCGGTCGGCAAGCTCTCGATGCTCGAGGAGCCGGACAGCATCCAGTCGGAGGCCTTCCGCGTCCTGCGGACCAACCTTGAGTTCGTGAACATCGACCGCGGCGCGCAGATCATCATGGTCACGAGTGCGCTCGAGGCCGAGGGGAAGACGACGACCGTGGCCAATCTGGCCGTCGCGTTCGCCCGCGCGGGCCGCCGGGTGATCGCGGTCGACCTCGACCTCCGCCGGCCCTTGCTGGACAAGCTGCTCGGCGTCGGGAAGCGGCCGGGGCTCACTCAGGTCGCGCTCGGCCAGCTGCCGCTCGAGGAGGCCCTCGTCCCGATCACGGTGTCCGATCCTCGGAGCCCCTCGGTCTCCGGCGGTCTTTCGATGAACGGCAGGGGGGACGTCAGGGGCATTCTCGAGCTCCTGCCGGCAGGCCCCGTGCCTCCCGACGTGGGCGAGTTCGTCGGCAGCCGCGTGTTGACCGACATGCTCGAGCGGCTTCGCCAGATGGCCGACATCATCCTCATCGACTCGCCTCCCCTGCTCCGCGTTGGGGACGCGATGACCCTGAGCGGCAAGGTCGACGGCATCGTGATCGCGACGAGCGCGCAGAGCGCTCAACGCCCGCTCCTCAAGGAGCTCCGTCGGGTGATCGAGAGCTGTCCGGCCGAGAGGCTGGGCTTCGTCCTCACCGGCGTGGAGCACGAGGACGGCTATGCCGGCACGTACTACGGCTACGGGTATCCGAGCGAGGAGTCTCAGCCGACCGAACGCGAGCGGGAGCGCGAGCGGGAGGACGTCGGCGTCTCCTGACCGCGAGCTGACGAGAACTAGGCCCTAGCGGCCGCGCTCGCCGTGAAGACATCGGCGACGCGCTCGATCTCCTCGGCCTCGAGCTCGGGGAACATCGGCAGCGACAGGCCCTCCTCGGCATGGCGCTCCGTCACGGGAAAGTCGCCCCTCGCGTAGCCGAGGTCGTCCAGCGCGGGCTGCAAGTGCAACGGGAGCGGGTAGTGCATGCCCGTCGCGATGCCGCCTGTCGCGAGCGCGTCGCGTACCGCCTCCCGAGCCCCCGTTCGGACGACGTAGAGGTGCCAGACGTGCTCCACGTCGGTCGCCGCCTCCGGCACCTCGACCGGGGCGCCGTGGAGCGCACGGCCGTACGCCGCGGCGTGGCTGCGGCGCAACTCGTTCCAGCGATCGAGGTGCCGTAGCTTCACGCGCAGGACCGCCGCCTGCAGCGTGTCGAGGCGGGAGTTCCAACCCTTGACCACGTGGAGGTACTTCCGTTCCTGGCCGAGGTCGCCGAGCAGGCGGATGCGCCGGGCGAGGTCGGGGTCGTCGGTCGTGACGGCACCCGCATCTCCGTAGGCGCCGAGGTTCTTGCCCGGGTAGAAGCTGAAGACGGCGACGCGCCCCAGGGCGCCGACGCGCCGGCCGCGATGCCGCGCGCCATGGGCCTGGCACGCGTCTTCGACCAGCACCACGCCGCGGTCGGCGCAGAGCGCCTCGAGCGCCGCCATGTCCGCGGGCTGGCCGTACAGGTGGACTGCGATCAGCGCCTTCGTCCGCTCCGTGATCGCCGCCGCCGCCTGCCGGACGTCGATCGTCGCAGTCGCGTCGTCACAGTCGACGAGGATCGGGCTGGCCCCCAGCTTGAGAACGGGCAGGACGGTGGCGATGAAGGTGTTGGCCGGAACGATCACCTCGTCGCCCGGCCCTACCTCGAGCGCTTCGAGCGCGAGGTGGAGGGCAGCGGTGCCCGAGGCCATTCCGACGCAGTGGCGGGCCTCGCAGTACGCCGCGAACTCCTGCTCGAACCGACCGACCTCGTCGCCGAGGATGTACTGCGTCGACTCGACCGTCGCGCGCAGCGCCGCGTCGATCTCTTCCTTGATCGACTCGTACTGGCGCCGGAGATCGACGAACGGGATCGTCAAGGGGTCGCGGGGATCCGGCGCGGGGGCACGAGACAACCATACCCACGGCCCTGCCGCGGCCAACCGCCTCCGCCCTAGCTGCGGCTCGCGAGGGCGCGCGCCGGGTTGCCGGCGACCGTCGTCCCGGGCTCCACGTCCCGCGTGACGACCGCTCCGGCCCCGACGAGCGCATCGCTGCCGATGCGCACTCCGCCGAGAACGACTGCGCTCGTGCCCAGCGTCGCCCCCCGCTCGACGACCGTCGGGAGCAGGGTCCAGTCCTCTGCGGAGGCGAGCGCGCCCGACTCGCTCGTCGCCTTCGGATACTTGTCGTTGACGAACATGACGCCGTGGCCGACGAAGACGCCGTCCTCGATCGTGACGCCGTCGCAGATGAACACGTGGCTCTGGATCTTGCAGTTCGCGCCGATCACCGCTCCCCGCTGGATCTCGACGAACGGTCCGATGCGGGTTCCGGCGCCGATGCGGCAGCCATAGAGGTTGGTGAAGGAGTAGACGACGACGTCCTCGCCGAACTCGACGTCGTCGATCAGCCGGTGCGGAGCCGCGTTGGCCGGACGGTCAGTCATTGCCTCGCGCCTCGCGCCGGACGGCCTTCCAGGCGCGAAACCCACCGGGCGCCTGCCGGAGGAGGCGGAAGGGCCGGCGCAGGTACGCCCCCGCGAGGCCGAGCGGACCGCGCCGTGCCCGTCCGTCGACGTGGCGCAGCAGCTCCGGAGGCGGCGCCAGCTCGCGGACGGCGTACCGAAGCTTCGCGCCGAGCCCGCGCGTACGCGCCAGCCGCTCCCAGCCCATCGCCGTCGACGGCGCGCTGGACGCCCAGAGCAGGGTCTCGACGGACGCGTGGCGCTCCTCCGGCGCAGTCAGCCGCGCGGCGAGCTCGGCGCCCTCGGGCACAAACGAGAGTCCGATCGCGAACGCCGGCTCGGCGCGAAGGCGGCGGGCGAGCACCGCGGCCTCGGCCCACGCCTCGGCCGGTACGCGCTGCAGGGCGCGCTCGAGGTCGGTCAGCGTCTGCCCTTTCGCGCCGTGCACAGCCGCGTGCAGCGCGACGAGGAGGGCGCGCGCCGGGACGGCGAGCACTGGAGCGGCGAAGTCGCCGACGTCGAGCGCCATCGGCTCGACGTGGCGGCTGAGCTCGTCCCAGGCCACGTCGTCCGGAACGCCGATGCCGACGAAGCTGCGATGGAGCTCGAGCACGACCGCGTCGAGATCGCGGAGCCAGATCTCGTGATGACTCTCGGAGTCGATCCGCGTCGACTCCATCTCGCGGAAGTGCCTGAAGCCGAGGCTCTCGGCAACCGACCCCGCGTGCGCCATGTCATCCGGCGAGACGAGGAGATCGAGGTCGCCGTAGGTCCGGCGCTCGTCCTCTCCGTACAGCCACGAGGCGATCGACGCTCCCTTGAGCAGGATGCTGGCGATGCCGGCAGCTGCGAGAGCCGGGATCACCTCTGCCGCCGCGATGTCGTTTCGCAGCGTGCGAACCTCCGCCTCGAGGCGGAGCGAGCGGGTGCCGGCGTCCGGGTGGTCCAGGCGGCAAGCGTAGCGAGTTCACCCAGCTAGGAGCGTGGTCTCTACCCGGATGCGCTCGTGCGGTCGGCTCAGACGGAGCACGGGCCAAGCCCGCGCTCCTGAGGTCGGCGTCGCAAAGCGACGCCTAGGCCGCTGTGCCGCGCGCGCGACCGCCGTTGCCGCCGTACCGGCCGATGCCGCCTCCCCCTTCCTCCTTCGCCCGGTACATGGCCCGGTCGGCACGCTCGATCAGCTGGTTCTTCGTCCGGGCCTCCCCCGGGTACGTGGCGATTCCCGCCGAGATGGTGGGCAGACGGAGGGGCCGCCTGTGGGCCGCCGCCGCCTGCTGGATGCGGTCGACGACGGCCGTCCCGGCCACAGCGCTTCCCTGGAGGATGATCGCGAATTCGTCCCCGCCCACGCGGAACACCTCCTCTCCCGCGCGCACGCTGCGCTGCGCGACGCGCGAGACCTGGCGAAGCACGCGGTCGCCGCCCGGGTGCCCGACGGCGTCGTTGATCGCCTTGAAGTCGTCGAGGTCCAGAATGGCGAGCGTCACGTCCCCTCCGCTGGCCTCGCCGCCGAGCAGGGCGTCGAGCTCCTCGTGGAAGGCGCGGGTGTTGGCCAGCCCCGTCAGCGGGTCGCGGCGGGCCTCGCTGAAGGTGAGCGAGAAGCGTCTGGCATTGACGAGCGCGGCGGCAGCCAGCCTCCCGAGCGCCGCCACCGCCTCGTGCTCCTCCTCCCCGAGCTCCGTCCCGAGCGTGAGCAGGAGGGCCCCGACCCGCGCCCCCTCGAAGACGAGCGGTGCTGCGACGGCGGTTGCGAACCGTTCCGGAAGGCCCCGCAGCGCTCGCAGCTCTCCACCGTCCGCCACGACCGGCTCGCCCGCCACCAGACTGCGCCGGGCGACCGCCGGCGCCCGCGCGGGCGTGTCGGGCGCGGTCGCGCCGAGCAGCGTCAGCGTGCCCTTCGCCCCGGACACGTAGAGCGCGGCGAAGCTCCCCCGCGCGACGTCGCGGAGCTCATAGGCGATCGAGCGTCCGAGCTCGCGCTCCTCGGGCGTCGTCTTGCCGGACGCAAAGCTGCTCGGGACCATTCCTCTCCTCCTGGCGCCGGGGGGCCGCCCTCGTTGCGCGCCGCCCTCCTTGTACCAGGTACCGAGGACGGCGTGCGGCATCGGCCAGAAGCGGCGCCTTGCGCGCTCGGCCCGGAAGCTCAGGACCCCCGTCGCCGCCGCCGGAAGAGGCCCCGCTCCCCGTGCGGCTGCGCGGCCTCGCCGAGGCCCTCGGCCGCCGCAGCGAAGTCCGCCGCGGTCAGGCGCTGCAGCTCCGGAGGCTCGAGCTCGGCGACGGCGGCTCCCGCGCCTCCCGCCAGCCGCAGCGCCTGCGCGTTCAGCGCCTGCTCGAAGATCGTCCGCGCGAAGCGAGCGTTGCCGAACCCCTCGCCGCGCTCCGCTCCCTCGAAGATCCGGCGCAGCTCGTCCTCGGCGCCCTCGCCGAGGGTGTATGCATGCTCGTCCAGGAACTTCCGCATGATCGCCAGGAGCTCGTCGGTGGAGTAGTCGGGAAAGGAGATCTCGCGCGAGAAGCGCGAGCGCAGTCCCGGATTCGAGACCAGGAAGCGGTGCATCAGGCGCGGGTAGCCGGCGACGATGACGACGAGCCGCTCGCGGTAGTCCTCCATCCGCTTGAGCAGGGTCTCGATCGCCTCGGGCCCGAAGTCGTAGCGGTCGTCGGGCGGGGCCAGCGCGTACGCCTCGTCCACGAAGAGGACCCCGTCGAGCGCCTTGCGCACGACGCGGTCGGTCTTGATCGCCGTGGTGCCGACGTACTGGCCGACGAGCGCCGCCCGGTCGACCTCGACCAGATGACCGCGCTCGAGCAGGCCCATCGCCCGGTACATCTGGGCGAGCAGCCGCGCGACCGTCGTCTTCCCGGTGCCGGGGTTGCCGAAGAAGACGAGGTGCTGGCTCGTCGCCACCTCCGGCAGGCCGTGCTCCTTCCGCTTCGCCTGCACCTGCAGGAATGCGACCAGCGCCCGCACCTGCTCCTTCACCGAGTCGAGGCCGACCAGGGCGTCGAGCTCGGCCTGCAGCTCCTCGAGGCTGCGCGCGGGCTCGGCGCGGCGGAACCCGAAACGGTCGGCGACCCAGTCGACCGCCGGCTCCTCACCGGCGCTTCGCCGCAGCCGCTCGAGGCCCTCCCGGATCGTCTGCGCGGCGTCGTCGAGCGGGTTCGGCACGCGCCCTATCTTGTCAGCCCCGGCGGAGCCGCCCGACCCCCGGACCGGCGGGACGGCGTCGTCCGTGCGACTCGCAGGGCAGCCGGTAGACTCGCCCGCCGTGAGGTGGTGGCCGTTCGGGCGGCGGGACGAGGACGAGTCGATGTTCGGCTCCACGGCGACGGCCCGCGTCGCGCCCGCGGCGCCGCCGACGCTCTCCGACGAGGAGGAGCGCGGCGAGGAGCGCGGCGAGCCGGCGCAGCGCGAGCTCGACGCGGCCCGGGCCCGCGAGGCCGGCGTGCCCGAGGGGATGCCGATCGAGGTGTTCGAGCTGCTGAGGTCGATGGGAGTCGAGATCCCCCGCGGGGCGCACGTCCACGTCGCCACCCAGACCACGCAGCTGAGCGGGCTCGAGGCGCTGAAGTTCCTCGGGCAGATGGGCGGGTTCTTCGGGCAGGCGGGCAGGGCGGCGGTCGTCGGGTCGCCGCTGCAGATGCACCCCGGCCTCCAGATCGTCGCCGACGGCGTGGCGCAGGCGAGCCCCGAGCACCTGCGTGCCGTCGGGGTCGATGCGCAGGCGAAGATCGTCGACTTCGAGGCGAAGCCGATGGCGTTCGGCGACAGCCACGTCGCGAAGCTGCGGCTCGCGGTGACGCGCCCGGGGTCGGCGCCCTACGAGGTGGTCACGGGCGCCCTCGTCCCGACGCGCGTGACCGAGGAGTTCGCGGAGGGGAAGACGTTCCCCGCGAAGGTCGACCCCGCCGACCCCCAGCAGGTCCTGGTCGAGTGGGACACGCCGTAGAACTTCGGTAGGCGTCACTTGCGGCGCCGACCTCAGGAGCGCGGGCTTGCCCGTGCTCCGTCTGAGCCGTCCGCACGAGCGCATCCGGGTAGAGACCCGCTCCTAGCGCCGCTCGCGCCGTACCGGTACCGTCGCCGCAGGGTGCGCCCCCTCGCGGCTACCGTCGCCGTTCTCGCCCTCCTCGGCAGCTCGGCGGCATGGGCGCAGATGATCACGGGAACCGACGCGGCCGACCGGCTGAACGGGACCGAGAGCAGCGACGCGATCTACGGGTACGCCGGCAACGACGCCATTCGCGGGCTGGGCGGCAACGACCTCCTCGTCGGAGGCGACGGCCGGGACGTCCTCGACGGCGGGGCGGGGAACGACCGGCTCGCGGCGCAGAACGACGCCGCGATCGACTCGCTCTCCTGCGGTGCGGGCCGGGACCTGGCCAACGCGGAGCTGCAAGACCTCGTCGCCACGGACTGCGAGGTCGTCGCGCGTCAGCTCTCCCGCGATCCCTACCGCATCCCGGACGGGCAGCACCAGACCCAGGTGGAGCCGGACAGCTTCTCCTGGGGGCGAACCGCCGTGGTCACCTTCCAGTCCGGTCGCATCGCTTCGGGCGGCGCGGCGAACATCGGCTGGGCCACCACACGCGACGCGGGCCGCACGTGGCGGTCGGGCTTCCTCCCCCAGCTGACGCTCTTCTCGACTCCCGCGGGGACGATGGACATCGCCAGCGACCCAGTGGTCGCCTACGACGCGCGCCACGGAACCTGGCTGATCGCGACTCTCGGCAGGACGCCCGACGCCTTCGAGCTCAACGTCAGCCGCTCCGTGGACGGCCTGCGCTGGAGCGCGCCGGTGCTCGTCGAGCGGGAGACCGATTCCGGCCTCGACAAGGAATGGATCGTCTGCGACAACTGGTCGTCGAGCCGCTTCCGCGGCCACTGCTACGTGTCGTACCTCGACTCGGCCACGGACCGGATCGTCACGAAGACATCCACCGACGGAGGCCTGACCTGGACGGGACCGACCGCCTCGCCGGCGACGCCCGAGGAGGCGATCGTGAACGGCGCCCAGCCGATCGTCCGGCCCGACGGAACGCTGGTCGTCCTCTACGCGGTCTTCGCCGGCGAGGTCGTCCTCGCCGACCAGATCGCCGCGATCCGCTCGACCGACGGCGGCGCGACCTTCGGCGATCCGATCCGGGTGTCGAGCCTGCTCTACGAGGACCCCGGCGGCCTGCGGGCCCCGCCCCTGCCCTCGGTCGACGTCGACCGCGGGGGACGGGTGTACGTCGCGTGGTCGGACTGCCGCTTCCGCGACGACTGCGTCCCGAACGACATCGTCTACGCGACCTCGGGCAACGGGGTCGTCTGGTCGGAGACGAGGCGCGTGCCGATCGAGCCGCGCACCGCCGACATCGACCACTTCGTGCCGGGCATCGCCGTCCAGCCCTCGACGTCGGGCAACCGGGCGAGGATCGCCGTCGCCTACCACTCGGTCCCGCACAGCTGCAGCTTCGCCTCCTACTGCGGGAGCGGGCTCGGGGTCGGCCTGATCGAGTCGAGGAACGGCGGCAGGACGTGGGGCAAGCCGGACCGGCTGAACGCGATCTCGATGGACCTCCTCTGGCTGCCCGACACGAGCCTCGGGCGCATGCTGGCCGACTACATCTCGGTCTCCTGGTCGGGCGGGAAGGCGATCGCGGTCTTCGCCCTGGCGAACGAGCCGCCGTTCCCGGGCGAGTTCAGGCAGGCGATCTTCGCCGCCACCGCGACGACGGCTGCGAGGCGTTGACGCGGATCCTTCGCGCCGCGCGCCTTCGCGAGCGTGCGGCGCCATCGGAGCTACCGCCGCTCGCCCGCGGGTAGGCTCCGGTCAGTGTCGCCGCGCGTGCAGAAGACCGACGAGGAATGGCGCCGGGAGCTGACCCCCGAGCAGTACCGCGTGCTGCGCCAGAAGGGGACGGAGCGGCCGTTCACCGGCGAGCTGAACGCCGCCGAGGAGCCGGGGACGTACCGGTGCGCCGGGTGCGGCGCCGAGCTCTTCCGCTCGGAGACGAAGTACGACTCCGGCAGCGGCTGGCCCAGCTTCTACGAGGCGGCAAGCGAGGACGCGATCGCCGAGGAGGACGACCAGAGCTGGCTGATGCGCCGCACCGAGATCCAGTGCGCCGCCTGCGGCGGCCACCTCGGGCACGTCTTCGAGGACGGCCCCGACCCGACCGGGCTGCGCTACTGCGTCAACTCCGCGGCGCTCACGCTCGATCGAGAGGCGTAGCGTTCAAAAGTCGGCGGGCGGGTAGACCGGCGCGATGAGCGACCTCGCCGCCGTGCTCCCGACCGAGAATCCACGCTGGATCACCGTCCTCGCGCGGGTCGGTCTCGTCGCCAAGGGCGTGTCCTACGCGATCGTGGCCCTCCTCGCGATCCGGCTCGCGATCGGCGGCGGCGGCAAGGCGACGAGCCGGGAGGGGGCGCTGGCCACCGTGGCGGACGATGCCCTCGGCAAGGCGTTGCTCGTGGGGCTGGCTCTCGGGTTCGCCTGCTATGCGGCCTGGCGCTTCGCCGACGCGCTCTTCGGGCGGCGGGGGGAGGACGACGACGACGCCTCCGGGGTCGCCAGGCGCGCCGGTTTCGCCGGTCGAGGCCTGGTCTACGCGTCGCTGACCCTCGCCACCGTCCGGCTGGTGACGCGTCCCGGCGAGCGGGAGTCGCAGACCTCGAAGGCGCGGAAGACGACCTCGACCGTGCTCGACTGGCCGGCCGGCACCTGGCTGGTCGGCCTCGCCGGCCTGACGCTCGTCGGGGCCGGGGTCTTCAACGGCTACCGAGCTGCCACCAGGTCGTTCCTCGACCACTGGGACACGAGCGACGCGGCCAGGCCCTGGGCGACGCGGATCGGCGTCGTCGGGCTGACCGCCAGGATGGTCGTGTTCGTCCTGATCGGCGGGTTCCTCTGCAAGGCGGCGATCGAGTACGACCCGAAGGAGGCGATCGGCCTCGACGGGGCGCTGCAGAAGCTCGCGAACGCGAGCCACGGGCCGATCCTGCTCGGGCTCGTCGCGACCGGCTTGCTCG
>JBHEMU010000060.1:0-3086 GCA_046262415.1 Gaiellaceae bacterium | reverse complement strand
GTCTTCCTCGCCATCGCGCTGCTTCCCGGCGACTTCGACCGCCGCATCGGCCAGTGGAGCAAGCGCCAGGGCCGGCTGGGACGGTTCGCCCAGCGGATCGCCGCGGCCCCGGCCTCGGTGGCCAGCGGGGTACGCACCGCTCTGCGGCTGATCCGCGAGCGAGAGGTGGGGCTGCTGGGCGGGGTGCTGTGGTGGGGCTTCGACGTCGCGACGCTGTGGGCTGCGTTCCACGCCTTCGGCGAGGCGCCGCCGTGGGCGGTGGTCGTGATGGCCTACTTCGTGGGGATGATCGCCAACACGCTCCCCATCCCGGGCGGGATCGGTGGGGTGGAGGGCGGGATGATCGGCGCGTTCGTGGCCTTCGACGTCAACGCCGGGCTCGCCGTCGTCGCCGTCCTCGTCTACCGTGCCTTCGCGTTTTGGCTGCCGACCATCCCCGGCACGGTCGCCTACTTCCAGCTACGGCGGACCGTCCAGCACTGGCGAGATGCCCCGCGGCTCGAGCGTGCTCCGCGCGACCCGCGGATTGATTCGATGACTACTATACAAAGTGAAGTAAAGCCCACTTCCTCGTGAAAGAGGAACGGAAACGGAGCCGCGAAAAGACATGGCCGACGACATCGAGCAGGTGATCATCATCGGGAGTGGCCCGGCGGGCTACACCGCCGCGCTCTACACGTCGCGCGCCAACCTGACGCCGCTGGTGATCGAGGGCTTCGCCTGGGGCGGGCTGCTCCAGCAGACGACCGACGTCGAGAACTACCCGGGCTACCCCGAGGGGGTCATGGGCCCCGAGATGATGCAGCAGCTTCGCGACCAGGCCGAGCGCTTCGGCACCCGCTTCCTCACCGACGACGCGACACGCGTCGAGCTCGCGACCGAGCCGGGCGGCGTGCACCGGGTGTGGGTCGGCGACGACTCCTACCAGGCGCGCACCGTCATCCTCGCCACCGGCGCCCAACACAAGAAGTTGGGCGTGCCGGGTGAGGAGGAGCTCGGCGGGCGCGGCGTGAGCTACTGCGCCACGTGCGACGCCGCCTTCTTCCGCGATAAGGAGACGCTGATCGTGGGAGGCGGCGACTCGGCGATGGAGGAGGCGATCTTCCTCTCGAAGTTCGCCAAGACGGTCACCGTCGTCCATCGCCGCGACGAGTTTCGCGCCTCGAAGATCATGCTCGACCGGGCCCTGGCGAGCGAGAACATCGTCTTCATGACCCCGTACCTCGTCGAGGAGCTCCGTGCCGAGGAGGAAGGCGGTCCGCTGACCCACGCGACGCTGCGCAACCCCGAGACGGGGGAGACCCGCGACCAGGCATTCGACGGAGCCTTCATCGCCATCGGCCACGAGCCCCAGTCAGAGCTCTTCGCCGATCAGGTCGAGGTCGACGCCGGCGGCTACGTGATCACGGAGGGCAAGTCGACGCGGACCAATCTCCCGGGAGTCTTCGCGGCCGGCGACCTCGTGGACCACACCTACCGCCAGGCGGTCACGGCCGCAGGCAGCGGCTGTCAGGCTGCGCTGGACGCCGAGTGGTACCTGCGCGACACCCCCGGGGTGCCGGTCCCGGAGGGCATGCCGGCCGCCCCCGTTGCCGAGTCGCACTGGGCGCCCAGCGCCGAGCAGGCGAAGGCGCGCGCGTAGGGCGCAGCAGTCGTGGATCACGCACGTAGGTACACCGGGTTGGAGACGATCCACGTCCGCTGTCGCCCGAAGGCCGGCAGCGAGGCCTGCACGCGCCAGGCGCCCGGCTCCTCCGCGCGGTGGCGCAGCTCGGTCCCCGAGGCGGTCGCGACCGGTCGGCCCTCGTGTACGACGATCAGCGACGCGGGGCGGGGCACTCGGGCGACCAGCTCGCGGCCGCCGTCGAGCGGCCCCTCGGACCCCATGGCGACCGGGGCCTCTCCCGCGGCGGCGAACGAGAAGCCGCGCGCCGGAGCGATCGAGTCGATCGCCAGGTAGCAGCGGCCCGCCGCCAGCGCCGCGTAGATCGCGTCGCGGTCGTGCCCGGTTTCGCCATTCACCGGCTCGTCGAGGAGCACGTGGGTGCGCAGGTGCCGGAACGAGCGGGCGTAGGACATCAGCCGAAGCGGCACGCGCCCCGCGACGCGGATGCCGATCTGATGGGCGTCGATCCCGCCCAGCGCCACGATCGGGCGCCGCCTGAGGAGCTCATCCCAGGCGGCGAGGTTGGCCGCCGGCGGGTCGTCGACCATGCGCTCGGGCGCCACGATGAAGCGGAGGGCGTCCGCGACGCTCTCGAGCCTCTCGGCGGTGTCGGTCACCCAGCTCCACAGCTCGATGCCGGTGTAGTCCTCGCCGCCGAGCTCGTCGGTCGGCATGCCCGCCCGCCTGAAGCGCTCCGAGCCCTTCGAGAACGGATGCGCGAGGAAGCCGATTCCTCCCGCGGCACGGACCGTCGCGTGGACGTCGGCGGGAGGGAGGCCGGGGTCGATCACCTCGTCGAGGCCGAAGGCGAGGTAGTGGTTGGCGCCGACGGGGGAGACCTCCTCGCCCACGCACACCAGCACCTCGCCATACCACCGCTCCTCGCCGCGTCGCTTGGCCGCGAGCGTGTCGTGGTCGGTGAGCAGGACCGCGTCCGCTCCGGCTCTCGCGGCGCCCGCGGCGATCTCGGGCACGGTCCCCGTACCGTCGGAGTAGGTCGAGTGGCAGTGGACCACGCAGGCGAGGTCGACTGGCCCGGGCACGGCCTCACCGTAGCGGTAGGCTGACCCGCCCACTCCAAGGAGCCCAGGATGGCGGCGATCGAGAGCCCAGAGGCCGTCGGCCTCCGGCCGGCGCACGAGTTCGCGGAGGCCCACGCGACGTGGCCGCGCGGCGACCGGCCCGCGGCGATGCGTGAGGCGGCCGAGGCGTTCCGCGCCCGCTTCAAGGAGCAGGGGCAGATCCGCGCGATCCGCACGGTCGGCCTCGTCTCGGCCGCGTATCCCGTCGAGCTGGCCTTCCACGGCGCGGCCCGGTCGGTCAATCCCTACGTCAGCCTCCTCAACCGTCTGGTCGTCGTCCAGTTCGAGGACTTCGCGGGCGAGCTGAAGACCCTGGTATGGGAGCCCACGGTCCCCGA
>JBHEMU010000059.1:0-8874 GCA_046262415.1 Gaiellaceae bacterium | reverse complement strand
ATGAGGGCGAGTTCGCGGACGTCGGCGCCACGGTCAACACGTGGCTCGGGGGCAAGCAGCCCTCCCGTGGGCTGCCCGGCTCGCCGATCGTCGCGCCTTGAGCGAGGTTCCCAGGCTGGACGACCCGGAGGTCGTTCGCCGCGAGTACGCGACCGAGGAGGGGCTTCGCTCGCGCGTCTCGGTCTACGAGGGAGTGCACGGGCCCGACGCTCGCGACACCGCCTTCGCGGCGGTGGCGGAGGTCCGGCCTCGCCGCGTGCTCGAGGTCGGCTGCGGCATGGGGGAGTTCGCGGAGCGACTCGCCCGCGACCTCGCGTCCGAGATCCTCGCGGTCGACCAGTCGCCCCGGATGGTCGAGCTGACGCGGGCGCGCGGAGTCGACGCGCGCGTGGCGGACGTTCAGGACCTTCCCTTCGGCGACGGCGAGTTCGACTGCGCCGTCGCGAACTGGATGCTCTACCACGTGCCCGACCTCGACCGGGCGCTGGCCGAGCTCGCCCGGGTGCTGCGGCCCGGCGGGCGTCTCGTCGCCTCCACCAACTCCCTGCGGCACCTCGACGAGCTCTGGTCGCTCGCCGGCCGCCGGCGCGGGCAGGAGCCGTCGCGATTCTTCTCCGAGAACGGCGAGGCGGCCCTCCGCGCCCACTTCGCGCGAGTGGAGCGGCGGGACGTCGAGGGAACGGTGACGTTCGCGGACGCCGCCGCCGTCCGGGGGTACATCGCCTCGTCGATCGTCCACAAGCACCTGGCCGCCCGCGTCCCCCACTTCGAGGGGCCGCTCCGCGCGACGAGGCGGAACACGATCTTCGTCTGCGAATGATCCGCCCGGCCGAGCTGATCGAGCGCAAGCGCGACGGGGAGGAGCTGGCGCCCGGCGAGCTCTCGGACCTGATCCTCGGCTACGCCCGCGGCGACGTCCCGGACTACCAGCTGGCCGCCTTCCTGATGGCCGTGTACTTCCGCGGGCTCTCGCATGCCGAGACGCTCGCGCTCACGGACGCGATGATCGCCAGCGGCGCCACGATCGACCTGGGCCGGGCTCTCGGACGCAAGGCCGTCGACAAGCACTCCACGGGCGGCGTCGGCGACAAGACGTCGATCGCCGTCGGGCCGATCGTCGCCGCCTGCGGGGTGCCCTTCGGGAAGATGAGCGGCCGCGGCCTCGGGCACACCGGCGGCACGCTCGACAAGCTGGAGTCGATTCCGGGCTTCAGGGCCGAGCTCTCGACGGAGGAGTTCGTCGCCCAGGTGCGCGAGACCGGCCTGGCGATCGTCGGTCAGAGCGCGGACCTGGTGCCGGCCGACAAGCTGCTCTACGCGCTGCGGGACGTGACGGCGACGGTGGAGAACGTGTCGCTGATCGCGGCGAGCATCATGTCGAAGAAGCTCGCGGCCGGAGCGGACGCGATCGTGCTCGACGTCAAGGTCGGCGACGGCGCCTTCATGAAGTCCGAGACCGCCGCGCGCGAGCTGGCGGACGCGATGATCGAGCTGGGCCGCAGGGCGGGTCGCGAGGTCGCCTGCCTGCTCACCGACATGGACCAGCCGCTCGGTCGCGCCGTCGGGAACGCGCTCGAGGTCCGCGAGGCGGCGGAGACGATCCAGGGCCGCGGCCCGGCCGACCTCACGGGCCTCGTCCTCGAGGCCGCCGCGCACCTGCTCTCGCTCTCCGACCTCGACATCGGCCTCGAGGAGGCCCGCAGGCGGGCGGAGTCGGCGGTCGGCGACGGCTCGGCGTACCGGGCCTACGAGCGGTGGATCCGAGCGCAGGGCGGCAATCCCGACCGTGCCGTCCTGCCGGCCGCCCCGGTCGTGCGCGCGGTGACGGCGCCCCGGGCAGGCTACGTCGTCCGGCTAGGCGCTGTGGCGGTGGGGACGGCTGCGCTTCGCCTCGGCGCTGGCCGGGGGACGAAGGACGAGGAGATCGACCACGCGGTCGGCGTGCTCTGCCTGCGGAAGCGAGGCGACGCCGTCGCAGCGGGAGACCCGCTCGCGGAGATCCACGCGCGCAGCGAAGCGGCGGCCAGCGAGGCGGCTGCCGCCGTCGCGGCAGCCTACGAGCTGGGTGAGGCCGCGCCGCCGCCACGGCCGGTCGTGCTCGACGTGGTCCGCTGACCCCCACCCCTCCGTCCGCCGGGACTGGATTGAGCGGGACCCTTTCGGAGGGCTATGTAACATCTAGCGGGGGAGAGGCCCGATTCTGCGGTTGAAGCTACGGAAGAGCGGGGCGGAGATCATCGACGCTGGACGCACACGATCGTTTGCACGGGAGGACGGCGACCGGCCGGAATCGGCGCACCCGCCGGATGCCCGCGGTCGGCTCCAGAGCCCGCGCGCAGCTCGGCTCGGCAGGCCGGCTCGATGACCTTCGATTCGCGGAATCGCCCCGCCGACGGGGACGGAGACGGCGCCGGTCCGGTCCGCGTTGCGGTCGTCGGAGCCGGATACTGGGGTCCCAACCTGATCAGGAACCTCGCGGAGTTCCCCGAGGCGGAGGTTCGCTGGGTGTGCGACCTGCGTGAGGAGGCGCTCACGGCGGTCAAGCGGCGCCATCCGGAGATCCAGACGAGTCGCGACTTCATGGACGCCGTTCGCGACCCGTGGGTCGAGGCGGTCGCCATCGCGACCCCGGTGTCGACGCATTACCCGCTCGCGAAGGCTGCCCTCGAGTGCGGCAAGCACGTCCTGGTCGAGAAGCCGCTCGCGGCCTCGTCCACGGAGGCCCGGGAGCTGATCGACCTGGCAAGGCGGCACGACCTGCTGCTGATGCCCGGCCACACCTTCGTCTACAGCCCGCCCGTGAACACGATCCGCGACATCATCGACCGGGGCGAGCTCGGCTCCATCTACTTCATCTCGATGAGCCGCGTGAACCTGGGCCTGCACCAGAAGGACGTGAGCGTCGTCTGGGACCTCGCACCGCACGACTTCTCGATCCTCCTGTACTGGCTCGGGGAGAGCCCGCGCTCCGTGGCGGCGATGAGTCGCGGCTGCATCATCCCGGATATCCCCGACGTCGTCTTCGTCAGCCTCGAGTTCGACTCCGGGGTCGTCGCCCACCTCGAGCTCTCGTGGCTCGCTCCGAGCAAGCTGCGGAGGACGACGATCGTGGGGTCCGAGAAGATGGTCGTCTACGACGACACGAGCAACGAGCCGGTGCGGGTCTTCGACTCGGGTGTCGCGCTCGAGCCGCCGGAGACCTTCGGCGAGTTCCGTCTCACCTACCGCACGGGCGGAATCGTCTCGCCGCCGATCGAGGCGGTCGAGCCGCTCTCCGTCGAGCTCAAGGATTTCTGCCGCTCCGTCCGTGACGGATCGACCCCCCGGTCCTCGGCAGCCCTCGGCCTCGACGTCATCTACCTGCTCGAAGCGGTCGACCAGTCGCTCGAGACCGGGAGCAGGGCGACCGTCCTCGCCGAGGCACGGTCGCCACTGGCGTGACCGCCGCCGCGGAGCTGGAGCTGGACACCGGCTGGGCGGGAACGCCGATCCGGCGCTTGATCCTGACGAGCACGGTCTTCGCGGCGAGCGGGGGCACGACGCTCCTGTTCAACATCCTCCTCGCCCGGGTGCTCGGTCCCGAGCGCTTCGGAGACCTCGCGCGCACGTTCTCGATCGGCATGGCGGTGGCGCTGCTGACGATGGCGGGCGTGGCGCCGACGCTCGCGCGTGCGGTGGCGCACGGCGACGAACGCGAGCGCCCGGCGCTGGCTCGCGCGGCGATCCGACTGCTCCTGATCGCGGCGACCGGATTCTCCGCGCTGTACGGGCTGCTGGGGCTTGCCGGTCTTGCGCCGGTCGGCGCGCTGAGCCTCGTCAGCGGGTTCGCGCTCGCGATCGTCTACGCGACCTACTCCGGGCTCAAGCTCCTCCTCTTCGCGCTCGACAGGGTGCCGCTCTACGCGACGCTGGAGCTGACGAGCGACGCGATCTTCGTCGTCTCCCTCCTGCTCCTCGCCGCCCTCGCGCCGATGGCGGGCGTCCTCGCCTTTGCGATCGCGTACGCCTGGTTCTGCGGCTGGGCGATCCACCTCCTCCTGCGATCCGCGGGAGCCGGACGCGCGAGAATCCGCGTCACTCGCGAGCTCCTGCGCTACGGTGGGCTCGCCTCGATCGCGACCTACGCCAGCCTCGTCCAGGTTCCCGCCGCGATCGCCGTCACGGGCCTCGTCGGCGGGTCCGGCGAGTCGGGCCGGATCGCGGTCGTCCTCGCGCTCGCGATGCCCCTTTGGCTCGTGCCGCAGGCCGCCGGAGTGCTGACCTTCGCCGGGATCGCCAGGGCGCGGGGCATGGACGTCTCGCTCTCGGTTCGACAGACGGTACGCGTCGTCTTCCTGATCTCGGGGGTGGCGGTCGCGGCGGCCGCGGTCCTGGCCCACCCTCTCGTCAACGTGCTCCTCGGAAGTGCGTATCGCGACCTGGACGGAATCTTCCTGCTCGTCGTGGGCGCCCTCGTGCTCCAGCTCGCCGCCCAGCCGGTCGCGAACGCCTTCGCCGCCGAGGGACGCGTCGTGGGGAACGTGGTCGTCGCCGCCCTCGGCCTCGTGGCCGTGATCGCGGGGTCGCTCCTCCTCGTTCCCCGCTACGGCGCCACGGGAGCCGCGGTTGGAACCGCCTTGTCGGCGGTCGTCATGGGTGGGATCCTTCTCCTTCGCGGCCGGGTGCGATACGGTCTCACGGTCGGCGATCTCACGGAGGGCCTTGCCGTCAGCGGGTGCGGGCTCGTTGCGGCACTGATCTTCCGCTCGAACTGGATTCCGGGCTCGGCCGTCGTGGCCCTGGTGGCCTTCGTTCTCCTCTACCGTCTTCGAGTGCGCGCTCCGACCCCTCAGTACTCGTGATCGACAGGCTCGCAGCCCGCTCTCCAGATGTGGTCGCGGGTGGTCTCGCGGCACTTCTCACCACTCTTCTCGTGCACTTCCAGCCTGGGGCAGCAATCGCGGCCATGGTCGCGGTGCTCGGATTCCTCGTCCTCTCCCGCACGAGCATGCGTGTCGCCGTCGCGGTGCTGCTCGCGTACCTGTGCGTGGAGTCACTCGTCCTCACCCACCTACCGCGCGACGCCGTCCTCTTCGCGAGGTTCGCCCCCGAGCTCGGGCTGATCGCGGTCGTGGTCGTTCGTGTGCTCGCCAGTATCGATCTCGCCGTGACCCGGCTCCGGCCGATCGGCGCGGTCCTGGTGACCGTGGCCGGGGCCTGGCTCGCCTCCGCGGTCTGGAACCTGACGGCTCTGAGCACGGTCGTGATCGGCTTCCGGAGCGAGTTACGGTTCTTGCCGCTCCTCCTCCTGCCGCTCCTGTCAAGGACGCCTCGCCGGGACGCCCTCTTCATCGGGCGGGTGATCGTCGTCCTCGGCGTCTTCGAGGCGATCATCGCCGGCATCCAGCTCGTCGGCGGCCCCGGGGTGCGGGCCAAGTTCGCGCCCAGCTACGAGATCGTCATCGGCGGGACGACCTTCGCGGGCTCTCGGGTGCCGGACACCGCATCGATCTTCGGCACCTTCGGACACTACAACGCGCTCGGGATGTTCCTCGCGCTCTCCTGGATCGTGCTCGCGGCGGCAGGATCGGAGCGCCTGGGCCTCGGGCGCTGGACGGGCCGCGCCGCGAGCACGGCGATGCTGCTCGGGGTGGTGGTATCCGGTTCCCGTGAGAGCGCCATCGCGCTCCTCGTCGCCGCCCTCGTCATCGCGCGGATCAGGTTCAGGCTGCCGGTGGGATACGCGACGGCCCTCGTCGCGCTCCTCGTGGCCTTCGCCTGGCCCTATGTCAGCAGCGTCTCCGGGGAAGCTCCCACCAGCGCACGCTCCTCCAGGAACATCGGGCAGCGCTGGCATTCGCTCCTCAGCCCGCAGACCTGGCAGGCGAGCTACTACTCCAACTTCCGCCTGTACCTGCTGGCATCCGACGTGGAGCTGGTCGCGAAGGAGGCCCCGTTCCTCGGGTTCGGCATCGGCAGCGTCTCGGACCGCCGCAGGCTGCAGAACGGAACGAGCCCGCTCTTCCGCAGCCCCGCGGGCAGGAGAGCGGCCCAGTTCAGCTACCTCTACGACGGCAACTGGGCGCTCATCCTCGTCGAGGTTGGGTTCCTCGGCCTGCTCGCCCTCACGCTCTTCCTCTTCCGTGTCGGGCGGATCTCATTGCAGGTCGCGCGCGAGCACTGGCTCGGGCTCGCGCTGTTCGCGGTGCTTGTGGCCGTCCTGGTCCTCGGCTTCTTCGCGCCGGTGCTGCAGCTCAGATTACCCGGGGCGATCCTCTGGCTCCTGCTCGGCGTGGCTCTCGCGATTCACCAGACGCCGGCCGAGGCCGAGGCCGAGGCCGCGTGATGCGGATCCTCTGCCTCACGAACATGTATCCCCGCGACGACTACCCGTTCCTCGGGATCTTCGTCAAGGAGCAGATGGAGGACGTGCAGAAGCTCGGTCATGACGTCCTGGTCGAGATCATCGACGGCCGCGATCGCCTGAACTACTTCCGGGCGCTGCCCCGCCTGCGGCGGCTGCTCCGGGGCAGGCAGTTCGACCTGGTGCACGCGCACTCCGGCCTCGCGGGGGCCGTCGCGGTCGTTCAGCGGCTGGTTCCCTCGGTGACCACGTTCTGGGGCAGCGACTACACGGGCGCGTCGAGGTGGCAGGCGTGGGTCTCCCGCATCGTCGCGCGACGGTCGGCGCCCATCTTCGTGAGCGCGGCCGGACCCAGGCTGCTGCGCTCGCCGAGCGCGTGGGTGATTCCGGGCGCGGTCGACACCCTGCGGTTCGCGCCGTCGTCCAGGGAGGAAGCGCGGCAGGCTCTCGGCTGGAGGGGCGATCGACGCTACGTCCTCTTCCCCGGCCAGCCGGGAAATCCGATCAAGCGCTTCGATCTCTTCACGCGGGTGCTCCAGCGCGTGCAGCTGCTGGTCCCGGACGTCGCCTCCGCCAACCTGTCAGGGGTGCCCCGGGGGCGCGTGCCCGTCGTCATGAACGCAGTCGACGTCACCCTGATGACGTCGGCGTACGAGGGGGCGCCGATCTCGGTCAAGGAGTCGCTGGCGTGCTGCACCCCCGTGGTCTCGACCGCGGTCGGAGACGTGCCCGAGACGGTGCGGGATCTTCCCGGCTGCGCGGTCGAGCAGCCCGACGTCGAGGCACTGGCTCGCGCGGTCGTCTCGGCGCTCCGGACGCCGCGCGACCCGGCGCTCCGTGCGCGCGCCGAGGTCTACTCGCGGCCTCGGACCGCCCAGCGGATCGATCGCGTCTACGCGGCCGCCCTCTCGGGCGAGACGGCGGAGCTGGCGTCGACGCCGCTCGGCGCACGACCACTTCCGAGCGATTGAGGCGCCGCACGGTGGCCGCGCCGGCCGGCCGGGAGTGGGAGACAAGCTCCTGAGCCGGTGGTTTACGCCTCCCGGCTCGACCGGCCCCCCGGCGGCTGCGGACACCGAGTCGAAGCCGCTCCGCCTTCTGGCCCGATCGGCGCTGCTGGGCGGGGCCGGCCTGGCGCTGGGGGCCTGCGTCGTCGTCGTGGAACGCCAGGGAGTCGGCGGGTCGCGGAGCGCGCTGGTGGTCGTCGCGCTCCTGGTGGGCGTTCTCGCCGCGCTCGCGCCGCTGCGATACGGCCTCGCGATCGCGATCATGGCGGCATCTCTCAACGGTTTCCTGCTCGACGCCGGTGGGTCGCGTGCCGGTTACTGGAACGAGGCGTTCGCAGGCCTCCTGGTCCTGCGCAGCTGCGTACAACGGCGGCCGGGGCGGTGGGAGCTGCTCGGTGTCGGGGCCGTGGCCGCCGCGTGTGTGCTGTACCTGCTCGCCGGACACAGCCCCGAAGCCGTCTTCTGGGGCGCGAAGGTGCTCCTCACCGGGGCGATCGTCGGATGGAGCGCCGGGAGGCTCGGCCTCGGCCGGCGCGAATGGGACGGCCTCCTGGCCGGTCTGGCCGTGGCCGTCGCCGCCAACCTCACGATCGCCGCATGGCAGCGCTCAGAGGGGGTCGCCGCTCTCCGGGAGCTGGGCTTCCCGGCCGGTCGGGTCGGGACGAAGGTCGGAGACGACGTCGTCCGGGCTTTCGGCGGCTTGACGTCGGCCGCCTCGCTCTCCTTCGTGCTCGGCGTCGCAGTGCTCTGCTGGATCGCCTCGCTCCTCACCGGGAGGCAGAGCAGGGCCGCCGCCCTGTCGACCGCATGGCTTCCCGTCGCCGTCGTCCTCGGCCTCTACTGGGCCCTCAGCCGAACGGCGCTCTTCGCGCTCTGCGCCGCGGGAGTCGTGGTCGCGTTGCGCTACGCCGGACACCGGCAGGTTCTCCCTCTGCTCCTTGCCGTCGGGGTCCTCGGCGCCGCTGTCCTCGCCGTGGGGGGGAGCGAGCACCGGCGCGTCCTGACGGAGCCCCTGTCTCCGAGCTCGCCCGAGAACCGCTTCCGGATCAGCCTCTGGCGGGCGTACCTGGACGAGTTCTCGATCGGCGGGGCGGGTCCGGCCTCCGCGGGGTCGGCCTACGTCCACGTGCACGACCGGCCGCCGAGGCCGTTGCCGATCCATGCGAGCGGGATCTACGACCAGCGCTACACGGCGGCGGGAGTCGACTACTGGTGGTTCTGGGCCGAGCGCGCCCTCATCTTCGTCCGCCGTCCGCCCGGGCGGTATCCGCCGCCCCGGCTCGAGGCCCTGGTCACCAGCTACGAGATCCCGCGGACGCTGACGGTGCGCCGCTACTTCGGGAGGCAAGTCGTGCGCCGTCTGCGGATACCCTCGGGCCGCTTTGTCCGGCTGTCCTTTCCGATCCCTCGCGGGGGCGGCGAGTTGCGCTTCATCGTGGAGGTCTCGCCGCCTCCGCGGCCGGCCGACGGAAGGGGCGAGCTCGGGCGCCGGCCCGTCGGGTTCCAGCTCAGGGATCCACACCT
>JBHEMU010000058.1:0-24334 GCA_046262415.1 Gaiellaceae bacterium | reverse complement strand
CACCCCGGCCGCCGACGGCAACCTGCGCGTCCTGCGCACGGGCGAGATCGTCGCCACCGCCGGCATCACGATCGGCGGCAGATGACCGTTCCCCGCCGCCGCTTCTCCGTTCGCCTCCGGCTCGCTCCGAAGCGGCGGCGGCAAGCACGGGAACGAAACTCTGGCGGTCGAATCGCTACCGAGGTGGGGAACGAAATGGTGGCGGCTGTGAGCTACCTCGAAGCCGCGTGGTCGACCGACCGGTCGATTCGGGTCACGATCGACGGCCACGTGCGGCGGCACGTGACGCACATCGCCGGGATCGCCGGGTGGGAGCACGTCGGCATCGGGTCCGACCTGGATGGCGGCTTCGGGCTGGAAGAGAGCCCGGAGGAGATCGACTCGATCGCGGACTTGCACACCGTGGGCGCGGCGGCGCCGGCGGAGAGCCGGGACGGGTTGCTCGGCGAGAACTGGCTCACGTTCCTGAGGTCGGCCCTGCCCTGAGCGCCGAGCTCGTCATGCCCCAGTGCCGCAGGCGCGGCTGAGATACTCGCCCAGGCGATGGGATTCCGAGACCGTCTGCCCCAGTTCGACGGCCCGCTCTTCCTCACGGACGGCGGCATCGAGACGACGTTGATCTTCCACCAGGGGCTCGACCTGCCCGAGTTCGCCGCCTTCGATCTGCTCAAGGACGACGAGGGCACCGAGGCGCTGCGCAGCTACTACGCGCCCTACGCCGAGCTCGCCCGCGACCGCGGACTCGGCTTCGTGCTCGAGAGTCCGACCTGGCGGGCGAATCCCGACTGGGCGGCGCGGATCGGCTACGGCCTGGCAGAGCTGGAGGCGATGAACCGGAAGGCGATCTCGTTGATGGAGGAGCTCCGCAACGTGTACGAGACCCCTGCGGCGCCCTTCGTGATCAGCGGCTGCGTCGGCCCCCAGAGCGACGGGTACCAGCCTTCGACGAGGATGACGCCGGGAGAAGCGGAGGACTACCACGCGACGCAGATCGCAACGTTCGCCGACACGGCGGCTGACCTCGTCACCGCGATCACGATGACCTATGCGGAGGAGGCGATCGGCGTCGTCCGCGCGGCGCGCAGGGTGGGCATGCCGGCCGTGATCTCGTTCACGGTCGAGACGGACGGGCGGCTGCCGAGCGAGCAGGCCCTCGGGGAGGCGATCGAGCAGGTCGACGCCGAGACCGGCGAGGCAGCTGCCTACTTCATGGTCAACTGCGCGCATCCGACCCACTTCGCCCACGCCCTGGCGGAGGGGGAGGAGTGGGTCGGCCGAATCCGCGGCCTCCGCGCGAACGCGTCCACGAAGAGTCACGCCGAGCTCGACGAGGCCGTCGAGCTCGACGAGGGCGATCCCGCCGACCTCGGCGCGCAGCACGCGGCGTTGCCCCGGCGGCTACCGAACCTCGCCGTTCTCGGTGGCTGCTGCGGGACCGATCACCGGCACGTCGCCGAGATCTGCGACGCGCTGCTCGCGCCGGCCTGACCGAGCCCGCGTCCGGGGACCTTCGTCCACACAGGCCCGAAGGCTGTCCCGCCGTCCGTCCGAGCTACTCGGCCGCAGCCGCAGCGACGGTCTTGGCCTCGATCTCGGCCAGGTTCGTCTTCTCGACGAGGAGCCGGAACGCCGCCTGGGCGACGTTGTTGACCCCGGCGGTGGCGAGCACGGTGCTGACGAGGCGCCCTGCGGGCGGCGACGCGGTCCGCAGGCCGACGAGGCCCAGGGCACACCAGGCCCCGACGCAGCGCGTGCACGTAAGCAGCTCTCCGATCGCGTAGCGCAGGCCCTCGCCCTCCGAGCGGAGCGGCCGCCGCTCACCGCTCTCGACCACGAACGGCTCTCGCAACCAGGTCGAGATCTTCTCCTTGGCCAGAACGTGCGCGAGCGCGAATGCCGCGCCCGACAGCAACGGCACCTCGCGCAGCGGAATCGCGCGGTCACCTGCTCTCGGCCCGAGGCGGTGCGCCACCGCGGCGAGGGCCGACAATCCGGAGAGATAGACGATGTTGAGCAGGGCGTAGTCCTCGGGCCCCGACGGGCCCAGCGGCGTCGTCTCGCTGCCGGGCCAGACGATCCTCCGCAGCGGGCGCGCCACTCCTGTTTCGCCGGCCTCGGTCACGGACGACGCGGAGCGTACTCGTTACGATCGGCCGGTGAGAAAGACGGGCCTCGTTCTCGCCGTCGCGGGGCTGGTCGCGGTCACGCCGGCTGCACGGCCCGCGGCGCCCCTGCTGCCGGAGCCGAGCTTCAGCGTCCCCGGTGCCCTGGAAGGGCTGGCGGTCGCGGGTTCCCGCGTTGCCGTCTCCGCCTGGTGCGAGGTTAGGGTCGCGACGCTCCGCGCGGCCAGGAAGCCCGAGGCCCCGCCGGCGAGGGTGCGCGGCCTGCCGTGCGACGACCCGGATTCCGGATCCTTCTTCGTCTCCGACCTGTGGCTCGGACGGCGCTCGCTCGCGGCCGAGCTCATCCAGGCGGAGAGCCCGCACGGGGCGGAGTACTCGGTCTGGAAGGGCCCGCTTCCGTCCGGCCCGCTGCGGCTGCTCGGCGAGGAGTGGGGCTGGAGGGAC
Organism: Gaiellaceae bacterium; assembly: GCA_046262415.1. Lineage (GTDB taxonomy): Bacteria > Actinomycetota > Thermoleophilia > Gaiellales > Gaiellaceae > JACDAS01. The sequence continues at coordinate 21,767 of JBHEMU010000058.1, read as the reverse complement.
GACAACCCGGACGAGCCCTCGTACGGCTGCGCGGGCGTCGTCGTCGCCGGTGGCGGCGTCATCGCCTCGACCGAGGTGCCGAACCGGCTCGGCGACTCGACCGAGCCGGCCTGCCCCTCGAACGGCACGACGTCGATCGCACTCGACGGCGCGGCCCGCGGCCGCACCACCGTGCGAGGCTCCTGGACGCTGCTGGCGACCGACGGCAAGCGGCTCGCGCTCTCCCGCCTCGACGCCCGGGGCCGGCCGACAGGGCAGCTCTCGCTCGTCCGCCTCGACGGGAAGCCGGTCGCGACGCCCCGCATGCGTCCGGCCACGGTGAAGGCGGCCAGCAGCGGCTGGCTCGCGCCGGAGGGGCTCGTCCTCCAGACGCGCGCCGGGATCGCCGGCCCCGGCTGGGCGATCCGCGGCGTCTTCACCGCCACGGTCGCGTACGGACGCGTCCTCTACCTCCGCGGCAACGCCCTCCGCGGCCGCCGGATCCGGGACGGCGTCGACCGGAAGGTGCTGACCCTGCCTCGGGCGAGCGAGGAGAAGCTCGTGGCGGCAGGCTCCTTCGGCCTCGCCCTCGCCGTCCAGACCGGAGACGAAGAGGCGTCCCGCACGAGCGTCTACCGGATCGGCTGGCGCGTGATCGACGCCGTGCTGCCGCTGCGCTGAGACAGATTGCGTCGCGCCGCGCTGGGACGCCGCGCACGTCCTCGCTAACTGGCGCGGTGCTCGCCGATCAGGAGCGCGCCGATCGCCTTGGCACGCTGAGCGGCCTCGCGGTCGCCCTCGGCTGCCTGCACGATCGACCCCTTCATCAGGATGTGCCAGGAGAGGGCGAACCCGGCCGGATCCCGCAGGCCGGCCTCGTCCGCGAGCGTCCGGACGAAGGAGCGGATGTTCTCGAGATGGCCGGCGCTCGCGGCCCCGACGGGGTGCTCGAGATCGGCGGTCTCGAGGAGGACGTTGATGAACGAGCAGCCCTCGAAGCCGTCCTCTTGGAACCACTCGTCGAACGCGTCGAAGATGGCGAGCAGTTGCTGCTCCGGCGTGGCACCGCGGCGTCTGGCCTCGGCCTCGACCCACTCCCGCGTCCACAGTTGCTCCCGCCGGGCGAGGAACGCGAGCACGAGATCGTCCTTCGACGGGAAATGCCGGTAGAGCGTCGCCTTGGCGACTCCGGCTCGCGCGATCACCTCGTCGACACCCACCGCCCGGATCCCGCGCCGGGAGAAGAGGTCGTAGGCGCTTGCCAGGATCCGTTGACGCGCCTCGGGGCCCGGGGTGGCGGCTGCGGCCACTCCTGTCATCCGCCGACTAGCCTACCAGCGGCGGCAGACAGGTCTGTCTGCCGGGCGAACAGTCTCGCAACGTCTATGTCCGGCCGTGCGGGATGCCTCGCTGCAACGGCCGCCCGGGCAATCGAGTAGTCTGCGAGACAGAAAGGTCTGTGTCGCCACGGGTTGGACTGGGGTGGCGAAAGCAAGGGACCAGCTGCGGGGCACCCGCCCCTCAGGCAGAGACTCCGACGAAAGTGAGGCCCGAATGAGCACGACCATGACCGACTCGTCGAACGAAACGCAGGACGTCCGGCAGCAGCTCCAGAACCTCGAGAAGGCGATGGAGGTCCAGGCCGCGACACAGGCGGGCGCCCACGCGACTCAGGCGGCAACGCATGCGGGAACGTGGTCGACGATGCTCGCCGGCGGTGCCGGAATCGTCGTCGGCATGTTCCTCGCGCTGGCCCTGACGGCCGCCCGCTCCTAGCAACTCCGGCGCCGAAGGAACCGTGGAGGCCGGCCAGAGGGGCCGGCCTCCACGGGAGTCGCGGTCGCGCAGAAGCCCGACCGGCCCGCTCGACTCGCGGCAGCTACCGCCTCCTGAAGCGCCGGGTGTGGCTGACGCCGTCGAGGTAGCCGTCGCCGGCCTGCGCCTGCGACAGGTAGACCCGGACGAAGGAAACGCCGCGCGGGAGCCTCCGCTTGAACTTCGCCACCGAGAAGGTGTCGAGGACGACCTTCTCCAGCGTCACCCACCGGCCCGCGGCCGTCCGACGCTGGAAGAACACGATCTTCCCGGCGAACGAGGTCGCGCCGCTCCCGCCGGTCACCTTGGTGCTGAAGACCCCCCGCTGGAAGCCGAGGCCGACCCGCGGGTGCACGCTGATCGTCAGCGGCGGCCCGGTCGACGTGCTCGTCTTCGCGCGATAGGTCGTCTCGATGCTCGGCCGGACCGGGAAGCTCCACTCGCCGAGCTCCGTGGTCCTCGTCGTGCCGATCGGCACCGCCGCCAGCTCGCCGAACTCGAGCGCGAGGATCGTGATCGGCTCCCCCGCCTTGCCCGTGGAGACGGTGCCCGTGAGCCTCGACGTGGCGCAGCAGGTCACGGTCGACCTGGTGGCCGTCATCGAGGTCGTGACGAGCACGATCGCGGGCACGGTCGTGACCACCGCCGTGCGGTCCGACGTCGTCACGTCCGAGCCGTAGTCGTTCGCAGCCGTGACGGCGACCCGCAGCGTGAACTTGACGTCGGCGCTGCGCACGGTGTAGGTCTGCTTCGTCTCGCCGGAGATGCCCGTGCAGCTCGCGCCGGCGGAGTTGCAACGGGTCCACTGGTACGTGTACCTCGTCGGGATGCCGCCGGCGTACTTGCCCGGGTTTGCGAAGAGCAGCTCGCCGACCATGGCCTTGCCCGTGATCGAGGGCGCCGTCGTGTTCTCCGGCGCCGCCGCCACGGAGACGATCGCGCTCGGCTTCGAGTTGACCGGCCCGGTCTGCCCGTCGGCGTTCGAGGCCGTGACCAGGACGATCATCGTGTTGCCGGCGTCCGTCCTCGTCAGCGTGTACGAGTTGCTCGTCGCGCCGGTGATCCTCACGCAGTTCGAGCCGTTCGTATCGCAGCGAAGCCACTGGTAGACGTACCGGGTCGGACTGTTCGACCAGCACCCGGCCGTGGACGTGATCGTCTTGCCGACGACGAGCTTGCCGGAGATGACCGGCGCGCACCTGTTGACCGGAGCGGCGAAGGAGCGTGCCCCCGCCGCCGTCGCGAACAGAGCGGTCGCGACGACGAGCGCGAGCACCCCGCTTGCCAGTGCCAGTCCCGTACCCGTCTTCTGTCTCTTCGAAATCAGGTCCATCTGGACCTCCCTTGAAATTGCGTCGCTAATTGGTATTGCACTACGGATATCCGCAGCCGAGGACGGCAAACGCGTCTTTACGGAACCTAAACCGGGACTCGGACGACCTTGCGGGTACCGTGTGGAGCACGAACGTCCGCGCAACGCGACCGAAGGGACGAGGGCTGAATGAGCGCAAAGAAACGGCAGACGATGGCGAAGATGACGCGAGAGCGCGCGGTGCAGGAGCGACGCGCCCGCAAGCAGGAGCGAAAAGAAGAGCGGAAGCAGGCGGCGGCGATCGCACGCGACCCGGAGTCGGGGGACGCCGTCTCGGCGCACGCGGCCCAGGACGAGACGGGCGACGGACCGAGCGAGTAGCCGGGCGCTCCAGTCGCGCCCGAGATCCACCGAAGGTCATGAAGGCCCATGACCTTTGCGAACGCCGCGCTCCGAAAGGGCATCCTCGCTGCGGCCGGGAGCCCCCGGCTGCAGCGCTTCGTCTCGGCCCACGGGATGCGCTTCGGCGCGAGGCGCTTCGTGGGCGGCGCGACGCTCGACGAGGTCGTCGAGACGCTCCGCGCGCTGAATGCACAGGGGCTGGCTGCGAACACGACGCTGCTCGGCGAGGACGTCCGGAACACCGCCGCGGCGGCGGCGATCGCCGGGCGCTACGAGGAGATCCTGCAGCGCCTCGCAGACGAGCGACTCGACGCGAACGTCGCCCTGAAGCTGACCCAGCTCGGGCTCGCCGCCGATCCCGAGGCGGCCTACCGCAACGTCGCCCGGCTCGTGCGCCACGCCGCCGGCGTCGGGAACTTCGTCCGCATCGACATGGAGGAGTCCCGACACGTCGAGCCCACGCTGGACGTCTACCGCCGCCTGCGCGCCGGGGGACAGTCGAACGTCGGCGTCGTCCTCCAGTCGTACCTCTACCGCTCGGAAGCCGACCTCGCTTCGCTCCTCCCGCTCGAGCCGAACGTGCGGCTCGTCAAGGGTGCCTACCTGGAGGCCGCGAGCGTCGCCTACCCGCAGAAGCGGGACGTCGACGCTGCCTTCGTGCGCCTGGCCGAGCGGGCGCTCGCGGAGGGCGGCTACACCGCGATCGCGACCCACGACGAGCGGTTGATCGACCACGTGATCGAGTTCTGCCGGCGGAAGGCGATCTCCGGGGGCCGGTTCGAGTTCCAGATGCTCTACGGGGTGAGGCCGCGGCTCCAGCTCGACCTCGTCCGGCGCGGGCACCGCGTTCGCGTCGCGACGCCCTACGGCTCAGAGTGGTACCCGTACCTGATGCGCCGCCTGGCCGAACGCCCTGCGAACGTCCTCTTCTTCGTTCGCAGCCTCGTCCAGCGTTAGAACACGCGCTGAGACGTACGGCTGAGCACGAAGCCGTGGTCGCTGACGATGCTCCAGCAGCGCAGGCCGCTCCGCAGCGAGCGGCAGCGGAACGGCCCGCCGCTCCACGTCCGCCCGTACGGCAGTGGGGACGCATGCAAGGGCCGGTGGTGGGTGCGGCCGCTGAGCGCCGGCCCACGGGGGGTGAGGCGCCAGGAGAGCGGGAACCCGTACGGCCCGCCGGCGGTCGAGAAGACCCAGCACTCGAGCACGCTGACGGGCGGGCCTGCCACGCGCTCCTCCCGCCAGAGGCTCCCCCACTCCGCGTAGCAGTACTCGTTCCTCGAAGGGGTGTGGATCCCGGCGTCGCCGACCTTCGTGTCCTCCCGGACGGGGGACTGCTCGGCGCGTCCCTCTCCGCCGCAGCCGGCCGCGACGACGAGCGTGAGGGTCGCCAGCGTCAGCGTCCGCCGGGCGGCAACGATCACGTCCCCGCCGCCGGCAGCGGTGCAGGGGCCGGCGCGCGGTCGGCGGGAGGCGCAAAGGCGAGCACGAGCGCTTCGGCCGCGGAGAGCCGGCGCCCCCGCTCCCAGACGCCTTCGAACCTGTCGCCCAGCTCGCCGCGCAGCTGCGCGGACACGCCCGCCTCGGTCGCCTGCTCGGCCGGCGTCGCGATCGCGTCGATCGACTCGCGCAGCGCGCCCGCGGACGCGACGAGCTGCGCGGCGACCTCGGCCTGCCCCCGCGCCGCCTGAACGGCCCCGAGCGCCTGCAGGGAATCCGCGATCGCGCGCACGTCGCCGCGCTCGCCGGCGACGCGGAGGGCCTCCGTGAGCAGGACCGACGCCTCCTCCAGGCGGCCGCGCCCGAGCTCGACGCGGCCGAGCCCGCCGAGCGCGAGGGACAGGCTCCACGTGTCGCCGAGCTCCCGGGCGATCGACTCCGCCTCCTGGAAGAGCTCGCTCGCCTCGTCGAGACGCGGGCGCGTGAGTTCGGCCCGGCCCAGCTCGAGCAGCGAGTTGGCGACCAGCCGGCGGTCGCCGAGGGCGCGTCGGAGGGCGAGTCCCTGCTGCAGGAGCGCGGTCGCTTCGGCGTCGTCGCCGCTCGCCGCGGCCAGCTCCGCGAGCGTGTTCAGCACTCCCGACTCGGTGAGCGGATCGCCCAGCTCGCGCGCCATCGCCAACCCGTCCTTCGCGAGGCGTGCCGCCTGATCCGCCTCGCCCTGCTCCATCGCGATCCACGCGAGCTGGGCGAGCGCGGCCGCCTCGCGTCGGCGGTCCCCGACGGCGCGGGCAAGCTCGAGGCTCTGCTCGAAGTACCAGACGGCCTCGTCGTAGTCGGCCTGGCCGAGCGCCGAGTAGCCCGCGGCGTAGTGGCCCTTGGCGAGCATCGGCGCCGGCATGCCGGTGCCCGCGGCGAGTGCCGCCTGCAGCCGGCGCCTGCCCTCGGTCAGGTACCCGCGCATGCTCCAGAAGCGCACGAGCGCGCCGGCGATCCGCAGGAGGGTCTCGAACTCGCGCGCCTCGACCGACCAGTCGAGCGCAGCGCGGATGTTGTCCGTCTCGTCGGTGAGCCGAACGAGCCACTCGGACTGCGCCGGGCCCGTGAGCGCGGGCTCGGCCTGCTCCGCGAGCGCGGCGAAGTATCCGGCGTGCAACCGCCGGCGCTCGTCGAGCTCGCCGCGCTCCGCGAGGCGGCCCTCGGCGTACTCGCGAATCGTCTCGAGGAGGACGAAGCGCGGTTCGCCCTCCCGCGCAGGGCCGCGCCTGACCAGGCTCATGTCGACGAGCGAGCCGAGGACTTCGAGGCCGCTGCCGGCGACCTGCTCGGCCGCCTCGAGCGTGAAGCCGCCGGCGAAGACCGCCAGTCGCGAGAACGCGAGCTGCTCCTCCCCGTCGAGGAGGCCGTAGCTCCAGTCGATCGCCGCGCGCAGCGTCCGGTGCCGCTCGGGCAGGTCGCGGGCGCCGCTCGTGAGCAGCTCGAGGGGCTCGGCCAGCCGCTCCAGGATCTGCTTCGGCGGCAGGAGCTTGACGCGGGCGGCGGCGAGCTCGATCGCGAGCGGCAGGCCGTCGACGCTGCGGCAGATCTCGAGCACGTCGGCGGCGTTGCCCGGATCGAGGCGGAACGAGGGATCCACGGCCTTCGCCCGCTCGACGAAGAGCGCGACGGCGGGAGAAGCGGCGATCGTCGCCGCGTCCCGAGCGCCCGCCGCCGCCGGAACGGCGAGGGGCGAGAGGGGATACTCCGTCTCCCCGATGATGCGAAGCGGCTGGCGGCTCGTCGCCAGCACCTTCACGTGCCGAGCCGCGCCGAGCAGCTCGGCGACCTGCGGCGCGGCGTCGATCACCTGCTCGAAGTTGTCGAGGACGAGCAGCGCCTGCTTGTCGCGCAGGAACTCCGTCACGGTCCTGAGCAGCGGCTCGCCGGGTCGCTCGGTCACCCCGAGCGCCTCGGCGACGGCGCGGACGACCAGGCTCGCGTCGCGGAGCGGGGCCAGCTCGGCGAGGTAGAGCCCCCCGCCGAAATCGTCCCGCAGCCGGGAGGCGGCCTCGAGCGCGAGGCGCGTCTTGCCGGTCCCTCCGGCTCCCGTCAGCGTGACGGCGCGGACGTCGCCGTCCCTGAGCAGCTCCTCGACCTCGCCGAGTTCGGTCTCCCGCCCGACCAGCGGGGTCGCGGGCGTCGGCAGGTTCGAGGGCGCCACGTCGACCGCGCCGAGCGCGGCGATCTCGCGCCGGAGCCGCTGGACGTGATTCCAGTCGCCGCCCATCCGGCGCGTCCGCCACTTGAGCAGCGCGAGCCGGACGAGCTGTCCGTGCATCGTCCGCAGCTGGCGGTAGCGCTCGAGCTCGCCCGCACGTACGAGCCGCCAGTAGCGCCGCAGCCGCTGCGGGTAGCGGAACATCTCGTCCCACTCGGCGCGCGTCAGCAGGCCGAGACCCACCTCCTCGGTCAGCTCCTGGCGGATGATGCGCCGCTGGAAGCGCTGCCAGAGCACCATCGCCCCGACAAAGAGCGCGACCAGCCAGAAGTCGAGCAGATGGAGCAGTCGATTGAACGTGTCCGCCGTCTCCGCGACCGCGGGGACCGCGCTGGCGGGGTCGCGCACGTAGGCGGCCGCGGCGGCGAGACCGTACTTGAGGTAGAGCACGAGGTAGACGAACCCGTTGTTGACGGCGTGGAAGAGCACGCCGAGCGCCAGGCCGGCGAGCGGGAAGAGCACCTTTCCCATGCGGCTGACGCTCCACGTCGCCATGCCGAGGCCCGCGCCGAAGCACGCCGAGAACACGGGGTGGTGGAGCACCGCGGGCCCGAAGAAGTCGCGCCGGTAGGTGAAGACGTCGGTCGCGGTCTGCAGACCTCCCACTCTGGCCGCGTCGAGGAAGTAGAAGAAGTCCTCGGTGAAGCCGAAGCCGAGCCCCACCGCCGCGCCGCAGACGATCCCGTCGGAGAGCCCGTCGAAGAGCGAGACACCCAGGCGCCGGCCGATCCAGCGCAGCGGCCAGATCGCCGCGAGCAGGGCGAGACCCTTCGCGCACTCCTCCACGAGGGGCGGCGCGATCGCGTTGCCGAACACCTCGCGCGTGTCGGCCGAGAGCATGCCCCTGACGGCATTGTTGCCGGCGAGCGAGATTGCGGCCGCGCCGGTCGCGCCCCACCCCGCCAGCAGCGCGAGCAGCCAGAACGGCTGGCGCTCGTACAGGTCGAGGAACCGGATGGCGACGAGGATCACGAGCGCCTGGATCAGGGCGTACGTGATGTAGAAGCCGGGGTCGTTCAGCAGCGCGATCACGCGGGCGTCCCGGGGAGGAGGCGATCGCGCGCGGTCCCGTCGCGGTCGATCGCCCGGCGGGCAAGACCCGCGAGGCCAGAATCGCTCGTCCCGACGCGGCCACCCAACTGCGGGCGATCGTACAACAGTGTCCCGTGGCCAGCAGGCCTCCCGGTCAGCTCACCTCGCATCGCCCCGGAGGCGTCGCGAGCGAGTAGATCCGCACGTCCGCGTCCGCGTAGACCGGCAGCAGGAAGCTCTCGAAGCGGGCGAGCTCGCGCTCGTGGCCGGCGAGCCAGGCGCGATCGGCGACGAGCGTGTCGACTCCGAGGCTCTCGGTCAGCGTGCACATGAGCGCGCCCGTCGGAAACTCGGCGGCCATCCGCAGCTGGAAGTCCGTGTACGCCGGCAGGATGCGACCGTCCGGCGCGCGGGTCACGGGGAAGAAGCCGGAGTACCCGTTGACCATCGCCCGGCGATGATCGGTCTGCGACAGCAGCCGCCATGCCTCCACCTCGTAGGCCGAGACGGTCAGCCCGGCCGGGAAGGGCACGTGTGCGAGCACCCGGTGCTCCGGATGCTCGCGCAGCCACGCCGACCACGCCGACCCGGCGCGCGGAACGGCGTGGAGCGACGCCGGAACCGCCAGGTTCTCGGCCGCGGCCACGAGCCCGAGAACGACCATCGCCGCCACGCCGCCACGCACGAGACGCCCGCGCAGCCGCGCGAGGGCGAGCGCGGCCAGCACCGGGAGGCAGACCTGCATGAGCGCGGCGGCTCGGTACGGGGACCGCACCTCGGCGAAGGCGGACACGAGCGCTCTCAGCGTCCCGAACGGGCGCCAGCCCAGCAGGTCGAGGTTCAGGCCGAGGGCGAGCAGGAAGCCGAAGGCCGCCATGCCCGTGAGCATCGCCGCCCAGCGCCGCCGCCGCCCCTCGCGCATTCCTGCCACCGCCCCGGCGAGCGCCAGTCCGGCGAGGAGGAACCCCGGGAAGAGGCCGGCGGTGTCGGCGGGGTCGCGGCGCGGGACGGGGACGGACGCCGTCGCGGGCCGCGTCAGGAAGTCGCCCGGACCGGCGGACAGGGCCTCGACCAGCTCGGGCGGACGCTCGAAGCCGCCCGTGTCGGCATGGCGGCTGCTCGTCGGCAGCGCGAGGATCAACACCGCGAGGACGGCGAGGAGAGCCACCACGCCGAGGCGTGCGAGTGCCGGGCGGGCGAAGCGCCGCTCGCTCAGCGCCACGATCGCAGCAGCCAGTGCGACCGGAGCGAAGAACAGGGCGTACTGCTGAAACGTGAAGTAGGTCGCGGCGAAGCCCGCTGCCGCCCAGGCCGCCCAGCCGCCCCAGCCGGTCCGCCCGAAGCGGACCAGTCCGTCGAGGGTCCAGAGCATCCCGAAGAGCCCCAGGCTCGGAAGGACGCCGAGGACGCCGGCCGTGAAGGGCACGGTCACGGCCACGACACCGCCGACGAGTGCCGGGCCGGCCGGCAGCTCGAGCGCCCGCGCCAGGCGATACGCGAAGACGCCGTTCAGGGTCAGGAGCGCGAGCAGCGCCACGTTGTAGACGAGCGCCGGCGGAGCGCCGGCCGCCCAGAGCGGCGAGACGAGCGTCCCGACGAAGGGCATCGGCTCGGAGTAGGTGGTGACGCCCTCGTTCGGATGGAAGAACGGCGCGTCGAGGAAGCCGGCGAAGCCGTGCGGGATACGGTCAGCGGTCCACCAGAGGTTCCAGATGCTGAACACCGGCACCGTCGCCTCACCCTCGGTACCGAGCGGCACCTCGCTGGTGAGCCGCGTCGCGAGCGGCCACGTCGCCACGAGCGCCGCCGCGAGACTCGTCCAGCCGGCAGCCGTCGCGCGGACGCCACGGAGGACGGCCCCTCCGAGGCGGTCAGGCCTCAACGGACGCGGATGCGTGCGACGTACTGGGCCCGGAAACCCGTCTTCAGTGCGTAGAGCTCGATGAACCTACCCGCGCCCCGAACGCGCCACCTCGCGACGCGCAGGTACCTGAGCGGGTAGGTCTTGTCCCCCCGCTCGACCCAGAGCTTCGAGGGCTTGAAGCCGAGGTGGAAGCGCACCACCTCGCCGGCGTCGACGGCGATCCGCGGAATGTCCTTCCGCTGGTCGAAGGGCCGGGAGTCGATGCAGGTGGTCGTCCAGCAGTAGTCCGAGAACGCGAGCCAGCGGTCGCCGCCGCGGGTCTCGATCCAGGCCGGCGGCGGAGCCGACATCACGCCCGGAACCGTCGGCGGGGGGTCCTTGGGAGCGGCCGCGGCACACCCGGCGCCCAGGAAGACCGCCGTCGCGATTGCGACCTTCGGCACGCGAGCTCCCACAGGAAGATTCATAGCACGCAGAGGCCGCCGGGAAGACCGGCGGCCTCTGTCTCGTGCCTCTCCCTAGCCCCTAGCCCCTAGCCGCTTCGCAGCTTCGGGGTGACCTGCTCGAGGGGCTGGCCCGCGACCTCGGCCGCGAACGGGTTCTCGGCCAGGGGCTGAAGCGCCCCGCTCCGCCCGATCCCATAGCGGCCCGCGGGCGAGATCACGTGCGGTGGCCGCCCCTCGGCCCCGTTCTCGAGCAGCAGCATCACGCGCTGCCCCTGCTGGTACGGAGGATCCCCGGCAACACGCAGGCAGCCCTGCGCGTCTCCCAGCCTCTGGAACGTGAGGGTGATACCGACCCTCGCGACACCCTTGATGGCCTGGTCGACCCTGATGCTCACGTTCTGGACGGGGGTCTCCACCGCACCGCCGGGCTCCGTCGGTGCCGACGCGCGCAGCGCCGGCCCCTGGCTGACGCCCGTCACCGTACCGACGATGGTCTGGTTCGCCATCGCACCTGCCTCGGCCAGGGTCTGCGGGTTGTTGCGCCATTCCGGGAACGCGTTCGGCTCCAGGTTGGGATCGCAGTCCCGCGGCGGGTTGTCCGCCACCCGGGGCGCGGAGGTCCCCCGCTCGATCGGCGGGAGCTTGTCCTTGCCAGCCGCATTCTTCGCGTCCTGGATCCTGCTGGTGTCTTCGGCGACCTCGGGCGGCGGACCGAGGCCCGGACCGCTGGTCGATCCGATCGCGGCCGACCTGCCGTCGTCGCCGCTCGCGGCGTTGTAGATGAGCACGCTCACCAGCGCCGCCCCGAGCACCGCCGCGACGACCCAGCCGATGAGACCTTGGTTCTTCATGACTCTCCTCTCATCGCCGGCCATTAGCGGTACTTGTAGTAGAGGTCGGCCGACTGGTGGTCCCAGTCGTATCTGTACGCGCCGGTGTTACCCATGTACCACCGGCCGTTGCTCCCGCTGAAGTACGAGAGCCCCATGCAGTCGTTCGTGTTCGAGTGGTCCAACCCGAGCGTGTGCATGATCTCCTGGCAGTAGATGCCCTGCGCGAAGGCCTTCCCGCTCAACCCTGAGCCGCTCGTGCAGGCGCCGTTCAGGCGAGCGTGACCGTGGGTGATCGAGCTGCCGGACAGCCAGATCTCGGCCAGTCCGCAGAACCACGCTCCGGGCTCGTTCGTCCTGAAGACGCTGATGTCCGTGTGGTAGGTCGTGCAGTAGGTCCAGACCGGGTGCGGGTTGTAGTAGATGTCGTACAGCGCGTCGTTCGTCGCCGTACCCCCGTTGGGGCACCCGCCCGTCTGATCCCAGAAGTACATCTTCACCTGCGAGCCTCTCCGTGGCCACCTGTAGGTGCTCCAGTTGTGCGCCGCCGCCTCGATGGCGCCGACGACCAACACCAGGCCGAGAGCCACGGCCGTCACGAGGAACATGCGCCGAAATCGCAGTACCTTCATCTGCCCTCCTCTCTCATCCATCGATCGATGGGAGCTCGAGAGCGCGGCCTGGCGGACCCCAACGACGGCGAACCAGCCTCGCTTCCGGCAACCTGCTCCGTGACTCCCTTTCTGTCCGCGAAACGGAAGGTGCTTCGCGGCGCGAACGTACGACCTTTCATACATAGAGTCAAGAGCCCTCGGGTCGGCAAAAGGTTGGGAGGTCGGTCTCCGCCCGGCGCGGGCTTAGGAGCGTGGGTCTTACCCGATGCGCTCGTGCGGTCGGCTCAGACGGAGCACGGGCAAAGCCCGCGCTCCTGAGGTCGGCGTCGCAAGCGCCGCCTGGGAGCGTGGGTCTTACCCGATGCGCTCGTGCGGTCGGCTCAGACGGAGCACGGGCAAAGCCCGCGCTCCTGAGGTCGGCGTCGCAAGCGCCGCCTAGCGACGCCGGACGACGGCCGTGCCCGCCCAGGAACGGCGGCCGTCCGTGCCGACGGCCTGGAGGCGGTAGCGCCAGCGCCCGGCGCGAGGCGCTCGCCGGTCGAGCCACGAGTAGCGGCCGCCCCTCGCCGCCCCTCCCGCGACGACCGGACTCCAGCCGAGCCGGACCCGCTCGCCGCCCCGCTCGCGGTAGAGCACGAAGCCGAGCGCCGTCGCCTCCGAGCTCGTCCGCCAGGCGAGGCGGACGCCGCCGGCGACGCTGCGAGCCGAGAACGACCTCACGCCGACGGCGGTCGGCGCGGGGGGAGCGAAGCGGTAGACGTGCACGCCCCAGCGGTCGAACGAGTCCGTGAACGAGCCGTTCTCCACCTCGACCGAGCGTCCCTCCGTGTACACCGTCCCGCTCGCGATGCTCGAGGGCAGCCCCCCGATCGTGACGTCGCGCGTGCCGGCGCCGCTGCGCGCGGCGATCACCCAGTAGTCGCCGTTCGCGCCGTCCCGGCGGATCGCCTGCGTCGTCGAGTCCGTCGTCGAGAGTACCTGGTTCGAGCCGGGGTCGACGAGTGCCGGCGCGAGCGGGCTGGAGGCGTTGATCTCCTGGATCAGCCCCTTCAGGACGGTGTACCAGAACGTCCAGTTCCACCCGTGGGCGCTGTCGGTGGAGGTGTAGCAGTTGGGATTGTTGCCGCCGTAGAAGCCGAGGCTGCGGGCGCCGTTGATGATCGCGTCGTACATCATGTAGCGCTCCTGCAGCCTGGTCGGCAGCACGTAGCTGCCGGTGCCGTTGTGGCTGCCGCTCGCGCAGACCTGCAGCACCGTCCAGACCGACGCGCTCGGCGTCACCGAGCGGATCGTGCTCGTCCAGCGCCCGACCCCGTGCAGGTCGGGGTCGGCGTTGCCGAACGTGACCGGGTAGACGTCGACGCCATGCGTGTCGGTGACGGCCGAGTAGGGGGCGAGGTCGGCGGCCGTGCCCCGCGGCGCCTGGATCGTTACCCAGAGGTGCTCCGAGTCGAGCGGCGGCTCGCCGGCGCACCAGGACGGATCTCCACGCGAGGTCCCGCGGCAGTACGCGAACCGAAGCGCCGAGGCCGGGACGCCGCCCCACCACGGCTCGTCCGCCCCCTTCCACATGCCGAGCCCGGCACTGCCGGTCGCGTCGCCCTTCAGGGTCGTGATAACCCGCTGCAGGATCGTGTCCTGGGCCGACCCCGGCTGGGCGCGGCTGAGCGTGCTGAGGTTGATCCACGTGTAGACGCCCCGAGCCGCCACCGCCCGGTCCCACTGAACGGCGTCGTCGATGTCGGCATTCGTCCACACCGTGGTCGGCGGCCCGACCTTGAAGAAGTTCGCGCCCGCCCCGACGACCTCGTCGAGGGCATTCCCGCCGAGGGGGGTCGTGCCGTCGCGGGGCGGTCCCTTCGAGAGGACGATCGGGAAGATCTTCGACCCGTCGAGCAGGATCGTGCCGCTCGCATCGGGACGGGTGTTCGTCGCTCCCGCCCCGCCGGCCCCGAACCCGCCGACCAGCGCGACCGCAACCGCGAGCACTGCGGTGCGGCCGCCGAGCCAGGTGCCACTCCTCACAGATTTCCCCCTCCGCACGGGACCCTCACGGCAACCGTGCCAGCGCGGACGGTGGGGCGCCATGGGCCGGGCGGCCCATCTTTGCCGGCGGGGGGTCCTAGCGCGCGGTCTCGTCGGAGCCGCCGGTGGCGTCTCCGGCGCTGTACGAGTGAGCGCCCGACCCGGCCAGCCGGCCGCGGTCGACGATCAGGTACTCGTCGCGGATCGGCCTGCCGCCGAGCCAGCACTCGAGGATCTCGCGCGTGCCGGCCGCGTAGCGGGCCTGCGCCGAGAGGCTCGTCCCGGAGGTGTGCGGCGTCATGCCGTGGTTGGGCATCGTCCGCCAGGGGTGATCCCGGGGCGCCGGCTGGGGAAACCAGACGTCCCCGGCGTAGCCGGCGAGCTGCCCGCTCTCGAGCGCGCGGGCGACCGCGTCCCGGTCGCAGATCTTGCCGCGCGCCGTGTTGACGAGGTATGCGCCCCGCTTCATCCGGCCGATCAGCTCGTCGTCGAAGAGGTGCTCCGTCTCCGGATGCAGTGGCGCGTTGATCGTGACGACGTCGCAGACGCCGACCAGGGACTCGGGCGTCGCATGGAACGTGACGCCGAGGTCGCGCTCGACGCTACCTGGCAGCCGGTGCCGGTCGGTGTAGTGCAGGCCGACCTCGAACGGCTTCAGGCGCCGCAGAACGGCCGAGCCGATGCGTCCCGCGGCGACGGTGCCGACCTGCATGCCCTCGAGGTCGTACGAGCGCGAGACGCAGTCGGCGATGTTCCAGCCGCCCTCGACCACGACGCGGTGGGACGGGATGTAGTTGCGGACGAGCGCGAGGATCATCATCACCACGTGCTCGGAGACGCTGATGCTGTTCGAGTACGTCACCTCGGCGACCGTGATCCCGCGGTCGATCGCCGCCTGCAGGTCGACGTGGTCGGAGCCGATCCCCGCCGTGATCGCCAGCTTCAGCTTCGGGGCGCGGGCGATCCGCTCGGCCGTCAGGTACGCGGGCCAGAACGGCTGCGAGACGACGATCTCGGCCTCCGGGAGCTCGCGCTCGAACACGGAGCCCGGCCCGTCCTTGTCCGAGGTGACCACCAGCCGGTGCCCGCGCTCCTCGAGGAAGCGCCTCAGGCCGAGCTTGCCGGAGACGCAGCCGAGCAGCTCACCCGGCGTGAAGTCGATCCGCTCCGGCGACGGGGTCGACTGTCCGTCGTGGTACCGCTCGATCCTGGGGACGCCGTCGCGGGCGTACGGGGGTGGATACCCGTCGACGGGGTCCTCGTACAGCACGCAGAGCACGGTCGCCATGGAGTCCCGGAAGTCTAGGCGGCGCTTGCGACGCCGACCTCAGGAGCGCGGGCTTGCCCGTGCTCCGTCTGAGCCGACCGCACGAGCGCATCCGGGTAGCGACTCACGCTCCTAGACTAGGCCCCACTCCGCGAACTGCCGTAGGATTGGCCTCCGCCGCCGAACCTTGGCGGGTCGCGGCGGCTCTGAAAGGAGCGTGAGGGAACGGAACCGGACCTCATCCTGCTCGCGCGCCGGGCCGCCGCCGGCGACACCGGAGCGCGGGCCATGCTCCTGAGCGAGCTGTCGCCGGAGATCGTGCGGGCGGCGCGCCTGATCGTCGGCGCCGGGTCGCCGGCCGCCGAGGATGCGGCGCAGGAGGCGATGATCGACGTGCTGCGCGGGATCGGCGGGCTGCGCGAACCCGACGCCGTGCGGACGTGGGCGCTGCGCGTGACCACGACGCGCGCCGTCAAGATCGCTCGGCGGGAGCGCCTGCTGGCGCTCGCGTCGGTCAGCGAGCCCGCGAGCGAGCGAGCGGTCGGTCCCGCCGACGGGAGGGCCGCGGCACTGAAGGCGGCCTTCGACGAGCTCCCCGTGCGCATGCGCGCGGTCGCCGTGCTGCGCCTGCACGTGGGGCTGACCGAAGAGGAGACGGCCGGCGTGCTCGGCTGCGCCGCGGGAACCGTCAAGTCGCAGCTCCACGCCGCCCGGCGGCGGCTCTCCGACTCGCTGCGGGCGCAGGGGTTCGCGCCCACGGCGCCGCCCGGTCGACCGGGGGTCGCGGGCGGCGCATGAGTGAGCAGCCCAGTCCGGAGGAGGTCGACGAGGCCGAGATCGCGTCGATGCTGCGCAGCTACGAGGGGCCCCCGCTCGCGCGGTCCGTCCCTGCCGCGCGCCCGGCGTGGAGGCGCCTCCGGCCGGCCGCCGTCGCCCTCGCGGTGCTCGCGCTGGCGGCCGGGGCGTCCGTCGCCGTCTACCTGGTCGAGCGGGGCCCCGGCCGCGGCGCCGCGATCGGCACTCCCTGCTCCTTCGCCGCCAACGGCACCACGTACTTCCCGAGCGGCGTCGCCTCCCGGGACGTCGCGACGGACGGGACCGGCGACCTCTTCTCGGCCACGTGCAACGGCCGGCCCACGCAGCTGAGGATGGAGCGGATCCGGGGAGTTGCGGCGTCGCTCGCGCTCGCCAACACGGCCGACGGCGGGGTCGTCTTCGTGGCGCGCCGAAGCTGTGCCAGTGAGAAAACGGCGAGCGCGCTGCTGACCTGCCTGAAGGCCTGACGAGCGGCAGTCGACGGCGAATGCCGCGACCAGGCTCGGCGGAAGGATCCGCCGCACGGCCTTCGCCGGCCGCGCGCCCCGTGCGAGGATCGCGTGTGACACGAGTGGGAGGAGGGCGATGGCGACACAGTTGACGATCGACGAGCTCGAGGGGACGGAGGAGCGAGACCTCGGCACGACGGAGTGGCGGCGGATCGAGCAGCGCCACATCGACCAGTTCGCCGAAGCAACGGGCGACCACCAGTGGATCCACGTCGACCCGGAGCGGGCGGCGAAGGGGCCGTTCGGCCGCACGATCGCGCACGGCTACCTCTCGCTCTCGCTGCTCGTCGTGCTGCTGCACGAGCTGATCGAGGTCTCCGATGCGCGGATGGGCATCAACTACGGCATTGACCGGATCAGGTTCACCTCGCCGGTGCCCTCCGGTTCCCGCGTGCGGCTGCACGCCAGGCTGCTCTCCGGGGAGCCGAAGAGCGGCGGCGTCCTCTACAAGGTCGGGGTCGAGCTCGAGATCGAGGGCGGCGACAGGCCCGCGCTCGTCGGCGAGGTCCTCTACCTGGCACTCCGGTGACGAACCGTCGCGTCACGCTCGCGGCCAGGCCGGAGGGCGAGCCGAAGGAGTCCGACTTCGCCCTCGTCGAGACCGAGGTGCCCCGGCGCCGCCCCGGCGAGGTGCTCCTCCGGATTCGCTACGTCTCCGTCGACCCGTACCAGCGAGGTCGCATGAGCGAGGCGCGCTCCTATGCGCAGCCGGTCGCCATCGGCGAGGTGATGACGGCGCAGGCCGTCGGCGAGGTGGTCGACTCGGACGACGCTCGCTTCGCGGCGGGGGACCTCGTCGTCGGCCAGCTCGGCTGGCAGGACTATGCGTCCGTGCGGGGCAGCGCGCTCCGCAAGCTGCCGGCGGGAACGGAGCCGACGCTCGCCCTGCACGTGCTCGGGACGACCGGGCTGACCGCGTACTTCGGGCTGCTCGACGTCGGCAAGCCGCGCCCCGGGGACACCGTGGTCGTCTCCGGCGCCGCCGGCGCGGTCGGCCAGATCGTCGGCCAGATCGCGCGGCTGGCGGGCTGCCGGACGGTGGGGATCGCGGGCGGGCCGGAGAAGGTCAGCGACCTCACGGCGGAGTACGGCTACGACGCCGGAGTCGACTACAAGGGGGGTGACGTCGACGCCGAGCTCAAGCGGGCGTGCCCGGGCGGGATCGATGTCTACTTCGACAACGTCGGCGGCGAGCTCACCGATCTCGTCCTCCGCCGGCTGGCACGCGGCGCGCGCGTGGTCGTCTGCGGCCAGATCTCGCAGTACAACAACGTGGTGCCGGAGCTCGGCCCGAGGCTGCTGGGGCTGCTGATCGTCCACCGGGCGCGGATCGAGGGCTTCCTCGTCACGGACTACGCACACCGCTTCGACGAGGCGATCCCCCGCCTGGCCCGCTGGCTCGCCGAGGGCGGGCTTCGCCACCGCGAGGACGTCACCGAGGGCCTCGAGAACGCACCGCGTGCGTTCATCGGCATGCTCCGCGGCGAGAACCGCGGCAAGGCGCTCGTGAAGGTGAGCTAGGCGTCGCTTGCGACGCCGACCTCAGGAGCGCAGGCTTGCCCGTGCTCCGTCTGAGCCGACCGCACGAGCGCATCCGGGCAGGAACCCACGCTCCTACTAGGGCCCGCCGCGCACGTAGATCACCTGGCCGGTGACGAAGCTCGCGTCCTCGCTGCAGAGGAAGGAGATCACCGAGGCGATCTCCTCCGGCTGGCCGACGCGGCGGAGCGGCGCGGCCTCGGCGGCGGCCGCCTGAACCTGCTCGAACTCGACCCCCAGCCGCTCGGCGACCGCCTTCGTCATGCGCGTGACGATGAAGCCCGGGGCGACGCAGTTGACGTTGACTCCGAAGGGGCCGAGCTCGATCGCGAGCGTCCGCGTCATCCCCTGGATCCCCGCCTTCGCGGCCGCGTAGTTGGTCTGGCCGCGGTTCCCGAGGGCGGACGTCGACGAGATCAGGACGATCTTGCCCGCCTTCTGCTCGACCATGTGCCGCTGCGCCGCCTGGACGGCGAGGAACGTTCCGCGCAGGTGAGTGGCGATCACGGAGTCCCAGTCCTCGTCCGACAGCTTGTGGATCAGGTTGTCGCGCGTGATCCCGGCGCAGGTGACGAGGATGTCGACCCCGCCGAGCTCCTCGACCGTGCGGGCGACAGCCGCCTCGACCTCGTCTCGCTTCGTCACGTCGCAGCGGATCTGCAGCGCGTCGCCGCCCTGCTCGAAGTCGAGGTCGGTGACCACGACCCTGGCGCCGTCCGCCGCCAGGCGCGCCCCGGTGGCCGCGCCGATACCGCGCCCGCCGCCGGTGACGAGGGCGACTTTCCCGTCGAGGCTCATGGCGGCGTAGCGTACTGGCCGTGCACGAGAAGCGAATCGAGATCAGGTGGCGCGACCTGGACGCCTACGAGCACGTGAACCAGGCCGTCTACCAGACCTACGTCGAGGAGGCCGTCGACGACTGGCTCCGCGGCGTGCTCGACCTCGGGCCGGGCGAGGTGTGGCACCACGTCGCCGCGCGCTTCGCGATCGACTACCGCAGCGAGCTCCGGCTCGAGGCCCGGGAGGCCGTCGTCTCCTGCCGGCTCGAGCGGCTCGGCACGTCGAGCGTCACGGTCCGCAGCGAGGTGCGGGACCCCGGCGGCCGTCTCGCGGCCGAGACCGAGTCGGTGCTCGTCGCCCGCGATCCGCGAAACGGCGCGTCCCGGCCGCTGTCGGATCCGGAGCGGACTGCGCTAGAGCGGGCGCTTCCCTAGTAGTAGGCGCCGGAGGCCGCGACCGCCGGCGGCTCGTCGCTCACAGCTGCCTCGAGGAGACCGGCGTAGTGCCGATCCGTCTCCGGGTGCCAGCCTGGCACGAGGTGCCGCCGGACGTGGAGCTCGACGACGGCCTCCGGTGCGCCCTCCCGCAGGAGGCACGCACCCTGCACGGCCCGCACGAGGGTCGCGATCTGGCGCCGGCCGTGCAGCGCGCCGCGCTCGGGATCGGCGAGCGACTCCCGCAGTCGGGGCTCCAGCTCGGCGAGGGCCGCGTCGACGCGGGGGTCGGCTCCCCGGACCCGCTCCACCACGAGGTCGAGCGCCCCGAGGCGCCCCAGGTCCCGGAGCACCTGCGCGCAGAGCACGTTGTGCGTCCCCTCCCAGCTCTCGAACACGATCGCGTCCCGGTAGAGCCGCGGCAGCGGCGAGAAGTCCTCGATCGTGCCGTTGCCGCCGAGGGTCTCGATCGCACGGCGCACGGCGTGCGTCCCGGCGAGCGCGGTCGCGAACTTGTTCGCGTTCACGAGGATCCGGTGGTACGCGACGTCGTCGGCGGCGCGCGAGTCGACCACGGCAGTGACCTCGAGCGTCGCCGCGAGGGCCGCCTGCTCCTCGGTCCGCAGCACCGCCAGGTTCTCGCGCACGAGCGGAAACTCGGCAATCGGCCGTCCGAACGCCTCGCGCTGGGCCGCGAAGGACGCCGCCTCGAGATACGCGCGTCGCATCAGGCCGGCGGAGCCGAGGGCGTTGAGCCAGCGGGAGGTGTTCAGCACGATCCCGGCGGCGATCCGGAACCCGTCCGAGAGCTCGCCGATCGGCCAGGCGAGCGCGCCGTCGAACTCGATCTCGCCGGTGGCGAGGGCCCTGGTGCCGAGCTTGTCCTTCAGCCTCCGGATGCGGAAGCCGTTCGTTCGACCATCGACGAGGCGGGGGACGAGGAGGCAGCCGATCCCCGCGGTGCCCGCCGGTGCCCCCTCGGGGCGGGCCGTGACCACGAACTGCTCGGCGTCGGCCACGGAGCAGAACCACTTCTCGCCGCTGATCCGCCACGCGGAGCCGTCGGGGACGGCGCGGGTGAGGTTGGCGCCCACGTCCGAGCCGCCCTGGATCTCGGTCAGGAACTGGGCGCCGCGCTCGCAGCGGTCGAAGTCCGGGTCGAGGAGCGGCGGCAGGAAGCGCTCCTGAAGCTCCCGCGAGCCGTAGGCGCGGAGGGCGCGGATCAGTCCGGCGGTGCAGGCAACCGGGCATGCCTGGCCCGCCTCGCCCGCGTGGGCGAGCAGGTGGAAGAGCGCGGCCTGCTCGAAGGCGCCGGCCGCGAGGATGCCCGAGGCCCAGACCGCGCGCCCGGCCTCGTCGCGCGCCGGGTGGAAGCGGACCTCCTGCCCGTCGAGCACCGGCCCCTCGCGCTCGAGCACGGCGGCGGCGGGGTCGACGACCTGCGCGACGGTCTCGCCGAAGGCCCGCAGCGAAGGCTCCAGCGCCCCCAGAGCCTCGGGGCCCATCCGGTGCCGGAGCGCCCGGGCCAGGTCGGGCGTGGCGTCGTAGAGGCTCTTCGGCCGCGCGGCGCGCCACCGGTCGAGGGCCTCGCGTCCCGACGCCGCCACGATAGGCGACTCTACCGCCGTACCCGAGTGCGAAGATGGGCCGTGCTCAGCTTCCCGGAGCTCCTCCAGGCGATGATCCGCGGCGAGGTCGACCCGCCGCCCGTGGCGACGCTCGTCGGCCTCCGGCTCGTCTCCGCCGCAAGCGGACGGGCCGTCTTCCAGCTCGAGGTCGAGCGGCGGCACGCGAACCCGATGGGCACGGTGCACGGGGGCATCCTGTGCGACCTGGCCGACGCCGCGATGGGCGTGTCGTTCGCCTCGACGCTCGGGGACGGCGAGTCGTTCACGACGCTGGAGCTGAAGATCAGCTTCCTGCGGCCGGTGCGGACGGGTCTCCTCACCGCGACCGGCGCGGTCGTCGAGCGCGGCCGGACGATCGGCCTCGTGGAGTGCAGGGTGATCGACCCCGACGACCGGCTCGTCGCCCACGCGACCAGCACGTGCATGGTGCTTCGCGGAGAGGCGGCGGCGGGGCGTTAGGCTCAACCGGTGGACCTTCGAGACACCCCCGAGGAAGCCGCGTTCCGCGCCCAGGCGCGCGAGTGGCTCGCCGCGAACGTCCCCGACCCCCTCCGCAGCGGGCGCCCGCGCGACGACGTCGAGGCCGCCCGTGACTGGAGCCGCAGGCTCTCGGAGGCCGGCTACGCAGGTCTGACGTGGCCGAAGGAGTACGGCGGCGGCGGCCTCTCCGTGAAGCAGCAGTTCATCCTCAACGAGGAGATGGCGGAGGCACGGGCCCCCGGCGTCGGCGGCATGGGCGTCTCCATGGTCGGGCCGACGTTGATGGCGCACGGCACCGACG
>JBHEMU010000057.1:0-5674 GCA_046262415.1 Gaiellaceae bacterium | reverse complement strand
CACAACAAAGGCCTGCGTTACCCGGCCGATCCACCGAAGGTCGAGGAGATCGTCGCCGTCATGCGCGCCGCGGGAGACCGCCCGCACGGCCGCCGGCTGCGCGGCTTGATTGTGATCCTGTGGCGCGCAGGGCTGCGAATCAAGAAGCGCTCGCGCTCGCCGAAGCCGACCTGGATTACCGCCGCAGCGCGCTGCTTGTCCGTCGCGGCAAGGGCGGCCGCCGCCGCGAAGTGGGAATGGACGCGTGGGGCTGGGAAGAACTGCAGCCCTGGCTCGAGCTCCGAGTCGAACTGTCCATCGGGCCACTTTTCTGCGTCATCCAGGGTCCGACCCGCGGCCGACCGTGGTCGAGCGCCGCCGCCCGCTCGCATCTGCGGCGGACGGCCGTCGCTGCAGGCGTCCGCCGGCGTTTCGCTCCACACCCGCTCCGGCACGCCCACGCCGTCGAGATGGCGCGCGAAGGTGTGCCACTGATCGTCATCCAACGCCAACTCGGCCACAGCAACCTCGGCATCACCTCCGTCTACCTGCAGGGCATCGACAACGCCGAGATCATCGAGACCGTCCGTGCCCGGCGCCAGCCGATGATCCCAGCCAGCACATCGCACTGCGCTGAGATGGGCTGCCGGGACGCTGCTGGTCGCGCGAGGCGAGAGCTGCTTCAGGCTGCGCGGGGGCGCCGCTGCACCTTGTCCGAGCGACCGCGGGCCGCGGAGTAGTTCCTGACCGGTAATCCTCGACCGGCCGGAGTTCCCGCCTCCGGCCGTCAGCTCCGACCGCCCGTGCGAGACACTCGCTGAATCATCGAGCGGATGCGGCGCGCTCTTCCTTCGGCCGGCGGCAGCGAGCCGTCGATGGCGAATGAGCGGACGATGGCGTGCGTCTCGGCGGTCAGAGTCCGCGCCTGCTCGGCGAGCGTGTCGTGCAATTTCTGGAGATCGCCGGTGCAGCGGCGGCGACGGCTGTCCTTGGAGTCCCAGTCGTCCGCGGCGAACCAGAAGACCAGGTAGATGCCGTGCGTGGTGTCCGTGCCCGTCAGATAACGGTCGACGAGTTGGGACTTCATCGCGGTCTTGACGTGGGCGTGCCAGCACCCTTTGACCTCAATCGTCACCGACGCGGTGGCGGCGCCCTCGATTTCGGTGCCGACGGGGGCGAAGACGCCAATGTCGACGCTCTCTCCTCGTCCGCGGCCGGTGGTGTTCGGCCGGATCTCAAGCTCTCGCCCGATCACGCGGCCCCCGACGGCGATGTCGTCCTCCAGACGGCCCTTGACCAGGTCGAGAGTTCCTCCTCGTACTTCGGCGCCGGCTTGCCCCTTGTGTTCCATAGCTCCCGGGCGGCCGGTGGCGAGTTCTCCTGCAGGCGCTTCTCGATGCGGCGCAGCGAGGCCATGAGCGCCTGTTGGAGGTGCGCGTCGGAGAGGACGATGCGAGCGTCGTTGCTCTGCGCGAGCAGGATCACATGGCGGGGTTCAGGCGCCGTCCACCGGGCCAGCCGCGCCTCGCGGGCCTGGCGGGTCATGCCGTAGCTGGGGAACATGGAGGCAAGGGCGTCGACGGCCGCGAGTGCCTCGTCGGTGCCGCGCTGGGCTAGCGCGGCAAGCAGCCGGTCGCGTACGTGCCCGGCCTGATCGCGTGGCGTCACGTATGAGGCGCCGGCCTGGAGTGGCGGATCCTCACCAGGCGGGAAGTTCTCGAGCAACCAGGCGAGCAGTCGGTGCAGGGACTCGTCGTCGAGCTCGCTGGCCAGGTCGGCGCGCTCGCCGTAGGCGATCTTCTCGAAGACCTGCTTGCCGAGTTCCGGGTCTGACGTGAAAACCTCGTCGATCACCGGCCACGCCGCCGCCGGCGCCCTGCCGAGCGCGGCGGCGGCGACCATCAATGCGGCGTCGCGGTCGCGCTCGATCGCCTCGGGGGTCAGTTGCTCGGCCACGAAGGGCAGGAACGCCTGGGCGTCCGCCCGCATGCCGTACTCGGCGAGGTCGCCGCGGGCCTGCGGCCTGAGCTCCGGCTCGAGGAGCTTCTGAGCGAGCTCCTCAACGAGCGCTGGGGCAACCACGTGCCAGAGGCGCGACACTAAGAACAGGTGGCCTTCGCCGTGGGCGTTCTCGAGGTCGACCATCCGCGACGCCCAGTGAGCGAGCGCCTCTGGCGCGCGGTCGGCCGCGAGAGCGACCAGGACGTCGTCCAAGCGCACCTCGTCGATGCCGCTGGAGCGCGGGTAGCCGACGATGATCGGCATCCACCGGGTCCACGTGTCGGCGTCGAGCGCTTCGAGCTGGGCCGGACGGTGCTTGGCCAGTAGATGCAGAGCGCGATAGCCCGCGAAGGCGGGGCGGTGGACCTTGTTCTTGCCGAGCCAGTCGTCGGGGTCGGGTGGATCGACATCGAGATGGCGCTGGGCCGCCTCGATGATTCGCGTGCGGACGCCGTCGTCGGCGCGGACCCAGCCGTCGAGCCGGGTGAGATCGGCCTCGATCTCCTGGCCGGGGTCGCGGCTCCCGTTCTTGTCGTAGGTCAGGTCGAGGTTGAGCCGCCACCAGGCGTCGACTTCGCCAGCGTCGATCGCCTCCAAGTGGCTGAGGATGACGCGGTCCATATCGGGGGCGTTCTCAGGAGGCGGCGCCTCGCGCTGACGTTCCGCCCGCCGCCTCCGCATCTGCGCGATCTCGCTGTCGAGATCAACGGGTGCTCGCCACGACGATGTGTGCTCGCCGAACGCCGTGCTCTGCTCGGCGAGCTCGAACATCTCTTCGACGTCGCAGGTCTCGGGGGTGAACAGCGACGCCGCCAGTGCCGCCCACGAGGCCTCGGCGGGGCCGCCGATCGCGTCACGGAGCTGCGCGACGACCCATGGGTAGTCCTCAGGGAGCGCCAGCGCCGGCCGGGACCACTCGAGCGAACGTGGCTCGATCTCCCCGGCGACGGCTGCCTGCATGAGATCTTCGACGAGAAGCCGGCGCCCGTGCTCTTCCTGGAACGTCCTCGTGTCGTCTGAGTCGTGTAGCGGGCCCAGCAGCTCGTGGTGCGCAATCAGCCGAGGCTTGATCACGGCGACGAAAGCGGCCCTGATTCGCTCGTCGTCGAGGTGGGGCCACGCCGCGGCGAGGATGTCATCGGCGAGCGAGGAGAGCAGGTCGCTCGCGCCGTGATCACGGGGCACCGTCTCAGCCCATTCATGGGCCTCGGCCAGGTCCTCCGGCCGGAGCGCCTCCGGGAACGTCCTCGACACGAACATCTTGTAAGCGCCGAGCAGGTGCTCGTTGCGAGCGGGCGTCAGAACCTTCAGCACGTCCCCGACGCCGAGCACGGACGGGAACGTGGCCACCAGCGCCTGGCCCTTGATCTCGTCGTCCTCGTCGTCGTCGATGCGCTCGGTCGCCAAAGGCACGAGCGCGGACCGGGTGTCGTCATCGGCGTAGTCCTTGAGCGCCCAGACGGCGTCGTCGCGCAGGAAGGCCGGCTCGTCGGTGTTGAACGCGAAGACGACGAGGTCCTGCTGCAGCTCGGGCATCGCTGCGGCTTGGGCGAGCGTGAAGGTCATCTGTCGCACGGGGATCGAGTGCCCAGGCCCTAGCGCCTCGCGGATCTGGTCGGGCAGGCCCGGGTGCGCCAGTCCCGCGAAGGCCCTCCGGATGCGCCGGTCGTAGCGCTCGACGCGCATCGCGGTGTCCTCTGTGAGTAGAGACGAGACCATTCGTGCCCGCGCCTCGTTGGTGAAGGTCAGGGTGTCGGCACGCAGCAGGAGCTCGGGTTCTCGGTCCATCACCTCGGCCAGAATCTCGTCGTCGAGCGTGGCCGTCCAAGCGGGACCTCCCGGAGCTGCGGGATCAGCCGGCCGTCGGGATCGTCGGCAGAAGCGAGCAGCGACATGATCTGCTCAACGTCCATGTGGTGGTGGGCCAGGTAGCACGCGGCGAGGTACTCGGCGAGGGCGCGGTGGGCGAACGTCAGTCGGGCGCCGCCGAGGTCGACGAAGAGCGCGGTCGCCAGCACCTCCTGGACCTGCTCGACGCCGACCCGAAAGCTTGCACCGCCGGCGGCCTCCGGATCCTGCTCGGAGAACCCCTCCAGCCCGCGGATCGTCAGGTCGCCGCCCGACGTGGTCGTCAGGTCGGAGTCGATCCCTGCCTTGCCCGCTAGCACCATCGCGGCCGCGATCCGCTCGGCGACGACGAGCCGTCGACCGACATGCAGGGCCGTTCCGGTGAGCTCGCGGTGCCGACCGGCATCGTGCTCCTGGACCAACCGCAGGATCGCTCGGTCGAACAGCTCCGACTGGGTCTCGGGCAGGGCTCCCTCGCCGGCCGCGGCGACGTCGATCATCATCCGGAGCGTCAGCGGGAACGCGGCGAGCCGGCCCAGATCGCGCTCGAGAATCTCCGCCACGAACCGTTCTGCGTCGAGCCCTTCAGCCCGGGCGGCCTCCGCTGCGTCGAGTTCTCGCAGGGGCGTTAGCGCCAGCCGCCGTGGGACGTCGGCCGATCCGAAGACGTCGGCGAGCTGGCTGTCGAAGTCAGGCACCCACTCCGCCGACCGACACGAGATGCGAAGGCGCAGGCGAGCGACCTCGCCGCCGAGTGTCTTCAGCTCGGCGACGAGCCTCTTGTGGATTGCCTTGACGTGGAGCAGGGCCTCGTCGAGCCCATCGAGAAAGAGGAACAGCACGCCCTCGGACTCGCGCCACTCACGCCACGCGGGAGTGTCAACGATGGCGCCGACGAGCGACGCGCCCTCCTCATAGGCCCCGAGGTCGACGAGGTGCACTCCGTGACCGGCATGCCGGAGCTCGGCGACCGCGTCGTCGATCGCGTGGGACTTGCCCAGGCCGGGCTCTCCGAGCAGTGCCAGGCAGGGGTCGTCGACGAGCTCGCTCAACTGCGACGCGTCTGTGGCGCGCGCGAAGATCGACGAGGAGCTGTCGGGGAAGAAACCGTCGTCGATGTTCTCGCCGGGCGCCGTCCAGAACCGGGGCCACGAGTACCGGCGTGTCGTCGTAGCGTGCGGAGGCACACGGAGAAGGTAGCCGCGTGGCGTCCGCCAGTTAGCCGCCTGCGGCGCCCCCTCGGAGCTTGGTGCACGGCGCCCGGTCCGGCCTCGGTCCGCTGGGCGTCGTCGCCGTGACCGCGCGCTCGGACGCCGGCCTGCACCTTCCTGGTCGAGGCCCCGCCACAGGCGCACGAACGGGTTGTGCTCCCACTCGTCGCCGATCGTCGTCGGTCCCGAGTGGCCGGATGGACGTCGGTCTCGGGCGGGAGCTTCATGAGCACCTGCTTTGGGCGCGCTTCTCCTTCCGCGTGTAAGCGACAGACGTCGGGCGCCGCCACGAACTCGCGGCCGTCGATCACCGCCTCCTGAACCGCAGCGCCGGCACCTTCCACACCGCCTCGAGCGCGATCCGCCCGCTCATCTTCGACGCGCCCTCGCGGCGCTCGTGGAAGACGATCGGTACCTCGCGAACGCGAAAGCCCGCCTCGACCGCGCGGTACGTGATTTCGACCTGGAAGCTGTAGCCGTCGGCGTGCACGATAGCGAGGTCGAGCCGCTCGAGCACCTCGCGGCGAAAGCACTTGAAGCCGCCGGTCAGGTCGCGGACCCGGACGCCGAGAACAGCGCGCGCGTACCACGACCCGCCGCGGCTCAACAGTCGCCGCCCGAGGCCCCAGTTGACG
>JBHEMU010000056.1:0-15491 GCA_046262415.1 Gaiellaceae bacterium | reverse complement strand
GCGACCCGGGCGTAGTCGAGCCCGGACACCCAGGTGAACGCGAGCGCGACGAGCAGCGCCCACCACGCCCACGCGTCGTCCCAGGCGCCCGCCGCCGCGAAGCCGCCCACGGCCGCGGCCACGGCCTGCGACCACGTCTTCAGCTTGCCGAGGTCGCGCGCCTGGATCACGACGCCGCGCTCGAGCGCCGCCAGCCGGAGCCCCGAGACGAGGAACTCGCGCGCGACGATCGCGACGACCATCCACGCGGGGAAGACGTCCTGCTCGATCAGGACGATCAGGACGGCGAGCACGAGGATCTTGTCAGCGACCGGGTCGAGCAGCGAGCCGAGCGGCGACACCCGGCCGCGGCTCCGCGCGATGCGCCCGTCGAACCAGTCGGTCGTCATCGCCGCCACGAAGAGCGCGGTCGCCCAGTAGTTGTGGCCCGAGAACTCCCAGAGGTAGAGAGCGACCACGAACGGCACCGACAGCGCTCGCGCGACGGTGAGCTGATCGGGCAGGCCCATTCGGGGGGAGAATACGCGGCCCGTGCCTCTCTTCTCGAAAGTCCTCGTCGCCAACCGCGGCGAGATCGCGATCCGCGTCTTCCGGACCCTGCGCGAGCTCGGGATCGCCACCGTCGCCGTGTACTCGGAGGCCGACCGCGCCGCGCTGCACGTCCGCGCCGCCGACGAGGCGTACCTGATCGGCCCCGGACCCGCTGCCGAGAGCTACCTCGTCGGCGAGCGGATCGTCGAGACCGCGAGGCGGGCGGGGGCGGAGGCGATCCACCCCGGCTACGGGTTCCTGGCCGAGAACGCTGCCTTCGCGCAAGCCTGCGAGGAGGCGGGCATCGTCTGGATCGGCCCGCCGGCCGAGGCGATCGAGCTGATGGGGTCGAAGACCGAGGCTCGCACCCGCATGCGGGCGGCAGGCGTGCCGATCATCCCCGGTACGACCGAGCCGGTGGCCTCGGCAGCGGAGATCGTCGCGCTCGGAGTCGAGCTCGGCTACCCGCTGCTGATCAAGGCGGCCGCGGGCGGTGGCGGGAAGGGCATGAAGGTCGTTCGCGGGCCCGACCAGGTTCAGGCGGCGTTCGAGTCGGCCCAGCGCGAGGGTCTGTCCTACTTCGCCGACCCGGCCGTCTACGTCGAGCGCTACCTCGAGGATCCCCGCCACGTGGAGGTGCAGGTGCTGGCCGACGACCACGGCAACGTCATCCACCTGGGCGAGCGCGACTGCACGATCCAGCGCCGCCACCAGAAGCTCGTCGAGGAGACCCCCTCGCCCGCCGTCGACGACGAGCTGCGCGAGCGGATCGGCCGGATCGCAGTCGACGCCGCCCGGGCGGCGGGCTACCGGTCGGCGGGCACGATCGAGGGGCTGCTGACGCCGGCCGGGGACTACTACTTCATGGAGATGAACACGCGGATCCAGGTCGAGCACACGATCACCGAGGAGGTGACCGGCCTCGACCTGGTCCGCGAGCAGGTGCTCGTCGCCGCCGGCGAGCCCCTCTCCATCCGGCAGGCCGACGTGCGCTTCCGGGGTCACGCGATCGAGTGCCGGATCAACGCCGAGGACGTCTCGGCCGGGTTCCTGCCAGCGCCCGGCCGCATCACCTCCTACCACGAGCCGTCCGGGCCCGGTGTCCGCGTCGACTCCGGGGTGGTCGCAGGGAGCGAGATCGCGCCGCTCTACGACCCGATGATCGCGAAGCTGATCGTGCGCGGCTCGGACCGCGAGCACGCGCGCAGGCGGATGCTCCGCGCGCTGGACGAGTTCGAGATCGGCGGCGTCGAGAACCTGCTCGGCTTCCATCGCGCACTCCTCTCGCACCCCTGCTTCGTCGCCGGCGAGACGTGCCACGGCATCGTCGAGTCGGAGCAGCTGGCGCTGCGCGCCGCGGAGCTCGAGCGGGTGCCTGCCGGCGAGGAGGACCAGATCGGCGCACGCGGGGTCGCCCGCCAGCGCCGGACGAGCGTCGAGGTCGACGGACGGCGGTTCGACGTACGGCTGCCCGTGCCCGAGCCGCCGCACGCCGAGCTCGCCCGCCGGCGGCGCGAGCGGGTTCGCCGCAGTGGCCGCGGGGCGGCCCGCGATGCCGTCGTCAGCCCGATGCAGGGCACGGTGCTCGCCGTCCGCGTCGCCGACGGCGACGACGTCCAGGCGGGCGACGTGCTCTGCATCGTCGAGGCGATGAAGATGGAGAACGAGGTGCACGCGCACCGAGACGGGGTCGTCTCGGGACTCACGGTCGCGCCCGGCGAGGCCGTCAAGACCGGCCAGGTGATCTGCGAGGTCGTGGCCGGCGAGCGGCCTTGACGGCCGACTCCGGGCCCTTCTGCGCCGAGATCTCGGGTGAGAGCGGTGAGCCGCTCGGCGCCACCGCGAGCCGCGTCGACCACTGGCTGCTCGTCGAGTACCGCGGACTCTGGAGCCACGACGCGCTCGCCGGCAGCGGGCTCTCAGACCAGGTCAAGGCCCATCTGCGCGAGCAGGCGGCGGCGCTGCCGCGCTCGAAGCTCCTCCTCGTCCGCCGCCGGGAGCGCCGCGGGGCGGCCGGCATCGCGGTCTTCTCCTGCCGCTCGTCCGAGCGCGACCCGCTCCTCCACGGTCTCGAGGTCGAGGGCTACGACGACCTGCGCGGGGTCGACTTCACGGAGTCGGCGCCTCCGGGGAGACCCCTCGGGCACCCCCTCTTCCTCGTCTGCACGCACGGCAAGCACGACCGCTGCTGCGCCCGGTACGGCAGGCCGCTGCACGACGCGCTCAGCGAGCTCGCGGAGCCCGGCTGGGTCTGGCAGTCGACGCACGTGGGCGGCGACCGCTTCGCCGGCAACGTCGTCGTGCTGCCGGAGGGGCTCTACTTCGGCCGCGTCGGGGCCGGAGACGCCCTGGCGCTACTCGAGGACCACCTCGAGCGCCGGCTCGACCTCGAGCGCTTCCGCGGCCGCTCCTGCTACCCGTTCGCCGTGCAGGCGGCCGACCTCGCGGTCCGTAGCGCGACCGGCCTCGCCGGGCTCGACGACCTCGCCCTCGAGTCGATCGAGCGGGCCGGCGCGGGCTGGCGCGTCCGCTTCTCGGCCCGTTCGGTCTCGTACGAGACGGACGTGGTCCGGCGGGACGGCGAGCTGACCCGGCTGACGTGCAGCGCGCCGGGGCTCAGCCACCCGAGGCACTACGCCGCAGAAAGCCCTCCCGAACGAGCCTCCTGACCAGCACGAGCCGGCCCGGCTCGTTCAGGTCGCCGGGCAGGTCCGCGGCCCGGAGCGGCCCGCGCGCCTCGAACAGGGCTCGCAGCTCGGGCCCGGCCCGCGCGGGGAACGCGACCCGCTTGCCCTCGAACACGAGCGTCGTCCCGTCGAGGTCGGCGAGGACGGTCGGCCGGCGTTCCAGCAGCGTGTCGGCGGCGATCTCCGCCCGGGCCTCGGCGAGCTGGCCCTCCAGCACCGGCCGGCGGGTGTCGACCAGGCGCCGGCGCATCCGCCGGGCCACGTCCGCCGGGCCGAGGCGCGCGGCCAGCCGCGGCGCGAGCCCGGGCGACGGGCCGCCCTCGAGGGGCACCGCGCGCCGCAGCTCGGGATCGTCCTCGAGCTCGTCGACGCCGGCCCGAAGCGCGTCGATCCAGGTGTAGGGGGTGACTCCGACCGTCACGTGCAGGGAGTCCTCCTCGGACGTGAGCGCCTCGTGGAGCCAGCCGCGCGGGAGGTAGAGCGTGTCGCCCGCGCGCAGCGTCAGGTCGTGCGTCACCGGGCCGGGCTCGCCGAGAGCCGGCGAGTGGCGCTGGTGCTTGAGCGGCAGCTCCAGCAACGGCTCGTAGACGAGCCAGCGCTTCTCGCCCGCCGCCTGCAGGACGAAGACGTCGTGCGTGTCGTGGTGGACGCCGAAGCCCTGAGAGCGGCGCGGCGTGTGGTAGGCGTTCGCCTGCGCGGGGTGGCCGAGCTCGGCCTCGAGCCCGCGGCAGAAGGCCGCGAGCGGCGGCCAGGTGTGGTGCAGGGCCTGCAGGACGATCGTTGCCCCCTCCGCGAACAGGCTCGCGACGCGGCCGGGGTCGGCTGTGCCCGTCAGCCCGCCTGGTCGCCAGGGGATGTCGGACGTGTACTCGGACAGAGGGATCTGGCCGCCCGCCCTCACGAGGCGGAAGGCCGGCGTGCGCAGCGCACCGGAGCAGACGAGCCGCTCGACGTCGTCGGGGGAGAGGAGGTCGGCGAACCGGTCCTCCTCTGCCCGGGAGACGACGAGCGGCTGCTGCTCCCAGAAGCGGTCGAGGAACTCGCCCGCTTCGACGGGCTCGAGGCAGAGCTCGAGCGCGTTAGTGGGTCGGCCGGTGACGTTGCCGCCCTTCTGGGTCGCAAGGAGCAAGCCAGGGAAGGACGCAAGGAGCCCCCATAGTCGAAACTATTGGGGCGACCGAGGACGCCCCCTGGCGCCGCTCATCGCGGGCCAGAAGCCGGCGAACGTTGCCGGTCGATCCACTACGTATCGTTCGTGTCGGCGTCGCCGTCCGAGTCGTCCGTGTCGGCGTCGGCGTCCGTCGTGTCGGTGTCGTCGGTGTCCGCGTCGCCCGTCTCGGCGGCGCCACCGGCTCCGCTCGTCAGGATCTCGTCGTCGCCGAGCGTCATGTCGTCGTGGCTCATGTCCGTTCCTTTCGGGGAGGGGAGGGGGAGCCTACCGAGTAGGGTGCCGCCGTGGACCTCTACGAGTACCAGGGGAAAGAGCTGTTCAGCCGGTTCGGCATCCCGGTCTCCGAGGGTCGCCTGGCGACCACCCCCGCCGAGGCCCGCCGCGCGGCCGAGGAGCTCGGCGGCCAGGTCGTCGTCAAGGCGCAGGTGCTCACCGGCGGGCGGGGGAAGGCGGGCGGGATCAAGCTCGCCGGCGACCCCGCGGACGCCGAGGCCAAGGCGGGCGCGATCCTCGGCATGGACATCCGGGGCCACGTCGTGCGCCGCGTCTGGATCGAACGGGCCTCGGAGATCGAGAGGGAGTACTACCTCTCCGTCACCTTCGACCGCGGTGCCAAGCGGCCCCTCTTCATGTTCACGAAGGAGGGGGGCGTCGACATCGAGCAGGTCGCGGCGGAGAATCCGGATGCCCTGGTGCGGCTGCACGTCGATCCGCTCGAAGGCTTTCAGCCCTACCACGCGCGCCTGCTCGTCTTCGGCGCCGGCATCGACGACCCGAGCGAGCAGAAGCAGATCTCCGCGATCGTCGCCAAGCTCTACGCCGCGTTCGTCGGCTGCGACGCCACGCTGTGCGAGATCAACCCCCTGATCGTGACCCCCTCGGGCGAGGTGAAGACGCTGGACTCGAAGTTCACGGTCGACGACAACGCGCTCTACCGGCACCCCGACATCGCCGAGATGCGCGACCTGGAGGCGGCCGACCCGCGCGAGGCGCTGGCGCGCCAGAAGGGCGTGACGTACGTCAAGCTGGACGGCGAGGTCGGGATCCTCGGCAACGGCGCCGGGCTCGTCATGTCCACCCTCGACGTGATCGCGCTCGCCGGCGGGCGCCCCGCCAACTTCTGCGATCTCGGCGGAGGCGGCGACGCGCAAGGCGTCGTGGACGCGCTCGAGGTGATCACCACCGACCCGCAGGTGAAGTCGATCCTGTTCAACATCTTCGGCGGCATCACCCGCTGCGACGAGGTCGCGCGCGGGATCCTCGAGGCGCTCGCGCGGCTGACGATCGACGATCCGATCGTCGTCCGGTTGGACGGAACGAACGCGGAGGAGGGGCGCCGCCTGCTCGCCGAGGCTGCCCCGGCCAACCTCCACGTCGAGCCGACCATGCTCGAGGCGGCGAGGCGCGCGGTGGAGCTGACGCGGTGAGCTCGGATCTCTGGAGCACGCGCAGCCCCGCCTACCGGGCGGCGGTGGAGCAGATGGAGGGCACCGACCTCGACCTCCTGGTCGAGTGGGCAGAGGCCGGTCCGGACGTGACCGTGCTCGACGTGGCCACCGGCGGCGGTCACGTCGCGCGGCGGCTGCGCGGGGCCGGAGCGGAGGTGACCACGCTCGACGCCGCCCCGGGGATGGAGCCGGACGTCGTCGCCCGGGCCGAGGACCTCCCCTTCGCCGACGGGAGCTTCGACGTCGTCGTGACCCGGATCGCGGCGCACCACTTCGACGACGTCCGGCGAGCCGTCGGCGAGCTCGCACGCGTGAGCCGCCGGCTCGTCCTCGTCGAGGACACGCTCTTCGAGAGCGAGGAGATCGAGGGGGCCGAGAAGCTTCGCGATCCGACTCACGTCCGCTCGTACACCGAGGACGAGTGGCGGTCGTTCCTGGCCGCCGCCGGGCTGGAGGTCGCGGGGGTCGAGTACTGCGTCAAGCGGCATCCCTTCGACGCCTGGCTCGCGCGCACCGGCTGCGAGGGCGCGGAGGCGGCCGAGGTGCGCCGGCTGCTCGCCGACCACACGATCGAGGACGGCGCGGCGTGGGTCGATACGAAGATCCTGCTCAGGGCGGTGAAGGACTTGGAGTCCCACTGATGGCGATCATCGTCGACCGCGACACCCGCCTTCTCGTCCAGGGTCTGACCGGGAGCGAGGGCTCGTTCCACGGCCTGCGCAACCGGCGGTACGGCACGAACCTGGTCGCCGGCGTAACGCCCGGCAAGGGCGGCCAGGAGCTCGAGGGCGTTCCGATCTACGACACGGTTTCGGCGGCCGTGCGCGACACGCAGGCGAACACCGCCATGGTCTTCGTGCCGGCCCGCTTCGCCGGCGACGCGATCTACGAGGCGGTCGACGCGGGCATCGCCACCGTCATCTGCATCGCGGAGGGCCTGCCCGCCCACGACATGCTGCGGATCTACACGTACATCCGCCCGCGCGGCGTGACGATGCTGGGGCCGAACTGCCCCGGCGCGCTCTCGCCCGGGAAGGCGAACGTGGGGATCATCCCCGGGGAGATCTTCCGCGAGGGCGGCATCGGGCTCGTCTCCCGCTCGGGGACGCTCACGTACCAGATCGGCCACGAGCTGACGCAGCTCGGCCTCGGCAACTCGACCATCGCCGGCATCGGCGGCGATCCGGTGGTCGGCTCGTCCTTCATCGACATCCTCGAGCGATTCGAGGCCGACGAGGAGACCGAGCTCGTCGTCATGGTCGGCGAGATCGGCGGCGACGAGGAGGAGCAGGCCGCGCGCTTCATCCAGGAGCGGATGACGAAGCCCGTCGTCGCGTACATCGCCGGCTTCACGGCGCCGCCCGGGAAGACGATGGGCCACGCGGGCGCGATCATCTCCGGCTCGTCCGGGACGGCGCAGGCGAAGAAGGAGACGCTCGAGGCCTGCGGCGTCCGGGTCGGGACGACGCCGACCGAGGTGGCCCGGCTCGCCGCCGAGGCCGCGAGCGTGGCCGCTCGCTAGGCTCGTCGGGCCGGATCGGCGGTTACTCCGTTGCCCTCTTGGGCCCTACGGCTCAGACGCCCGGTGCGACGGTCCGGATGCCCGCGAGTCGCGCGGCGGCGGCCTGGCGTTCGTCGTAGCTGACGAGCGCATCGAGTGGTGAGAGCGCGGCGGCGGCAGCGACATGGATCGCGTCCAGGGCCCGGAGTGCCGGCTCGGCGAGCGCACCGGCGGCTGCGAGGAGCGCGGTGCCGAGCGGTAGCAGCGCGAGCGCGTCGAGCGTCTCTCCCGCTCGGGCGATCAAGGTTTCGAGCGGGAGGTGCGGGTCGTGGGCCGCAGCGCGCCTGATCGCACGCGGGACCTCGGTCAGCAGCAGCTCACAGGAGACGACGTCCGCGTCGGCGAGGAAGGCTCGCAGCGCCTTGCTCTCGGGTTCGTCCCGAACGAGCTTGACGACCGCCGACGCGTCCGCGTAGAAGAGCGCCACCCCTCAGCGGTCCCCGCGAATCTCGTCGAGCGCCCGACTCAGCGCGTAGGGATCGCCGTCGAGTCGCAAGGGCTCGGGCAGCCCTCGGCGGAGTGGGCGGGACACTCGACCTTCGGCGATCAGCCGATCGAGCTCCGCGCCCGTCGTCGGCGGCGGGCCGAGCTCGGCCACGGGTCGGTTCCGGTCGGTGACGAGCAGCCGTTCACCGCGCTCGACCCTCCTGAGATAACGGCTCAGGTTCTGCCGTAGCTCGGCGACTCCGACGCGGCTACTCATGTACACAAAGCTAGCATCTAGCAGCCGCAGACCGTGCGAACGACGCTCGCCGACCCCCCTCGTAGACTGAGTCCATGGGGACGATCGCCCTCGCGCGCGGCATTCCGCCGCCCGAGTGCCTCCCGGTGGAGGCGCTCGCCGACTGCGCGCGCGCCGCGATCGCGGCGGACGGAGAGCGCGTCCTCAACTACGGGCCCGTGGGCGGCTACGAGCCGCTCCGCGCGTGGGTGGCCGAGCGGCACGGCGTCGACGAGGGCCGCGTGCTGCTCACGAACGGCTCCCTGCAGGCCTTCGCGCTGCTCGCCGAGCACCTGGCGGACGGGGCTGCGCCGGTGGCCGTCGAGGCTCCGACCTACGACCGGCCGTTGAAGCTGCTCGCGCGGATCGGCGCACCGGTGCTCTCGCTGCCGCTCGGAGAGGACGGGCTCGAGCGCGAGGTTCTCGAAGCGGCGCTCGAGGGGCTCGCCCCCGCGTTCCTGTACACGATCCCGACCTTCCAGAACCCGAGCGGGCGGACGATCCCGGCGTCCGTGCGCAGGCGGCTCGTCGAGCTGGCGCGGGCCCGCGGCCTGCTCGTGCTCGAGGACGACCCGTACGGCCAGGTCCGCTTCGAGGGCGAGCCGCCCCCGACCCTGCACGAGCTCGCGGGAGGCGACGGGATCGTCTACCTGTCCTCGTTCTCGAAGATCGTCGCGCCCGGGGTACGGGTCGGGTACGCGATCCTGCCGGCGCAGCTGGTCGAGGGGGTGGGCGAGCGGGCGACCCAGACCTACCTGGCGCCGTCCTTCCTGGCGCAGGCGACCGTGTGGGAGTTCGTCCGCCGCGGTCTGCTCGAGCCGCATCTCGAGCTGGTGTGCTCGCTGCTCCGCGAGCGGCGCGACGCCATGGTCGAGGCACTCGAACGCCACCTCGCGCCCTTCGCGCGCTGGAGTACGCCCGAGGGCGGCTACTTCCTGTGGCTCGACTTCGACCCGGAGATCGACGCCGCCGAGCTGCTCGGCCGCGCGGCCGCGGACGGCGTCACGTTCGTTCCCGGCTCGGACTTCCACGCCGGGGCAGGCGGGATCAGCTCCGCGCGCCTCGCCTTCAGCTTCGCGTCACCCGCCGAGATCGCCCGGGGTGTCGAGCGGCTGGGCGAGCTCGTCCGGAGCCTGGCGGCGCCGGTTCTGCCGGTGTCGGTATAGCTGCGAGAGGAGCACGCCGGCCAGCAGGCCGATCCCGAGGCTGACCAGAAGGATCCAGACGCGTGACGTGTGCGCCGTCCAGAAGACGAAGTCGACCTCGGAGCGCTCGTTGTTCTTGAGCGCGAAGGCGATCAGGTACGCGACGACGAGGACGAGGCCGCCGAGGAAGATCCAGAGGCGGGGCTGCACCGTGCGCTCGTGCCGGTCGGGGAAATCGAGCTTCGCGCGGCGGGCCATCGCCGCGGCAGTCTACGCGGCGTAGGCGGGCGAGGGCACCTGCAGCGAGGCGGGCCGGGGCACCAGCGCCGGGTGCCGGGGCGGCTCGAGGCCGGCCCGCGAGAACTGCCGGAACGTCGGGCACGGCTCGGCGAGGACGAGGGCGCAGAGGCCCGCTCGACGGAAGTAGCAATCGTCGCAGCTTGCAGCAGCGTTTTTGCTCATCTTCATCCTTTGCTCTGCCCCAGGTCGGAGGAACCTGGAGCATCTTCGGGGGTCGGGTCGCCTGGCGCAAGTGGGAGGCGGCCGAAAATTCTGCTATTTGCGGCTGTTGCCGAATAGGCCAATTAGCAGCATCTTTCATGCCTTCGGAGGCAGTGTTGCCAGCGCGCGCAACGCCTGTGGAAAGGTCTTCACAGCGATCACCCGGACGCCGCCCGCGTGGCGACGCGCTTCCGTGGCGTTCTTCCCAGCCGGCACGAGGAAGATGTCAACATCGGCCTCGCGCACGCCGTACGTCTTCTGTCGGACGCCGCCGATCTGGCCCACGTTGCCGTGCAGGTCGATCGCGCCGGTCGCGGCGACGCGGTAGCCGCGGTCGACGTCGCGGCCGAGCTCCTCCATCACGTCGAGGGCGAAGGCGAGGCCGGCCGACGGGCCGCCGACCCCGCCGGCGTCGATGGTGACCGCGAGGGGGAGCCTGATGTCCGCGGCCTGCCCGATCTGGATCCCGATGATCGCGTGCGTGGCGTCGGCCGGGTCGGCGGCCGTCTTCACCACGACCTCGCGGAGCTCCTTGCCGCGCCGGACGCCGAGCCGGACCCGGTCGCCGGGCCGACGACGTCCCAGCAGGCGCCGGAGATCGCCGGGCGTCCGAACGGGCCGGCCGTTCACGGACACGACGATGTCGGTGGGCTGCAGCTTCCCGACCGCGGGCGTGCCGTCGAAGACGCCGGTGACGAGCACGCCGGTCGGCCGGGCGACCACCTTGTAGCCGAGCGCCTTCAGGGCCACGGCGGCGGCGATTGACTGCGAGCGCTTCATCTCGCGCAGGTCGCCCTGGCGGCGGGCCGCGTCGTCAACCCCCGGCGGCGAGATCGCCCCTGCCGGGATCAGGGTCGAGCCCTCCCGGAGGCCGGGGAACAGGCGCTCGAGCACCGAGGCGCGCCGCTCGATCACCGCGACGAAGTAGATGCCGTTGCCGCGGGAGGCCTCCCCCTCCTTCTCCCCGGGCACGCGGACGAGCGGGTCGACGGGTCGGGCCGGGTCGGGTAGCAGCAGGTAGTGGCCGGAGGGGATCAGCCAGAGCACGGCGGCGAGCAGTCCGGCCGCGAGCACGACCAGCGCGACGAGCCTGGTCGGGCGCAGGGCTCCGCGCATCAGAGCAGGCCCCGAGTCAGCCCGCCGTCGACCGTGACGAGCGCGCCGGTGACGTACGCCGCGCGGACCGAGGCGAGGAAGCAGACCACGTCGGCGACCTCACGAGGCGACCCGAAGCGTCCCAGCGGGATCTCCGCCAGGTCCTCCTCGGGCGTCCGCCCGCCGGCGTAGATCTCGCGCAGGCGCTCGGTGTCGATCCGGCCCGGTGCGATCGCGTTGACGGTGACGCCGTCGGCGCCGACCTCTCGCGACAGCGTCTTCGACCAGCCGATCACCCCCGGGCGGATCGCGTTCGACAGGGCCAGGTTGTCGATCGGCTGCTTGACGGAGCTCGACGTGATCGTGATCACGCGGCCGTGGCCGCTGCGCGCGAGGTGCGGCAGGCACAGGTTGGTCAGCCGGATCGCCGAGAGGAGCAGCAGCTCGACCGCTCCCTCGACTGCCTCGTCCGAGAGTCCGATCGCCGCCGTCCGGGGCGGGCCGCCGCCGTTGTTGACCAGGATGTCGACGCCGCCGAAGGCCTCGACGGTGCGCTCGACCAGCCGCTCGAGATCGGCCCGGACCGTCACGTCGCCGCGCACGGGCAGGGCGCCCAGCCGCTCCGCCTCTCGCTCGAGCAGGTCGCGGCGCCGCGCGAACATCGCCACCTCGGCACCCTCGCCGGCGAGTGCCTCCGCGATCGCCAGGCCCATCCCCGAGGAGGCGCCGCAGACGATCGCCGTGCGACCCTTCAGCCCCAGGTCCATTCGGGCACTACTTCTTCTTGAGCACGCCGACGACCTCGCGGACGGCGGCGGCGGACTCACGGAACCAGCGCTTCTCGTCCGCGGACAGCTTGAGCTTGACGATCTCCTCGACGCCGGCGGAACCGAGCTTCACGGGCACGCCCATGTAGAGACCGCGGACGCCGTACTCGCCCTCGAGGTAGGCGGTGCAGGGCAGGACGCGCTTCTCGTCGAGGCAGATCGCGTCGACCATCTGCGCCGCGGCCGCTCCCGGGGCATACCACGCGGACGTGCCCAGGAGGTTCACGATCTCGCCGCCGCCCTTCCGCGTCCGGTCGACCATCTTCGTCAGCCGCCCCCGGGGGACGAGCTGCTCGAGCGGCACCCCGCCGACGGTCGTCGCCGAGACGACGGGGACCATCTGGTCCCCGTGACCGCCGAGCACGGTCGCCTGCACGTCCTTCACCGAGCACCCGACCTCCCAGGCGATGAACGCCGCAAAGCGGGCCGTGTCGAGGATGCCCGCCATTCCGACCACCCGCTGCTTGGGGAACCGCGAGGTCGCCTTGGCGACGTGGCACATCGCGTCGAGGGGGTTCGAGACGACGACGAGGATCGCGTCGCGCGAGCGGCGGACCGCCTCCTTCGTCACCGAGGAGACGATCGCCTCGTTGGTCGCCACGAGGTCGTCGCGGCTCATGCCGGGAGCCCGAGGCTTGCCCGCCGTGATCACGATCACGTCGGAGCCCTCGCTCTCCTCGTATCCGTTCGCGCCGGTGATCGACGGCTCGTACCCGAGCACCGAGCCGGCCTGGTTCAGGTCCAGCGCCTTGCCCTGCGGGTAGTTCGGGATGATGTCGACGAGGACGACGTCGGCGTAGTCGCGCCGCGCCAGCTCCTGCGCGCACGTGGCGCCGACGTTGCCGGCTCCGACGACGGTGATCTTCCGCCTCATGTCGCGACCGCCAAGTGCAGCTTCTCGATCAGGGCGTCCGCGACCTGGCTCGTGCCGACCGCGGTCGGGTCGTCGCGCGTCGGCTTCATGTCGTACGTGACGCTGTCGCCCTCCCGGATCAGCTCGGCGATCGCCAGCTCCAGGCGCTGCGCCGCCGCGGTCTCCCCGAGGTGGCGGAGCATCAGCATGCCCGAGAGCATCTGCGCGATCGGGTTGACCTTGTTCTGGCCCGTGTACTTGGGCGCCGACCCGTGCGTGGGCTCGAACACCGCCACGTCGGCGCCGAAGTTCGCGCCCGGGGCGAGGCCGAGGCCGCCGATCATGCCGGCGCAGAGGTCGGAGACGATGTCGCCGTAGAGGTTCGGCAGCACGAGCACGTCGTACTCCTCGGGCCGCTGCACGAGCTGCATGCACATGTTGTCCACGATCCGGTCGTCGAACTGGACGTCCGGGTTTTCGGCGGCGACCTCGCGCGCGACGCGCAGGAAGAGGCCGTCGCTGAACTTCATGATGTTCGCCTTGTGCACCGCGGTCACCTTCCGGCGGTGGTTTCCGTGCGCGTAGTCGAAGGCGAACTGGACGATCCGGCGCGTGCCCTCGATCGAGATCGGCTTGATCGACACCCCCGAATCGGGCCGGATGCGCCCGCCGTGGGCTCCGATCCAGCCGATCAGCTCCGTCGCGTCCGGGGTGCCCTGCTCGAACTCGATCCCCGCGTACAGGTCCTCGGTGTTCTCCCGGATGATCACGAGGTCGAGGTCCTCGAAGCGGCTGCGCACGCCGGGGTAGCTCTTGCAGGGGCGGACCTGCGCGTAGAGGTCGAGACTCTTCCGTAGCCCCACGTTCACCGAGCGGAAGCCGCTGCCGACGGGCGTCGTGATCGGGCCCTTGAGGGCGACCCCGTTCTCGCGGATCGACTCGAGCACGTGGTCGGGGAGCGGGTTGCCGTCGTTGGCCTCCATCGCGTCGACGCCGGCCTGCTGCACGTCCCAATCGAAGGCGACACCGGTCGCCTCGAGGACGCGGCGCGTCGCCTCTGTCAGCTCGGGGCCGGTGCCGTCGCCGGGGATCAATGTGACGCGGTGGCCCATCGGCGCGGGACTCTACCGGCGCCCGGTACGCTCCGTCCCATGAGTGACTTCAAGCCGGGCCTCGAGGGCGTGGTCGCTTTCGAGACGGAGATCGCCGAGCCCGATCGTGAGGGCGGCGCGCTCCGGTACCGCGGCGTCGACATCGAGGAGCTCGTCGGCCAGCTCCCGTACGAGAAGGTCTGGGGCCTGCTCGTGGACGAGCAGCCGGAGCCCGGCATGCCCGACGCCGAGCCGTACGAGCCGAAGAGCCTCAGCGGCGACGCGCCGAGCGACCTCCAGGCCGAGACGGCGCGACTTTCCTCGGAGTGGGGCCTCCGGAAGCTGGTCGACATCGACGACGAGCAGGCCAGGGACGACCTGGCCCGCCTCTCGGCCCAGATGATGTCGATCGTCGCGAAGTCCGCGGCGGTGGCCGACGGCCGCGAGCCGGCGCCGGACGACGTCGCCGCCGGAGGCGAGACCGCGGCGGAGAAGTTCCTGCTCCGCTGGCGGGGCGAGGCCGACCCCGCCCACGTCACGGCGATCGACACCTACTGGATCTGCACCGCCGAGCACGGGCTGAACGCGTCCACCTTCACGGCGCGGATCACCGCGTCGACCGGGGCGGACTGCGGCGCGGCGATGTCGGCGGCCGTCGGCGCGCTCTCCGGCCCCCTCCACGGCGGCGCGCCGGCGCGCGTGCTGCCGATGCTGGACGAAGTCGCCTCGACGGGCGACCCCGAGGCGTACGTGAAGGACCTCCTCGATCGGCGCGGGAAGATCATGGGCTTCGGCCACCGCATCTACCGGGCCGAGGATCCCCGGTCACGGATCCTGAAGCGGACCGCGCAGGAGCTCGGCTCGGCCCGCTTCGAGGTCGCCGAGGCACTCGAGGAGGCCGCGCTGGCCGAGCTGCGCCTCCGCAAGCCCGACTACGTGATCGCGACCAACGTCGAGTTCTACTCGGCCGTCGTCCTCGACGTCGCCGAGATCCCGCCGGAACTGACGCCGGCCATGTTCGCCTGCTCGCGGGTGGCCGGCTGGTCGGCGCACATCCTCGAGGAGAAGCGCACCGGCCGGCTGATCCGGCCCTCGGCGCGCTACGTCGGGCCGGGAACGCGCTCGCTCACCTCGGTCGCGTGACGCTGGCCGAGGCTGCGGCGGAGGCGGACGCCTTCGCTCAGCGCGGCGCGGAGAAGGAGCTCGCCCAGCTTCGCCTCGACTGGGCGGACGAGCTCGAGTCGGCGATCCGCAGCAAGGACTACCGCGAGCGTGCGGTCGCCTATCGCGCGATCGGCCAGTTCCGCTTCCGCCAGAAGCTGGAGCTGCTGCGGCGCGGGCTCGAGGACGAGAGCCCGGCCTGCCGCGGCTCCGCGCTCGTGTCGCTCGAGCTCCTGTCCCGGGACGGGCCTGCCCCGGTGAACACGCTGCGCGCGCTCCTGCACCAGCTCGCGACGGCCGATCCGAACCAGGCCGTCCGCCGCCTCGCTGTGGTCTGCCTCAAGAACGGCTCGCCCCACCGAGACACGATCACCTTGCTGGCCGGGCTCGCCGACGACGACCGGCAGGAGCAGGAGTTCCGCAACGCCGCCGGCCGGGTCGCGGCCGTGCTGAAGAAGAAGCCGACGGCGGGTCGCTAGGTTGTCCTCGTAGCGCGTAGGATCGAGACGAGCAGCTCCTCGCCCGCGGTCAGGGCTCGAGCGCTGAGCCGAGCTCCGTGAAGTCTGCGTCTGGCGGTAGCCGGCTCACGCGCCCGTGCGCGCGATCGCGTCGCCAGTCAGTTGTCAGCGGCGCCGCGCGTGCGGGTGCGCCTGGAAGTAGAGCTCGCGGCGACGGGAGTCGCTGACGTGCGTGTACAGC
>JBHEMU010000055.1:0-5156 GCA_046262415.1 Gaiellaceae bacterium | reverse complement strand
GAGCGCACCCGTGACCGGGTCGTACACCAGCAGGATCACGTCGGCGTTGTATCCCTCCGCGTTGATCTTGCCGCCCGCCACGTAGACGCGGCTTCCGTCGGGGTTCGCCGCCGCTCTGAAGGCGAGCGTGCGCTCGCCGGGATTCCCCGGATAGCGTGCGAGCCACACCTGAGCGCCGGTCGCCGCGTTATAGGCGACCGTTACAGCCTGCGAACGGGGCGAGTCGTCCGGATTCCGACCCCAGACCTGTCCCGTCACGAAGACCCGGCTCCCGTCCGGGCTGACGGTGACGTCGTTTCCTTCTGCGCTGCTCGAGGGCTCGAGGAACAGCGTCGCCCAGAGCTGTGCCCCCGTCTGCGCGGAGAAGGCGACGGTCGCGATGCCCGAGGACGAGATGTCCGCGTCGTAGGCGACGCCGGTCACGAACAGGGTCGACCCCGTGCGGCTCAGCGTCAGCGCTCGGGTCACGAGCTGCGGAAAAGCAGTAGGACCTCCGTAACGGGCCACCCAGCGCTGCGCTCCGGTCGCGGTGTCGAACGCGGCGACGATGTAGTCGTAGTCGGAGCTGGCACCAGCATCGCGATCGCTGCCTCCCGCGAAGTACACGGTCTGCCCATCCGGGCTAGTAGCCGAGACGCGGCCGGTGACGAAGTCGCCGCCGGCCCCGTCTCCGTCTCCGGCTGGTCCGTCGTAGGTCGAGGTCCAGTCCGGACATTTGTTGACCGACGGAACCGGGACGCAGGGCGCATCGGGCGCCTCCTCCCGGCCGGAAGGACGGAGCGGCGCGATTCCGGTTGGAAGGCACAGCGCCGACGAGGGCGAGGCGAGGCTCACGGCCGCAATCACCGAGCACCCGGAGGTGGACGGCCCTGCCGCCGTCAGCAAC
This sequence comes from Gaiellaceae bacterium, assembly GCA_046262415.1. Classification (GTDB taxonomy): domain Bacteria; phylum Actinomycetota; class Thermoleophilia; order Gaiellales; family Gaiellaceae; genus JACDAS01. The sequence continues at coordinate 4,270 of JBHEMU010000055.1, read as the reverse complement.
TCCACGGCCGAGAGACTTGATCGGAACTTCGCGCTCCCGCCAGCCGCTCCGGCCGTGATCGACGAGATCACGACGACCGCCAGCAGTATCCCCGCGAGTCTGAGCCGAGCGACGTTCCTGCCCATCCGGACCTCCTCCCTTTCGTTGAGTATTCCCCAGCCGGCAGAGAGGGGAAACGGATCGCCCGAGGGAGTTTGCGCCACGGGCGTAAAGTTCCACCAATGGCCAGCGCGCGCCCGATCACGTCGCTCGTGCTCGAGGCCGTGGGGATTCCCGAGGCGGAGGAGCGTGCCTATCGCGAGCTGCTCGCGCGGCCCGGCGTGACGACCGCCGAGCTCGCGAGGGAGATCGAGCTTCCGCGGGCGCAGCTGCAGCGCGTGCTCTCGTCCTTGGAGGCAAAGGGCCTCGTCAGCCGCTCGGCCGAGACACCGCAGCGGCTGATGGCGGCTGCTCCCGACGTCGCGCTCGAAGTCCTGATCCTGCGCAAGCAGGAGGAGCTCGAGCGGGCGCGCCTGGCGGCGGCGGAGCTGGCGACCGAGTTTCGCAAGGGACTTCAGTCGACGAGCCCGCCGACGCTCGTCGAGGTCATCTCCGGCCAGAAGGCGGTTGCGCAGCGGGCGATCCAGCTCCAGAGGACGGCGAAGCGGGAGATCATCGGCTTCGACACGCCGCCGTATGCGTCGGATGATCGCTCGGCGGCCGAGATCGAGCTCGACCTCCTTCGCCGCGGCGTCGCCCACCGCGCGATCTACGACCGCGATGCCCTCAGGCACAGCGGCTACCTCGAGATCCTCGCCGAGCTGACAGAGGCCGGCGAGGAGGCCCGCATGCTCGACCAGGTCCCGATCAAGCTCGTCATCGCCGACCGGCGCCTGGCGATCATCCCGCTCAGGCTCGACGAGCCCGGCGTGGAGGATGCGCTCCTCGTCCATCCGTCACCGCTGCTCGAGGCGCTCGTTGTGCTCTTCGAGACGCTGTGGGAGCGGGCGGCACCGCTTCGGTTCGGAAGCCAGAGAGACATCGCGGTCGGGGGGCGAGCTGACTGGACGACGGCCGACCGGCAGCTCCTCGCGCTGCTGTCAGCCGGGTTCCAGGACAAGGCGATCGCACACCAGCTGGGCGTCGGCTTCCGCACCGTGCAGCGCCAGGTCAAGTATCTCATGGACGGGCTCGGAGCGACGACGCGTTTCCAGGCGGGTTGGGTCGCGGCAGAGCGGCTCGCGGCCGGCGACGAGGGAGCCGCCGAAGCAGCGGAGCGTCAGGGGGTCGCGTAGCCCCGCATCCCGTCCACGAGCAGCGCGTAGAAGCGGTCGGCGATCGTCCCGGTCTCCCGCCCGGGGTGCAGCCACGTGTAGGCCCAGTTCGAGGCCGAGAGGAAGAGCAGGACGGCGGCGGCGTCATCGAGGTCGGAGCGCAGCTCGCCGAGCTCGCGACCCTCGCGGAAGAGGTCGCCGAGGCGGGCCTCGTAGCGCCGCCGCTCGGCCAGGAACGCGTCGCGGGCCGGCTGCTCGAGGTAGCGCCACTCGCGCACGAAGACGGTGGCGACGTCGAGCTGCCGGGCGACGACCTCCAGGTGCGCGCGGAGCGCGAGGCGGATCTTCTCGGTCGCCCGGAGCCGCTCGTCGATCTCGTCGAGCCCCGCGTGGAACGCCGCAGCGCCCTCGGCCGCGAGCTCGCGGAGGAGCTGCTGCTTCGAGTCGATGTGGTGGTAGACCGATCCCTTCTGCACCCCCATCGCCTCGGCCAGGTCGCCGATCGAGGTGCCGTGGTAGCCCTTCTCGGCGAAGAGCCTGGCGGCCTGTCGCGTCAGCTCGGCGCGGCGCGTGGGCATGCTAGATTCGTAACCTAACGATCGTTCGGGTGGGAGGCCACGTGACCGAGCAGGAATTCCTGGAGTACGTGCAGTCCGGCGGGCAGGTGGAGACCGACGACTGGATGCCGGACGAGTACCGCCGGCTGCTGATCAAGTTCATCGAGATGCACGGCAACTCCGAGCTCATGGGCGTTCTTCCCGAGCGCGAGTGGATCCTCCGCGCCCCGACGCTCCAGCGCAAGCTGGCGCTGACGGCGAAGGTGCAGGACGAGGTCGGCCACGCGCAGCTGATCTACCGGGTCGTCGAGGATCTCGGCAAGCCGCGCGAGGCCTGTCTCGACGACCTGATCTCGGGCAAGGCCAAGTTCCACAACGTCTTTCACTACCCGACGCGGACGTGGGGCGACGTCGGCGTGATCGCCTGGCTCGTCGACGCGGCCGCGATCATCTCCCAGAAGGCGCTGCTCAAGTGCTCCTATGCCCCGTACGCGCGGATCATGAAGAAGATCTGCTGGGAGGAGTCGTTCCACATCCTCCACGGGCGCGACGTGATCCTGACGATGATGCTCGGCACCGAGGAGCAGCGGGAGCTCGTGCAGGAGGCGCTCGACCGCTGGTGGGGGCCGCTGATGCAGTTCCACGGCAACCCGATCGCGGCCGAGGAGGACCCGATGTTCCGCTGGCGGATCAAGAGCCAGGGCAACGAGGAGGCCCGCCAGCAGTTCCTCGACGGCTACGTGCCGCAGATCTGGGAGCTCGGCCTCACCGTCCCCGACCCGAAGCTCCGCAAGCGCGACGACGGCGTCTGGGAGTACACCGAGCCCGACTGGGCCGAGCTACGGCACGTCGTCACCGGGCACGGCCCCCGCACGGAGGAGCGGCTCGACCTGCGGCGGACCGCCCGCGAGAACTCGGCGTGGGTGCGTCAGGTCGTGCTCGCCGAAGCGGCTTGATCTACGAGGTGTTCCGGCAGGAGCGGAAGGGCCAGCCCTTCCAGCACGCGGGCTCGGTCGACGCACCGAACGAGGCGTTCGCGGACGCGTACGCGCGAGAGCAGTACGGCCGGCGTGGCGAGTCGGCCGCCCTCTGGGTCGTCCCGCGCCAGGCGGTGCACGAGGTGCACGAGTTCGTCGACGAGCTGGAGAAGAACTACCACCGCGTCGACGGCTATCCGCTCAAGGTCAAGCTGAGGGAGGCACGTGAGCGAGCGGGCACGGCTCCTGCTGCCGATCGCTGACGACGAGCTCGTCCTCGGCTGGCGCAACTCGGAGTGGACGGGGATCGCCCCCTTCCTCGAGGAGGACGTGGCCTTCTCCTCGATCGCCCAGAACGAGATCGGTCACGCGCGCGCCCTCTACCAGCTCGTGGCCGAGGAGCTCGGCACGACGGCCGACGAGCTCGCGTTCGACCGCCGGCCGGACGAGTACCTCTGCTCGCCCCTGGTCGAGCTCCGGCTCGCCGACGACTGGGCCCGGACGATCGCGCGCCACCATCTGTACGAGCTGGCGGACGAGGTCAGGATCGGGGCGCTGAAGGGCTCCGGCGACGCGGCGGTCGCCGGCCTCGCCGCGAAGATCGACCGCGAGGAGGCCTACCACCGCATGCACGCCCGGATGTGGGCCGAGCGGCTCGAGGGTGAGGCGCGGTTCGCGGCGGCCGTGGACGAGCTGTGGCCCTACGCGCTCGGGCTCCTGGACGGCGCCCTGCGCGGTCGCCTGTCGGAGCTGGCCGGCCGGCCCGCCGTCGACGCGGTCGAGCGGAGCCCGCACCGGGAGGAATGGGCGGAGCTGTGGGAGGAGATGACGATGGTGCGCCGTTCGGTTCCGGGGGCGACGTGGTAACGGCGGAGAGCGTCTGGGAGGCCCTCGCCGGGATCCCCGATCCGGAGATCCCCGTGATCTCGATCGTCGACCTGGGCGTCGTCCGCGACGTGACCGTCTCGGGCGGGCGCGTCCGCGTCGAGTTCACGCCGACCTTCCTCGGCTGCCCCGCGCTCGAGCACATGCGCGACGCGATCGCCGCCCGGATCAGCGAGCTCGGCGCCGAGCCGGAGGTCGACGTCGTGCTCGACGACTCGTGGTCGACCGACCGGATCACCCCCGCGGGTCGCGAGCAGCTCCGCGCCGCGGGCTTCGCCCCTCCGGCCCCGAGGGGCGCGGGCGCCCCGCAGCTGATCCAGCTCGAGCGAGGGGCCTTCCGCTGCCCCTACTGCGGCTCGACGGAGACGCGCCTCGAGAACATCTTCGGCCCCACGCCCTGCCGGTCGCTGCGCTACTGCGACGGCTGCCGGCAGCCGTTCGAGCAGTTCAAGACGATCTAGCTACCCGGATCCTGCAGTAAGCGGCTGAGGTCGCGATCGTTGGCGACGTCGCTGGCTTGTCAGGTCACCAGGCGGTGCTGTCTCGAGTCGAGAAACGAGACGGAGGCGGGCGCGCGCCCTGGGGAGGCATGTGCAGA
>JBHEMU010000054.1:0-3919 GCA_046262415.1 Gaiellaceae bacterium | reverse complement strand
GTCGTCGACGAGGTCGTCGACGCCGCCTCGCTCGCCTTGATCCAGCAGGCGATCCGGCGGGCGGCGAAGGAGGGCAAGCCCGTCGCGGTCGCCGGAGGCCGCCATGCGATGGGCGGCCAGCAGTTCTGCGCCGGGGGAGTGCTCCTGGATACGCGCGGGCTGGCGCGGGTCCTCGACTTCGACTGCGACGACGGCACGATCGAAGTCGAGGCCGGCATCCAGTGGCCGGAGCTGGCCGCGCACCTCGCGGCCGAGCAGCTCGGGCAGGAGCCGCAGTGGGGGATCGCCCAGAAGCAGACGGGAGCCGACCGCCTCTCGATCGGCGGAGCGATTGCCGCCAACGTCCACGGCCGGGGGCTGACGATGCGGCCGTTCGTCGGCGACGTCGAGTCGCTGGTGCTCGTCACGCCCGACGGCGAGGCGCGTACCTGCAGCCGCGAGCAGAACGGGGAGCTCTTTCGGCTCGTGGCCGGCGGCTACGGACTCTTCGGCTGCGTCCACTCGGCAAAGCTGCGACTGCTGCAACGGAGGGTGCTCGAGCGGGTGGTCGACGTGCGGCCGATCGACGAGCTGATGCCGCTGTTCGAGGAGCGGATCCGCGACGGCTTCCTCTACGGCGACTTCCAGTTCGCGTCCGACGAGAGGTCGGATGACTTCATGCGCCGCGGAGTTTTCTCCTGCTACCGGCCGCTCGAGCACTCGGGCCCGCTGCCCACCGACCAGCGCGCGCTCTCGCAGGCCGACTGGCAGCGGCTGCTCTACCTCGCGCACACCGACAAGTCGGAGGCCTTCAGGCAGTACTCGACGCACTACCTGGCCACCGCCGGTCAGCTCTACTACTCGGACGCCCAGCAGTTCGCCCACTACACCGACGGCTACCACACCTGGGTCGACACGGTGACGCAGGCCCAGGGGCCCTCCACCGAGATGATCTCGGAGCTCTACGTGCCGCGCGACCGCCTGGCGGACTTCATGGCGGCCGTGGCCGAGGACTTCCGGGCAAACCAGGTCAACTGCATCTACGGCACGATCAGGCTCGTCGAGCGCGACGACGAGTCGTTCCTCGCCTGGGCGACCGAGCGCTGGGCCTGTGTCATCTTCAACCTCTGCACGCGGCACTCGCCCGAGGGCCTGGAGCGCTCCGCCGAGGCGTTCCGCCGCCTGATCGATCTGGCGATCGAGCACGGCGGCAAGTACTACCTCACCTACCATCGCTGGGCGCGGCGCGAGCAGGTCGAGGCCTGCTACCCGCAGTTCACCGAGTTCCTACGGCAGAAACGGCGCCACGATCCGGAGGAGCGCTTCCAGAGCGACTGGTACCGCCACTACCGGGCGATGTTCGCCGACGCCCTCTGACCGGAAGGAGCGGGTTGGTAGCCGGCCGCGAGACCGCGGCGGACGAAGCCGCTGAAGCGGGCGAAGGCGCGCGGCCGCGCGCGAGAGAGCATCGGCCGCGTGTGGTCGAGCGTCGACGTCACGGTCAGGCGGACGTTGCGGAGGGCCCCGGCCAGAGTCTCCGCCTCGCCCGGCGGGAAGTACGGGTCGCCGAGGGGCACCGCGAGCTCCACAGGAGCGCGGACCGACGCCGCAGTGCGAAGAGGCGACATCGCGTCGAGGAGAGCGGCAGTCCCGTCCGGGAGCGCCTCGCAGAGGCTGCGGAAGCCGGAGCAATCGGAGCTCGTGAGGAGCCTGACGATCGCCCGCGCCTCCGGTCCGAGGCCGTCGAGGTCGACGAGCGCGAGGCGCTCGAGAGGATCTCCGTCCTCACGCGTGATGTCTCCAACCTCCGCGAGCAGCCGATTCCGCTCGTCCCCGGCCCCGAGGGTGGCCAGCATCGACCGCGCGACCACTCGCCTGAGCAGGGGGGCCGCCGGGTACGGCTCGAAGCCGTCGCCGCTCGGATACGAGCGAGTGGTGGCGAGGCAGACCATCTTCGCCAGGTCCGCCCAGGGGCTGATCGCGGCCACGACCGAGATGCGGTCGGCAGTCTCTGGCCGCCCCGCGGCGAGCAGCGCGACGCTCGCGCCGGTGGACGCCCCGCAGAGCCCCACGCGGCCGCCTCGAACGTCCGATCTCCGGAGCATGAAGTCGACTGCGGCATTGGCCGAGTCGAGCGTCCGGGCGTTGATCTCGCCCTGTCCGAGCCCGGGGAGATCGGGAACGAGCACGATGTAGCCGGCGCGGGCGAGTGCCTGCGCCAGCCGCTGCACGATCGGCTCGCGCCTGCGCTCGGGGTGGGCGCCGGTGACGAAGATCCACGCCGGCCAGGGCCCCTCGCCGCCGGGCATCGTGATCTCGGAGGGAACGCCGTCGACGGTCACTGCCTCGGCCCGCGGCTCGCGCGTGACGGCGCGCACGAGGGGAGCGACCAGCGGGACGTCCAGGGCCAGCCCGATCAGGATCCCGGTCCGCAGCGTCGCCCGCAGCGCCCGCGGTCGATCCACTAGGTCGCCCGGACGATCGCGCAGCGGACCCCGAGTCGCTCCGCGGCTCGCGTCCCGGGCCTGACCACTTCCCAAGCCTACGCGGTCGTCGGCGCCAACCCGGCGTCCGGCTGACGTATCCTCCGGTACCTACTCGGAGCGGGGTGATGCGGTGTTTGCGCGAGTGAGCATCTACGACATACCGGAAGGCCAGCAGTCCGAAGCGGAAGCGAGCTTCGCCCAGGCGCTGGCGCGGATCGGCGAGGCGGAAGGTCTTCGGGAGACCTACTTCCTGCTGGACTGCGAAGGGGACAGAGCCATGGCGATCACCTTCTGGGACAGCCACGCGGCGATGACGGCCAGCCGCGTCGCGGCGAGCCTGCTGCGCGGTGAGGCGGCGAGATCGGTCGGCGGCGAGGTCGTGAGCGTGGGCGAGTTCAAGGTGGCCACGCAGACGTCTCGCGCCGCCGCGGCGGTCGGGAGCGGCTGAACAGCCGACCGCGGAGGAGCGCGCGGCGGCCTATGAGCTGCCGATTGCGTACCACGCGCGGGCGGTCAGCACGAACCGGCCGGGCGGATCGCCGAGTCGGCGGCTCAGCTCCTCGCGAAGCTCCTCCTGTCGCTGCGGCGACAGGGAGACGCAGTACGCGCCGGCCGGGCCGGAACCCGAGAGGAAGCCGGCCCAGAGGTCGGCGAAGCCGTCGTAGTGCGTCTCGACCTCGAGCGCGCCGCTGCTCACCTCGCGCAGGCCCGTCTCCGTGAACAGGGTCGCGATCTCGCCGTCCCGTCCGAAGCGCAGGGTCGAAGCCTCGTCCGGCGCCGAAGGGTCGAGGGCGAGCGCGGCTTCCCAGAACAGCCGCAGCATCCGCATCCCCCCGGCGAAGTCCCAGACGCAGGCGGCCGCCCTCCCTCCGGGCCGCAGCACCCGCCGCATCTCGCTCGCGGCCTCGACCGGGTCGGAGACGAAGTGAAGGACGAGCTGAGCGAGGGCCGCGTCGAAGGCGCCGTCCGCAAAGGGCAGCACCTCCGCCGTGCCGAGGCGCACGTCCACACCGGGGGTTGCGCCGCGAGCACTCCTCGACGAAGGGCTCGGATGGGTCGATCGCGGCCACGGCGCTCGCGCCGACGCGCCTGACGAGCTCCTCGGTCAGCGCCCCGGGCCCCGAGCCGACGTCGAGCACGCGCTCCCCGGGAGCGACCCCGACCGCGTCGGCAAAGGCAACTGCGAGGGGCGCCGAGTAGCGACCCATGAAGCAGTCGTACGCGGCCCCCGCGACGCGGAACGTTCGAGCCCCCTCGGCTGAAGACAGTCTGCCTCCTCTGGACGAACGTCGGCCGAGAGCAAGTATCACGCTTCCGAGTCCAGGACTAGGCCAGGCGAGCTCTTCCTGCACAACCCGGCGTGGCCGGAGCCGAACTTGCTTCGGCGGGAGGCCAGGCGCGAGACCTCCACTGCGACCACGAGAAGGAGGGGGCCTACGGGGGAACCCCTGGGT
>JBHEMU010000053.1:0-10733 GCA_046262415.1 Gaiellaceae bacterium | reverse complement strand
CACCGAGCCGCAGCATGAATCGAACCGCGATTTTGAAACCCCTCACGGGTCGGGGCGCGGCAGACGATACGCGCCGACGCCCGGCCGAGTCCTTGACAAGGCGGAGGCGGAGGCAATATACATGGCTGACTAGTCTTCTAGAACACGTGGCCGGTGACCATGGACGTGCTCGAGCGGCGCACACCGCACTACCTCCGCATCTACCGCGAGCTGAGGGACAAGATCGCGAGCACCGACCTCGCCGTGGGCGAGCGGCTCCCGACCCAGCGCGAGCTCGGCGAGCAGTACGGCGTCACCGTGATGACCGTCCGCCAGGCGCTCCAGCTTCTGGAGCAGGAGGAGCTTGTCGTCGTCCGCCACGGGCTCGGCACGTTCGTCGCACCGACGCGGATCCGCTACGCGATGGGCAACCTGCGCAGCCTCGCCCAGGAGATGACGGCGCAGGGGCTCGAGCTGAAGACGCGGGTGCTCGGCCGCAAGCTCGTCCGGCCTCACCCCCGCGTGGCCGAGCTCCTCCGCCTTCCCCCCGGAGAGGCCGTCTACGCGATCGAGCGCCTTCGCTTCGTCGGGGCCGAGCCGATCGTGTACCAGTACTCGCAGCTGCAGCCGTGGCTGGCGGACGTCCTAGACGGCGTCGATCTCAGCGACGTCTCGCTCTACAACCACCTCCACGAGCAGGTCGGCCTCGAGATCGCCCGCGCGCAGGAGTGGATCCGCGCGATCGCCCTCTCCCCGCACGAGGCGGACTTGCTCGACGAGGAGCCCGGCACGGCAGCCCTCCTCAGCGAGCGGCTGACGCTCTCGGCAGCCGACGAGCCGATCCTCTTCGACCGTGCCCTGCTCCCGGGCGACCGGGTCTCCCTGGCGACCGAGCGTCACGTCTCCGACGTCACCCTCGGCTACCAGGTGCGGCTGAGCGAGGAGGTGTCATGAGCTAGCCCAGCGGCCCCCCCGTTCCACCTCTCCGACGTCCTACAGATCCGAGGTTCTCGATGAAGCTGAGCAGCAAGCTCGTAGTGGCAGTCGCGGCGGTCGCCGTCGCGATCGCCGTGTCGCTGACCGCCGCGGTGTCGCCCGGGAAGGCCGAGCGTGCCGGGCAGCCGACGTACACGGTCTGCATCGACATCCCCTTCCATCCGATCTTCGACTACGTCATGGCGAAGAAGGACACGTACTTCGCTCGGAAGCCCTACAAGGTCAACTTCAAGGTGCTCGACGCGACGACGCAGCTGCCGGCCTTCGGCGCCGGGCAGTGCAACGTGATCACGACACCGCCGTCCTTCATCCCGCGTGTGACCGACCGCTACCGCGTTCAGGTGCGGATGTTCTTCCCACTGGCCCGCTGGGTGATCGGGCCGCAGATCCTCGTCAAGGTGAACTCGCCCTACAAGACCCTCGGCGACCTCGAGGGCAAGAGGGTGGCGATCTCGCCGCTCTCCACCCGCTTCGGCTCCGAGGAGGCTGCGATCATCGCGGCGACCGGCGAGAACATCCGCACGTACTTCAAGCTCAAGCAGACCGACGCGGCGGCGCAGGAGCTGTCGCTCGGGCGGGTCGACGCTGCGTTCATCGAGGCGCCGACGACGTACCCGCTCCTCCAGAGCAAGAAGTTCAAGGCGATCTACAGCGTCCACGACGCGTTCCTGAAGGCGTTCGGCGATCCCGCCGTGGTGAACGGCGGCTACATCGCCCGCACGACGTTCATCAAGAACGCGCCCTCGTCGCGCTTCGTCAAGGACCTGATCGCGGCGACGAGCAACGCCTGGAACCGGTACCGGCGGAACTCGAAGGAGGTGAACGAGGTCGCGTCCGAGATCAGCGGGATTCCGGCCGAGCAGCTCGAGGTCGTCGGCGACGTGCTCTACCTGAAGAAGATGTCGGCGAACCTGCGGAAGATCACGCCGCGGGACGTCCGGAGCTGGTCGAAGCTCTTCCCGCTCCTCGAGCAGTCCGGCTTCATCAAGAAGGCGCCCGCCAATACGGCCGCGCTCTTCGTCGTGTCGAAGTAGGAGGAAGCGACCCGCGATGACGACCATCGACGACCCGCGTACGGAGACGGACGTCGCGGCAGTCGTCGGACCCGCGGGCTCCGGCAGCGAGCCGGGCCGCCGGAGCCCGCGGAGCACGTGGCGGTTGCTCCTCCGAGCCCTGCTCTTCCTGCTCGCGCTCGTGGGCCTGTACACCGCCTGGACCCTCGGCTCGCACCGCTTCGAGGACTACATCCTGCCGGGCCCCGGGCCGGTCTGGGACTCGTTCGCGAGCATGTGGAGCCGCGGCGTGTGGACGGGGCAGGTCGGCGCCACGCTCGGCCACATGTTCCTCGCCTACGGGATCACGATCCTGATCGGCCTGCCGCTCGGGATCCTGATCGGGCGCTTCTGGGTCGTCGAGGACTTGAGCCGCGCACTCCTCATCTTCCTCCAGACCGTCCCGACGGTCGTCCTGATCGCACTCGCGCTGATCTTCGTCGGCACGAGCGCGACCGGCGTCGTCTCGGTCACGGTTGCGAGCTGCCTCGCGTACTTCACGCTGAACGTGATCCAGGGCACGAAGTCGATCGACCGCGATCTCGTCGAGATGGCCCGCACCTACAGCGCGAACGAGCTGACGATCATGCGCGCGATCGTCCTGCCCTCCGTCGTGCCGTTCTTCCTCGCCGGTGGGCGGATCACGCTCGGCGTCGCCTGGCAGGTGACGCTGTTCGGCGAGTACCTGATGGGCACCCCGGGCGTCGGGTTCCAGATCAACGCGGCGATCAAGCTGCTCGACACGGCCTCCGTCTACGCCTGGGGACTGTCGATCGTCGCGCTGACAATCGCGTTCGAGTACGGCATCTTCCGCCCCGTCGAGGCGTTCCTCACCCGGCACATGCGGAGGCGCGGGTGAGTCGCACGACGCCGCTGCTCGAGATCGACGGCGTCCTGAAGCGGTTCGCCGGCGACGCGGAGCCCGTCCTCGACCACATCTCGCTGGCCATCGCGAGGGGCGAGCTCGTCGCCCTCATCGGCCCGACCGGCTGCGGCAAGTCGACCGTCCTGAACATGCTCGCCGGGCTCGTCGAACCGACCGAGGGACAGCTCAGGCTGAACGACGGGAAGGCTCGGATCTCGTATGTCTTCCAGCGGCCGCGCCTGATCCCCTGGCGCAACGTCCGCCGCAACGTCGAGTTCAGCCTCGAGCAGACGCGCCTCCCCGGGGGCGAGCGGCGCCGCGCGGTCGCGGCGGCGATCGCGCGGGTGAACCTCGAGGGGCACGAGCACAAGTATCCGCACGAGCTCTCGGGCGGGATGCAGCAGCGCGTGGCGCTTGCACGCGGGCTCGCGGTCGAGCCGACCGTGCTGCTGCTCGACGAGCCCTTCGGCGCGCTCGACGCGCTGACGCGCTCCTACATGCAGGAGGAGCTGCTCGGAATCGTCCGCGGGAGCGGGACGACCGCACTCCTCGTGACCCACGACATCGACGAGGCGCTCCTGCTCGCCGACCGCGTCCTCGTCATGTCGTCCCGCCCGGGCAAGATCAAGCACGAGCTCCGCGTGCCGTTCGGTCCTGAGCGCTCCATCGACGCCTTGCTCAAGAACCCCGAGTACGGCCGCATCCGCTCGGAGCTGAGGCACCTCCTGCGGCCCGAGGTCTCGGAGGCACTCGTTGGCTGATCCCGCGCGCGCGCTCGAGCCCGTGGCACTCGCCCCGGGCCGCCTCGCTGCCGCGTTTCGGCCGGACCGGCCCGCCCTCATCTGCTACCTCCCGATCGGCGACCCCGAAGGTGGCGAGGATCTGCCCGAGCTCTACGCCGACTGTGGCGTCGACGTGCTGGAGATCGGCGTCCCCGGCGGCGACCCGTACCTCGACGGGCCCACGATCAGCGATTCGTTCCGGCGCGCGCGCAACGCCGGCGTCAACCTGCGGCGGGCGAGCGAGCTGATCGCGGCGCACAGGATCGCGCTCCCCCGGATCGGCATGGTCTGGATGACGTACCCGCCCGACGACCCGTCGGGACTCGTGGACGCGGTGGCGACGAGCGGCGTCGACGGGTTCCTCACGCCGCACGCCGCCCGCACCTACCGCGGGCTCGGCCGCCAGCTCGAACAGCGGGGCGTCCACTACATCCACTTCCTCGAGCACGACCCCCAGCTGAAGGACGTGCAGCTGGCGGTCGAGTCGAGCAGCGGCTACGTCATGCTCCAGGCCAATCCCGGCCCGACCGGGATCCACCCGCTCGTCCTGCCGGACAACAGCGCGGTGATCGGGATGCTCCGCCGGCTCGGCCTGCGGACGCCCGTCGCCCTCGGTGTCGGGATCGGGACGCCGGAGCAGGCGCGCGCGGCGGTCGAGATGGGCGCCGACGGCGTGGTCGTCGGCTCGCTGACCGTCGAGACGCTGCTCCGGGGACGGGAGGCGCTGCGCGAGCTCCTCCTCTCGTTGCGGAAGGCGATCGATGGGCGGTGAGCTCGTCGTCGGCGTCGACCTCGGCACGACCGCGCTGAAGGGAGGCCTCTTCGACCTCGACGGCAACCTCCTCGGCGTCGCCGAGGCGGGCTATCCGATCCTCCGGCCCCGGCGGGACCGGGCCGAGCACGACCCGGCGGCGTGGCTGACCGCGCTCGAGGAGGTGCTCGCGCTTCTCGCCGAGCGGGCCGGCGGCCGGGAGGCCACGGCACTCGGGATCTGCAGCCAGGTGAACACCCACGTCTTCGTCGACGCGCACGGCGAGCCGCTCCGGCCGGCGATCCTCTGGCAGGACCAGCGCTGCGCGGAGATCGCAGGCGAGCTGAACGACCGGCTCGCGGCGACCGCACCGGCGACGGCGGAGCGCTTCGCCTTCGCCCCGTCGTTCGCGGTCCCCCGCGCCGAGTGGCTGCGCCGGGAGGAGCCGGACCTCTGGGAACGCACGACCTACGTGCTCTCGCCGAAGGACTTCGTCACGATGCGCCTCTGCCGCCTCGGTTCACCGACGAGCGATCCGGTGGGGTCGTTCGACCTCGTCGACGACTCCGGTGGGTACGACCCCGATCTCGTTACCCTGGTCGAGGGGCTCGCCGAGAGGCTGCCCGTCCTCGAGCGCTTCGACGCCCCGATCGGGCGCGTCGAGCGCCCTGACCTGCCGCTCGTCGCCGGTGCGACCGTCGTCACCGGCACGATGGACGCTTGGGGGAACCTCTACGGCTCCGGCGTCGTCCGGCACGGTCAGGCGATGGAGGTGGCCGGGACGTCGGAGATCCTCGGAGTCCTGTCGCGCGAGCGGCATCCGACGCCCGGTGTCGTCAGCTTCCTCGCCGTCGACGGGCACCATCTCCACGCCGGGCCGACGCAGGCGGGAGGTGCGGCGCTCGCGTGGTTCGCGCACGTCGTCGGCCGGCCGCTCGCGGACGTCCTCGCCTCGGCGGCAACGGTCGGCGCCGGTTCGGACACCTCGGTCTTCCTCCCTCACCTGCTCGGGGAGCGCGCGCCGCTCTGGGACAGCGAGGTGCGCGGGGGCTTCGTCGGGCTCGGCAGTGACCACACGCTCGCACATCTCTCTCGTGCCGTGCTCGAGGGTGTCGCCTACTCGGCGAGGCACCTGCTCGAGGAACTGGAGAAGGCGGCGGGAGTCGAGCCGGCCGAGCTCCGCGCGAGTGGAGGCGGCTCGCAGAGCGACCTGTGGTGCCAGATCAAGGCCGACGTCCTCGGCCGCCCGATCGCGCGCGTCGCCGTGCGTCAGAGCGGCTGCCTCGGTGCCGCGGTGCTGGCCGCCGCGGGCGCGGGGCTGGTCGACGGCGTCGCGGAGGCGGCGACGCGCGCCGTCCGGGTCGAGCGGGTCTTCGAGCCCGGCGCCGAGCGCGAGCGCTACGACGAGCTCTACGCGGTCTACCGGGACCTCTACCTCGCCCTGCGGCCTGCGCACGCGGTACTCGCGCGCCTGCGTCGAGAGGTCCCTATCGTGCTGTCGAGCCGAGGAGGTGGGTGATGCCACGGGGACTGGAGGACGGGACGGCGATCGCCACGGGCGGCGCCACGTTGATCGGGCAGGCGGTCGTCCGTGCCTTCCACGACGCGGGCGCGAGCGTCGTCGTGGCGGACATCGACGCCGGGGGAGGAGAGGCGCTCGCGCGCGAGCTCGGAGACCGCGTCCTCTTCTCGGAGACGGACATCCGGGACGACGCCCGGATCGAGCGGTGCGTCACCGACACCGTCGAGGGCTTCGGCGGCGTCGACTTCCTCGTCAACCTCGCCTGCTCGTACGTCGACGAGGGCGCGGCCTCGGGCCGGCAGGACTGGCTCGAGTCGCTCGAAGTCAACGTCATCGGGGCGGCGATGATGGCGAGGGCGGTGCGGCCGCACATGGCCGCGAAGGGGCGCGGTGCGATCGTCAACTTCACGTCGATCTCGGCGAAGGTGGCGCAGACCGGCCGCTGGCTCTACCCGGTCGGCAAGGCCGCCCTCGTCCAGCTGACCCGGAGCATGGCCATGGACCTCGCCGCCGACGGCATCCGGGTCAACTCGGTCTCCCCGGGCTGGACGTGGTCGAAGGTGATGGTCGAGCTCTCGGGCGACGACCGCGCCAAGACGGACCGGGTCGCCGCGCCGTTCCACCTCCTCGGCCGCGTCGGCAACCCGGAGGAGGTGGCCCAGGTCGTCCTCTTCCTGTGCAGCGACGACGCCTCGGTCGTCACGGGGGCGGACTGGGCGGCCGACGGCGGCTATTCGTCCATGGGCCCGGAGCAGGCCGAGCCCGCCATTCCCAAACTGATGGAGTAGGTGACCGCGATGTCGAAGTTCCTGATCGTCGGAGCCGGCCAGGCCGGCCTCCAGCTCGCCCTCGGGCTCGTCCATGACGGCCACGACGTGACCGTCGTCTCAAACCGCCCGGCGGACGACATTCGCTCCGGCCGCGTGATGTCGAGCCAGTGCATGTTCGACGCCGCGCTGCAGCACGAACGGGATCTCGGGCTCGACTTCTGGGCGGACGAATGCCCCGACATCGAGGGCATCTCGCTTGCGGCGCCCGCGCCGGGCGGCGGCAAGATGATCGACTGGGCGGCGCGGCTCGAGGGGCCTGCGCAGTCGGTCGACCAGCGCGTGAAGATCCCGGGCTGGATGGAGGAGCTCGAGCGGCGCGGCGGGAAGCTCGTCCTCCACGACGCCGCCGTCCCGGATCTCGAGGAGTACGCGCTCGACCACGACCTCGTGCTCGTCGCCGCGGGCAAGGGCGAGGTCGCCCAGCTCTTCGAGCGCGATCCGTCACGCTCGCCCTACGCCGCACCACAGCGCGCGCTCGCGCTGACGTACGTGACCGGCATGACCCCGCGGCCGGAGTTCTCCGCGGTCGCGTTCAACCTGATCCCCACCGTCGGCGAGTACTTCGTCTTCCCGGCCCTGACGACGACGGGCGAGTGCGAGATCATGGTCTTCGAGGGCATTCCCGGCGGGCCGATGGACTGCTGGGGCGACGTCACCACGCCCGCGGAGCACCTCGAGAAGAGCAAGTGGATCCTCGAGACCTTCCTCCCGTGGGAGGCGGAGCGCTGCCGGAACGTCGAGCTCACCGACGAGAACGGCATCCTCGCCGGCCGCTTCCCGCCGACGGTCCGGAACCCGGTGGGCGAACTGCCGTCCGGTGCGCTCGTGCTCGGCCTGGCCGACACGGTCGTCCTGAACGACCCGATCACCGGTCAGGGCTCGAACAACGCGAGCAAGGCCGCCGCCTCGTACCTCGCGAGCATCCGCGAGCGCGCGGACGGCCCGTTCGACCGCGCCTTCATGGAGCGGGCGTTCGAGCGGTACTGGGACGACGCGCAGTACGTGACGGGCTGGACGAACGCGCTGCTCGCGCCGCCGCCGCAGCACGTCCTCGACCTGCTCCTCGCCGCCAACGAGCACCAGGAGATCGCCGACCGCTTCGTCAACGGCTTCAACGATCCCCGCGACTACTTCGACTGGTTCATGGAGCCGGACAAGGCCGGCCGCTACCTCGCCGCCGTGGCCGCGTAGGCCGTGCCGCGCGTCGCCGTCGTCGGAGCGGGTCAGTCCGGGGTCCAGCTCGGGCTCGGGCTGCTCGCCTCCGGCTACGAGGTGACGCTCGTCTCGAACCGGACGGCGGAGGAGATCGCCACCGGTGCCGTTCTCTCGAGCCAGTGCATGTTCGAGAGCGCGCTCGAGACCGAGCGCGCGCTCGACCTCGACCGGTGGGCCGACGAGTGCCCGCCCGTCGACGGGATCTCGCTCGCCCTCACCGCGCCGGACGGGAGCAAGGCGCTCGACTGGTCGGCGCGGCTCGACTGGGCGGCCCGGTCGGTCGATCAGCGGCTCAAGATCCCGGCCTGGATGGAAGAGTTCAGCCGCCGGGGCGGCGAGCTCGAGGTTCGCGAGGCCGACGTGGAGAGGCTCGAGCGGTGTGCAGGCAGCCACGACCTCGTCGTCGTCGCGACGGGCAAGGGCGCGCTCGCGAACCTCTTCGGGCGCGACACAGAGAAGTCGCCGTACGACTCGCCGCAGCGCGCGCTGGCGCTCACCTACGTGACGGGAATGGAGCCGCGGCCCGAGCACTCGGCCGTCTGTTTCAACCTGTCGCCCGGCGTGGGCGAGTACTTCGTGTTTCCCGCCCTGACGACGAGCGGGCCGTGCGAGATCATGGTGTTCGAGGGCGTGCCCGGCGGGCCGATGGACTGCTGGGCGGACGTCCGCTCGCCGTCGGAGCACCTCGCCCGCTCGCTCGAGCTCCTCGAGCGCTTCTTTCCCTGGGAGGCGGCGCGCTGCCGCGACGTGGCGCTGACCGATCCGAACGGTGTCCTCACGGGGCGGCTGACACCCACCGTGCGGCGCCCCGTCGGGACGCTGCCGTCGGGCGCCGCGGTGCTCGGGATGGCGGACGCCGTCGTTCTCAACGACCCGATCACGGGCCAGGGCTCCAACAACGCGGCGAAGTCGGCCGAGATCTATCTCGCCGCGATCGTCGAGCAGGAACGCGACTTCGACGAGCGGTTCATGCAGCGCACCTTCGACCGCTACTGGCGGGGGTACGCGCAATGGGTCGTCTCGTGGACGAACACGCTGCTCGTCCCGCCGCAGCCTCACGTCCTGCGGCTCCTCGAGGCGGCACAGGAGCTTCCGGCGCTCGCCGAGACGATCGTGAACGGCTTCGACGACCCGCGCGTCTTCTATCCCTGGTGGTTCGACCCGACCGAGGCGGACCGGCTGATCGCGGCGAAGCGCGAGCAGGGGAGCGAGCAGGTCGACCCGCGCGAGCTTCGTCGCGCGCTCGGCCAGTTCGCGACGGGCGTGACGGTGGTGACTACGCGGGACGAGGACGGCCGCCGTGTCGGCGTCACCGCAAACTCCTTCACCTCGCTCTCGCTCGACCCGCCGCTCGTCCTCTGGTGTCTCGACGGCGGCGCCGCCAGCCTGCCGGCGTTCCGCGCCGCGAGCCACTTCGCCGTCAACGTCCTCAGCGCGGGCCAGCACTACCTGTCGCGCCAGTTCGCCACTCCGGCCGACGACAAGTTCGCCGGAGTGGAGTGCGAGAGCGGACCCGGCGACGTTCCGCTGCTCCCCGGCGCGCTTGCACGGTTCGTCTGCCGCACTACCCGGCACGTCGAGGCTGGAGATCACGTGATCGTGATCGGCGAGGTCGAGCGCTTCGAGAGCTTCCCGGGCGAGCCGCTCGTGTTCCACTCCGGGGCGTACCGCGTGGCCACCCGTCATCCGGAGCTCGATGTCCTCTGAGGCCTCCCTGCTCGGCCGGTTCGACGGCAAGGTCGTCCTCGTCGTCGGCGCGAGCGTGGGGATCGGCGCGGCTTCGGCGCGGCTCTTCTCGGAGCTCGGAGCCGTCGTGGTGCTCGCGAGCCGGAACATGGATGCGACGACGGCCCTCGCCGAGGAGCTCGCCGGGCTCGGACGCGAGGCGGCCGCGGTCGAGGTGGACGTGGGCCGGGACGGCGACGTCGAGCGGGCCGTCGCGGTCGCGGTCGAGCGGTACGGCGGCCTCGATGCCGCGTTCAACAACGCCGGCATCCAGGGACCCGCGCGCCCGCTCGCCGAGCAGAGCGACGCGGACTTCGACCGCATCCTGAACGTGAACCTCAAGGGCATCTGGCGCTCGATGCGCGCCGAGCTGCCCGAATTGCTCGAGCGCGGCGGCGCGATCGTCAACACCGCCTCGGTCGGGGGCCTCGTCGTCGCCCCGGGAATCTCGCCGTACTGCGCGAGCAAGCACGGCGTGATCGGCCTCTCGCGGTCGGCGGCGCTGGACTACGCGCCGAAGGTACGCGTCAACGTCGTCGCGCCCGGAGCGATCGACACGGCGATGTTCAACGATTGGATGACCGACCCTGCGGCTCGGGAACACATGGTCGGCCTGCATCCGCTCGGCCGAGTAGGTGCCGCCGACGAGGTTGCCTCCCTGGTCGCCTTCCTCTGCTCGGACGCTGCCTCGTACATGACGGGCGCGGTGGTTCCGGTCGACGGCGGCTACACGCTGGCCTGAGAACGATGATCTGTTGCGCTCTCGCGCCAGTCTAGACTTCGCTAGGCGCGACTCGCCGCCGTCGAGCGAGCTCCTGACGCGCGTAGGGTGCGCAAACTCGATCGGCGGGTTGATCGGAGGATTTCCAGGGATCGGGGTTGCGACCCACGGGGTGTGGCCGGGAGCCGGTAACCGACGTTTGTGCGGTTTGATTGCATCTGCGGCGGCCACGTTTCGAGGTTGGTAGTGCGTATGAGGTTTCACGGGCGCGCGTGAATACCAGAAGTGGCTTTGG
>JBHEMU010000052.1:0-9853 GCA_046262415.1 Gaiellaceae bacterium | reverse complement strand
GGGCGGACGAGGAAGACCGTGGCCGCGGTCAGGAAGAGGCCGCGGCCGAGATCGTCGAGCCCGACCAGGGGGGCGAACGCGGCGCCGAGCGTGGCGAAGAGCAACGGCTCCGCCAGGGCCGAGAGGGCCGCGGGGGCCGCGTGCGGAGTCCGATCCTGCCGAGCCCACGCGTCGGACAGCAGCAGTCCCGCGACGTACACGGCCAGGAAGCCGCTGCCGTGCAGGGCCGCGGTCAGCGCGCCGAGCAGCACGGCGACCAGCAGCAGCATCACCGCCTGCACGCCGCCGTCCAGGCGCGGTGTCGCGCGCAGCGTCGCGATCAGCACGAGGCCCCCCGCCACCCCCGCGGCCGAGCCGATCGCGAGCTCCTCCACGAACCGGAGCGCCGACTCGCCGTAGGAGAAGCCGGAGCCGGCGACAGCCGCGGCCACCGCGACCATCAGGGAGATGGCGGCGGGATCGTTGAAGCCGGACTCTCCCTCGAGCACGGCGCGCGCGCGGGCGGAGCCGGTCCGGCCGCGGAGGACGGCGTAGACGGCCGCCGGGTCGGTCGGCGCGAGCGCGACGGCGACGAGCAACGCCACCGGCCAGTCGAGCCCCAGGACGTAGTGACCGGTGAGTGCGAGGCCGGCGGCGGTCGCGGCGGTGCCGAGGATGCCGAGCGTGAGGATCGGCCTGGCCGCGGCGCGAGCCGCGCCGAATCCGGTGCTGAGCCCGCCGTGGAACAGGATCGCGAACAGCGCCACGGCCCCGACCTGCTCGAGCGTGACCGCGGGGAGCTCCCCCGTCGGCGCCACGCCGAGCAGCCCGGCCGCGATCCCCACGCCGAGGAAGCCCGCCTGGCCGGGCAGGCGCAACCGCTCGAACACCGGCGCGGCCGAGAGCGCGGCCAGCAGTAGCGCGGCGGCGAGGGCGAGCTTGGGGAAGAAGTCGAGATACTCGTCCACGGGAAGGCCTCGCCGACCAGCCTTCCCGGCACACCGCGGTCAAGCCTACTCGAGCCCTCGTGTAGACCAGGCGTGATCCACTTCGGGGGGGTCCCGGTCGCGGCCACAATGCGGTTGTGGCCGTGAGCAGGCGCCTGGGCTGCGCCGTTCTACGAGCTTCACGTTGAGATTGGCCCTCACCCGCAATCGGTCCCGAACACATTGGCCGCCATCGGAGCGCTCTGGGGGCACGCGACGCTGGATGGGCCGTACACGGACTCGCGGTTCGATCCGGCGCAGCAATCCAGAGCGACCGAGATCACAGCCCAACCGTCAGACCTACGGGCTCGCACGGTTGGTCGACGGGAACTCCGTTCCGTGCGGAGCCATCGCGCAGATTCCAGACCTCAAGCCTGTAGTGGGCCTTGCTGATGAGATCCAGAAGCTCTTGGACTACGGATCGCATCCGCTCGAATCCGATCCAGATTCCTTTGTGTTCTTCATTCCGACGCTCGACGAGCTTTACGGCGCCGATTGGTGGGGGCCTTGGACGCCCGTGTCGTGGAGTCGGTGGAATCTTGGCTGGTCGAACTCGCGTCCTACGTCTACGCGCGAGTGCCGTTTCAACTCGCGATCATCGGCGTCGAGGGAAGCTACGAGGAGGCGCAGATCCGCACCGACAAGACCGCCGCCGGGTGTGATCGTTCTCGCGCCCGATCCAGGCGGCAGGGGGCTCCGGCGCCTTGACGCCGACTGATCGGGCCACGCCGCTGACCCAAGAGCACTCGCGAGGCAGAGAGGCGCCGAGCGGATTCGAACCGCTGTACGAGGCTTTGCAGGCCTCTGCCTAACCACTCGGCCACGGCGCCGCGCGGAGCATCGTAGCGACCGGTTAGGCCCCGGCCCACCCCGGGCAGAGACCCGGTGATGACGCTCTTCGACAGCGAGACCGGCACCGCCGCCGACTTCCTGCCGCCGACGCGCGAGCTGCCCGCGCTGAGCGAGGCCGCGCAGGGCTGCCGGGGCTGCGAGCTCTACAAGCACGGCACGCAGACCGTCTTCGGCGAGGGCGCGACGGCGTCCGAGGTGATGTTCGTCGGCGAGCAACCCGGCGACCAGGAGGATCTCGCCGGACAGCCCTTCGTCGGGCCCGCCGGCCAGCTCTTCGACCGGGCCCTGGGCGATGCCGGCATCGACCGCTCGCAGGCGTACGTCACGAACGCCGTCAAGCACTTCAAGTGGGAGCCGCGCGGCAAGCGGCGCATCCACCAGAAGCCGAACTGGGCCGAGCTGACGGCGTGCCGGCCGTGGCTGGACGCGGAGCTCGCGGAGGTGCGGCCCCGCGTGCTCGTCTGCCTGGGGGCGACAGCCGCGCAGGCGCTGCTCGGGCGGCAATTCCGGGTCACGCGGCAACGGGGAGAGCTTGTCGACTCGCCTCTGGCCGAGCACGTGACGGCGACGATCCACCCCTCGGCGATCCTGCGCGCCGAGGACGACCGGCGCGAGGCCGAGTACGAGGCGTTCGTCGCCGATCTGCGCAAGGTGGCGGCGCTGCTCGGGTGAGGGTTGCGGTTCGGCAGGGAGCGGAACACCCCGGTCACATCGACCCGGAGGTGAGCTCATGCACCCGTTTCGTCCTCGTCGCCCCTCCCCCGCCCTCGTCGTCGCCTGCCTCGCGCTGCTCGCCGCGCTCGGGGGCACCGGCGTCGCCGCCGTCGAGCGGACGACGGCGACAATCAATCCGACCGTCTACGTGAAGTCCGTCAACCTCGGCCCGACCTCGGCCGGCTCGGCGCTCGCCATGTGCCCACGCGGGAAGTTCGCGACCGGCGGCGGGGCGTACCTCGCCGGCACGCAGTCGGCCGACGACCACCTGATCGACAGCGAGCCCGCCCGGCCCGGGACCCCGGCCCAGAACGGCTTCGTCCCCACCGGGAACGGCGGGAAGGCGCGAGGCTGGCACGCCACGTTCTACAACCCGAACGCGAGCACGAGGCTGCTCCACGTCTACGTGATCTGCGCCTGACGGCGCCGGAAGCGCGGGGCCCGGGTCACACGGGCCCCGCAGCTACGCTTGGCGACGATGCGCGCGCGCCGGCTTCTCGTCCTGTGCGTTCCCGCGCTGCTCGCCCTCGGGCTGTTCGGCTCGGTCTCGCTCGCCGGTCGCGTCCCGGGCGGCCCCTCGCTCAGGTTGATCGGGAGCGCGCCGAACCCCGGGACGATCAACAGCGACGTCGCCTTCTGGGGCAAGCTCGCGTTCGCCGGCAACTACGACGGCTTCCGCGTGATCGACATCTCGAGGCCGGCCAGGCCGGTCGTCCTCTCCCACGTCCGGTGCCGCGGCCCGCAGGGGGACATGTCGGTATGGGGCACGCTGCTGTTCGTCTCGGTCGACCGGCCGCAGTCGAGCGAGGGCTGCGACGGCTACGACGTCGAGGACGACGTCCTCGACACGGCCTTCGAGGGGATCCGCATCTTCGACGTCTCGGACCCGCGGAACCCGCGCTTCGTCAAGGCCGTCCACACCGACTGCGGCTCGCACACGCACACGCTGGTTCCCGACGTCCCGAACGGCCGCGTGATCCTCTACGTCTCCTCCTACTCGCTCGTCGCCGGCCCGCATTGCGGGGCCGGGCGCGCCGAGAATCCGCTGCACTCGAAGATCTCGGTCGTGGAGGTCCCCCTGGCCGCTCCCGACACGGCCAGCGTGATCGCGACGCCGGCGATCGTGGCGCCGCCCTTCCGCGGCGGCGGCGCGACACCCGTCCGGACCGTCGCCTGCCACGACATCAGCGTCTTCCTGCCGCTCGAGATCGCCGCCGCCTCCTGCATGAGCGAGGGGCAGATCTGGGACATCTCCGACCCCGCCGACCCGAAGACGCTCCAGGCGATCCACGTCGACAACCCGGCCTTCGAGTTCTGGCACTCGGCCACCTTCAGCCGGGACGGCAAGGTGATCGTCTGGGGCGACGAGAGCCTGTCCTCGAGCTGCCACTCGACGGGTGAGCAGGACGGCCGGCTCTGGTTCTACGCCACGGCCGCCCCGACGAAGCCGTTGAGCTCGTACCTCGTTCCGCCGCGCGCCAGCAAGTACTGCTCCGTGCACATGTTCAACGTGATTCCAGTGAAGGGGCGGAACCTGCTCCTCTCGGGGTGGTACGAGGCGGGAACGCACGTGATCGACTTCACGAACCCGCGCAGGCCGAAGGCCCTGGCCGCGAGGGCGCCTCGGCTCGCGAACACGTGGGCGACGTACTACTACGACGGACACGCCTACGCGAGCGACATCGCGCGGGGAATCGACGTCTTCTCGCTCGGCGCCGGCCTGACGAGGGGCGCGCGGCGCCTCGGGCGCCTGAACCCGCAGACGCAGGAGATCGTGCAGAGGTAGAGACCCACCTCCTACAGCGCCTTCCGGAGCAGCCCGAACACGCCCCGGACGACCTCGCGCTGGATCTGCTTGCCCTGGCGCGAGCCGAGGAAGTCTCCGAGGCCGCCGCCGCCGCCGCCGGCCTTCGCGGCCTCCCGGTGTCGCTCCTTCACCGGCGGCGGCGCGGCCACCGGTGTCGGCTGCTCCAGCCTCGCCGCGAGGAGCTCGCGCGCGCTCTGGGCGTCGACCCGCGTCCCGTACTTCGCCGCGAGCGGCGAGGCCCGGGCGGCACCCGCGACGTCGTCCGCGGGTCCCATGCGCGACTGGGGCGCCCGGATCCGGGTGTGGACGACGGGCGTGGGCACGCCTCGCTCGTCGAGGATCGTGACCACGGCCTCGCCGATCCCGAGCTGCGGGAGCAGCTCCTCGAGGTCGTACAGGTCGGACTTGGGGAAGGTGGAGACGGTCGCCTTCAGCGCCTTCGCGTCGTCGGGCGTGTATGCACGCAGCGCGTGCTGGACACGGTTCCCGAGCTGGGCGAGCACGTCGGCGTGGACGTCCTTCGGCGTCTGCGTGACGAAGAAGACGCCGACGCCCTTCGAGCGGATCAGCCGCACGGTCTGGACGATCGACTCGACGAAGGACTTCGAGGCCCCCGTGAAGAGCAGGTGCGCCTCGTCGAGGAAGACGACCAGCTTCGGCTTGGGCAGGTCGCCCGCCTCGGGGAGGGTCTCGAACAGCTCCGCCACCAGCCACATCAGCGCCGTCGACCACAGCCGGGGCTTGTCCTGGACGGACGCCAGCTCGAGGCAGGAGATGACGCCGCGACCGTCCGGGGTCGTCCGCATCAGGTCGGCCACGTCCAGCTGCGGCTCACCGAAGAACTCGGTGCCGCCGCCGTCCTCGAGCGAGATCAGCGTCCGCAGGAGCACCCCGATCGTCGCCGTGGAGACGCCGCCGATCCCCTTCAGCTCGGCCCGGCCCGCGTCCGAGTCGAGGAACATCAGCATCGCGCGCAGGTCGGCGAGGTCGAGCAGGGGCAGGCCCTTCGCGTCCGCGTAGTGGAAGAGGAGCGACAGGCTCTGCTCCTGGGTCTCGTTCGCGTCGAGGATCTTCGCGAGCAGGAGCGGCCCGAAGTCCGAGACGGTCGCCCGGACGGGGATACCCGGTCCGATGCCGCCCAGGGCGAGGTACTCGACCGGGAAGGCCTGCGGCGCGAACAGCTCGCCGAGGTCGGCCGCGCGCTTCTCCGCCATCGTGCCGGGCGCGCCCGCAGCGGCCAGACCGGACAGGTCGCCCTTGACGTCGGCGGCGACGACGGGGACGCCCGCGGCGGAGAGCTGCTCCGCGAGGATCCTGAGGGTGCTCGTCTTCCCCGTGCCTGTCGCGCCCGCGATCAGGCCGTGCCGGTTCGTCATCGCGAGCGGCACCTGGACGAGCGCGTCGCGGGCGAGCTCGCCCTCGCCGTCGACGCCGCGCCCGAGGGCCAGCGCTTCGCCCTCGACGGCGTACGCCTTCGCGATCAGATCGCCGAAACCCCCCACGCGCGGCGACTTCTATCACCCGCCGCCCGGCGCCGCGGGGTAGTCGGTCGCCGCGGCGTGGCTACACTCGCCGGTGCCATCCGACGAAAGGATCTCCCTTTGCGACGCATGACCCTCAGGCTGATCGTTCCGGCGATCGCGGGGGTGGCGCTCCTCGTCTCGACCGCGGCGGCCGCCCCGTCGCTGGCCCGCAACGGGCCGGCGCAGGTGACGCTGAAGCAGGACCGGCTCACCCGCCAGGGCCAGCACAAGCAGCTCTACGCCCTCTTCACCGCCCGCTTCAAGGCGCAGTGTCCCTACGCGAAGTTCCGCGAGCAGGCCAAGGAGACGCAGGCCGCGCTGAAGGGGATCACGTTCAGGATCACCGGCGAGCGGATTCGCGGCGCCAAGGGGTACGTGGCCTACAAGTACCTCCGGGGCGCAAAGGTGCTGGCGAACGTGAAGGCCGATCTCTACCTGAAGGTGAACGGCAAGTGGCTCGACGAGGTGGACAAGGTCACGAGCTGCTGAGGGCCTGCAGCTCGGCGGCCGGGCGCGCGGGGTAGGCTTGACGACGGTCACGTCTGGGGAGGTCACGATGAAGGGCGCCGACAAGCAGAAGAAGCAGCAGAAGAAGCAGCCTCAGAAGTCGCTCAAGGAGAAGCGCAGCGAGAAGCGGGCGGCCGAGGCGGCCAAGAAGTTCACCTCGAACAGCTAACAGCGCCCGCGAGGGCGGCGCCGCCGTCGCAGGAGAAACGCGCCAGGTCGTCCACGCCGGGCCGCCCGAGCGCATCGGGAGGAGGCACCGCGTGAAGGAGATCCTGGACGACGTCCGCCGCTGGCGGCAGGAGGGCGAGGAGGTGGTCGTCGCGACCGTGGTCGCCGCGCGCCGATCGGCGCCGCGCCCGGTCGGGACGAGCATGGCCGTCTCCGAGTCCGGCCGCATGTGCGGCTCGGTCTCGGGCGGCTGCGTCGAGAGCGACGTCTACGAGCACGCCCGCGAGGTGCTCGAGACGGGCGCGCCGAAGCTGCTGAGCTACGGGATCGCCGACGAGCAGGCCTGGGAGGCCGGCTTGCCGTGCGGCGGGGAGATCGACGTGTTCGTCGCTCGCAGCCCTGCGGAGCTCGAGCGACCGGCAGAAGGTGAGCGCGCCGTCCTCCTGAGCGTGGTCGAGGGCGACGCGGCCGGCGCGTGGGCGCTGCGCTACGAGGACGGCCGGGGCAGCGGCGCGGGCGTGCCGGCCGCGGCGCTCGACCGAGTCGACGAGCTGATCCGCGGCGGTCGGAACCGCCTGCTCGAGCTCGGAGACGGCACGAAGGTGTTCGCCGAGTGGTACGGGCCGCCGTCCCGCCTCTTCGTCTACGGGGCGGTCGACGCCGCCGAGTCACTCTGCCGGGCGGCGAAGCTCCTCGGCTGGACAACGATCGTCGCCGACGCCCGAGCGAAGTTCGCCACCCGAGAGCGCATCCCCTCGGCGGACGAGCTGATCGTCGCGTGGCCGGACGAGGCGCTGGCGCAGGTGCAGCCGGACCACCAGACGGCGATCGTCGTCCTCACGCACGACGACAAGTTCGACGAGCCGGCGCTCAAGGGCGCGCTCGAGACGGAGGCGTTCTACGTCGGGGCGCTCGGCTCCCGCCGAAACCAGCAGCGCCGCCGGGAGCGCCTGCTCGAGGCCGGCGTCGCCGAGGAGGCGCTCGACCGGATCGCCGGCCCGTGCGGCCTCGACATCGGCGCCGACACGCAGGACGAGACGGCCCTGTCGATCCTCGCCGAGATCCTGGCGGTGCGCGCCGCACGCGACGGCGGGCGGCTCAAGACCGCGAAGCAGCGGATCCACGCCGGCCGATCCCCCTAAAGAGTTAGGCCCGAACAGCCGATGCAGTAGGACCGACCGCCGCCAAGGAGTCGAAGGGAGAGAAACGATGGACGGAACGGATCTGCGATCGGTCCCAACGGATGACCTGGACGCACTGATCGCCGAGCTCGTGAGCAGGGAGGAGGCGCTTGGAGCCGCCCGCTCCCTCGTGCAGGGAGAGCTCGAGCTGCTCCGCGCGGAGCGAATCGCCCGCTTCAGGCGCACGCCGCCACACGTCGACCCACGTCTGGTCGCCGAGGCCGTCCTGCGGAGGTGGCTGCCGAGCACCAGGTGACCCGCGGAGTCGTGGCGACAGCTTCCTGGTCTTCGTTGCCTGCTGGTCCGGCGACTCGAGCAGGGAGCGGCCGCCCTCGCGCCGCTCCGCGACGTGGCGCCGGTCGCCGCCGAGCACGTGGGGCCAATGCCCTACCCGGCGCTCAACAGCGCCTTCGAAGTACGACCCGGACAACCAGTTCCGGCTCAACCAGAACATCAGGCCGTAGGAGTGTGGGTGGTCGGCGTCGCAGGCGACGCCTGGGGCGCCCCGTCCTCGGCGCCGCTCAGCGGTCGCCGTGCCAGGATTCCCAGAGGGACGCGTAGGAGCCGTCGCGCGCGACGAGCTCGTCGTGGGTCCCGACCTCGTGCACGAGCCCATCTTCGACGACCGCCACGCGATCGGCGTCGTGGGCGGTGTGGAGGCGGTGCGCGATCGCCACGACGGTCCTGCCCTCGATCACCGACGCGAGCGAGCGCTCGAGATGACGCGCCGCGCGCGGGTCGAGGAGCGAGGTCGCCTCGTCCAGCACGAGCGTGTGCGGATCGGCAAGCACGAGGCGCGCGAGGGCGATCTGCTGCGCCTGGGCCGGAGACAGGGGAAAGCCGCCGGCGCCGACGACGGTCTCCAGCCCGTCGGGCAGCGCGTCGGCCCACTCCAGCGCGTCGACGGCCGCCAGCGCCTCGGCGAGCTGCTCGCCGGACGCTCCCGGGCGGGCAAGCCGGAGATTGTCGGCGACCGTGCCCACGAACACGTGCTGCTCCTGGGTGACGAGCGCCACTTCCCGGCGAAGCGTGTCGAGCGGCAGGTCGACGAGCCTGACGCCGCCGACGTCGACGCGCCCGAGGCGGGGCGGGTGGATGCCCGCCAGCAGGCGCCCGAGCGTCGACTTCCCCGCGCCCGAGGGGCCGACCACGGCGACCCGCTCGCCGGGCTCCAGGTCGAGGTCGATGCCGTGGAGCACGTCCCGGCCGGGGACGTAGGCGTAGCGGACGTCGCGGGCACGCAGGCGGTCCCCGTCCGGCTCCTCCCCGGTCGCCGACCGGTCGGCCGGCACGCGGACGATCCCGACCAGGCGGGCGAACGACGTCGCTCCCACCTGGATCTCGTCGAGACAGGAGATCAGCCGGTCGACGGGATCCGCGAGCTGGACGACGTAGAGGGCGATGGCGGTCACCTCCCCGATCGAGGCGTGGCCGGCGGAGACGAGCCAGCCGCCCCACGCCACCGCGGCCGCGACCGGCAGGACGTAGGCGAACTCGGCGGACGGAAACCAGATCGTGCGCAGGTACAGCGTGCGCCGCTCGGCCCGGTAGGCCTCCTCGAGGTCGGCGTCGATGCGGCGGACGCGCTCCTCGTTCAGGCCGAGGGCCTCGACGGTGCGCCCCCCTTCGACCGTCTCTCCGACCGTGCCCGTGAGCGTGGCGTACGCGGCGCGTTCCCACAGGTACGCGGCGGGCGCCCGACGCAGGTACCACCGCGTGCCGACGAGGAGCACCGGCACGCCCGCGATGCACGGCAGCGCCGCGATCGGGCTGACCCAGATCGCGGCCGCCACGGTCAGGATCGTCGTCACGGCCGCAATCAGGGTTTCCGGGATCGCGAAGCGGACCGTGCGCGCGAGCGAGTCGACGTCCGCCGTCGTCCGGGAGACGAGGTCGCCCGTCCCCGCCCGCTCCACCGTCGAGAGCGGCAGGGCGAGCACGCGCCGCATGAAGTCCTCCCGTAGCTCCGCGAACATCTGCTCGGCGAGGACGAAGGAGGCGCGCCGGGCCAGCCAGGTGAGCACGGTCGACGCCAGGAGGAACGCGGCGAGCAGGAGCACGATCCGGTCGACGTGGCCGCGTGTCGTCCCGCCCTCGACCGACTCGACCAGCTCGCCGAGGAGCGGCGGGCCCGCC
>JBHEMU010000051.1:0-38571 GCA_046262415.1 Gaiellaceae bacterium | reverse complement strand
GCGCCATCTACGGCACATCACAGGAACGGCAGCGAGCCTTATCCGGCTGGCTCGACTACTACAATCGCCGCAGACCACACGGCTCCCTCAGCCACCAGACGCCGCTCGAGCGGCTGGAGGCGCTCAGGAGGAACAACCTGGCTGGGTCTTACATCTAGACCTCAACAGTCGCGCGAGCGGAGCTGCTCGGGCGAGGGCGGATCGAGGGCGAGGAGCTCCGGCACGCTCACCGCCCTCAGGCCGCGGCGCTTGATCTCAGGGAGCACGTAGCGCAGCAGGCTCTTGATCGTGGTCGCGCGGTTCTCGTGCAGCAGGACGATCGAGCCCGGCCCGAGCGCGGCGCGGATGTTCTCGGCGACCCCCTCGACGTCGGAGCCGGTCGAATCGCCGCTGTCGATGCTCCAGAGCACCTGGAGCAGGCCGAGGGAGCGCGCGATCCGGTCGACGTCCGCGTCACGCGCGCCGTAGGGCGGCCGGAAGAGTCGCGGCGTCAGGCCGGTCCGCCTGCGGATCAGATCCTGCGTGCGCCGGAGCTCGGACAAGATCCCGGACGGCGAGAGGCCGGGCAGGTACGGATGGCTCCAGCTGTGGTTGCCGAGCGACGCCAGCTCGGTCTCGCGCCGCGGCAGGTCGGGGAAGCGCTCGATGCTCGTCCCCGTCAGGAAGAAGGTCGCCCGCAGGTGACGCTTGCGCAGGATCTTCAGCATCAGAGTCGTGTACGGACCCGGCCCGTCGTCGAAGGTGAGCGCGATGTAGCGGCCGCGGCGTCCGCCGCCGCACAGGATCGGGTAGCCCAGGCGGATCAGCCGCTCGACGGCACGCCGCTGCTCCGCCTCGGTCGGCATACCCCCCGGGCGGCGCGTCGTCTGCCGCCGCGGCGGCGCCTTGTCCCCTCGCCAGGCGGCAGGCGCCTCGACGGCGCGGGCGCTCGGGAATTCGCCGTCCGCGAGCCGGGCGACGCCGAGCGCGGTTCCTGCCGCGAGGCAGCAGACGGCGAATGCCGCGAGGGCCCGGCGCCGCCGGATCATGCGAGGAAGGCGGGTTTCCTCCACTCCGAAGCGCTCGGATCGTACCGCTGCTCTCGGCCGTGCATCGAGACCTCGTACGGCGGGATCGCCTATAGTCACAAGCGTCGCGAGTTCGTGGGTAAGGACGGGAGGAGAGACGTGAGCGGAAGGCGACGGCTACTCGCGCTTGTTGCAACTGCGAGCACGCTCTCCGTACTCGCTCCAGGCGCAGCGGGTCATGCGGGGAATTGGGGCATTACCCGCGGCGGTGCGCAGGTGGCGCTCACCGAGAGGACCCTGTACCCACGCGGGGACTACTACGGCGTTGTCATCTCGGCATATAGAGCACGGTGTAGGGGTGACTTCAACTCGAGTAACCGGGTCAGGAACAATCAGCGGTACTTCAACCATCTCTTCTGCACTCTCTGGGATCGCAACGGCCGCATCTGGACGCTGACCTACCACCAGACGAGTGAGGACAATTGGCAGTACTCCAATCTTCGCGAGGGCGGTAGCGGGAGCCCGCCGGCGCGAACCTCGGGCGCCTATTTCTGGAAGACGCCCGGCGAGGCCGCCTACTGCAGTCTGCGGGAGGGAGGCAGCCGGCTCGTCTGCTGGACGCCGAACGATGGCTTCACCATCACGCTGTACTCGGGCGGCGGCCGACCCTCGCACTACTACTCCGCGACGAATCGCAACTACGCCGCAACGGCGCCACTGCTCGGCTTCGGAGGGCGGTGGGCCGCGGGCCAGGGCTTCAGCTGCTCGAGCGCCTCGACGGGTCTGACCTGCACGAACAACACGGGTCACGGCTGGTGGCTGGGTCGATATCGCGGCTACCGCACCTGGTGAAACCAGCGCCCACTTCGAGTAGGCCAGACCCCTACCGATCCACGATCGCCAGGACCCGCGCTCCGAAGTCCTGCGCCTCGCGAAGCCCCAGCCCCGGCCGGTAGGTCAGTACCACGGCGATCTTCGGGCCGCTCGCGGCATACACGAGCGCCGCCGTGTGCCGCACCGCCGAGAACCAGCCGTTCTTCTGCGCGAGCGGGACCCCTCTGCCGAGCGCCGGCCGGAAGAGGCCCAGGTTGTCGCCCGGCGGAGGAGCCTGCCATGACAGAAGCAAACCGAGCGCGACACGTGCCTCGTGGCGGGTCAGCCGGAGCACTCCGAGTGCGTGCTCGCTCCCGGTGGCGCCGGCGTGCAGGAGAAACAAGATTCGCGCCAGATCGTGCGCCGTCGTCACGCGCGACGAAATGAGCGGCGGCGGGTTGGTGATGTCACCGCTTGGTCGAAGCGCAGTTCCCAGCCGGTACTGACCGGTATAGGTACTCGAACTGGCTCCCAACCGCCGTAGGACATCCTGAGAAATGCCGGAGCCACCGCTCTCGGACCCGCCAATCTCGACCAGTAGCCGGTTTGCGGCAGCGTTCGACGACCATCCCGCGAGAGCCTTCAGATCGTAAGCGATTGGCGAGCGCTCGGGGCGGGGGCCATATCGTTCCAGCGCGCCAATGAACGGTGCGAGTTTGACAGTCGAGGCGGCAGCGAACCGAGCATCGGAGTTCCAGCCGGCGACTCGACCTGTGGAAAGGTCATGTACCCAGATGCCGGAGTGACCGTTGAAAGTGCGCGCGACACGTGCGAGTCGCGACGCCAGTACAGGATCGATTGATCGCTCTCGGACGGCTCGCTGCGCCCGGGATGGAAGGAGCCAGACCCCGCGCGACTCTGCGAGACCGACCACCGTCCGGCGATCGTCGAGCAGCTCGAATCGCACCCGGACGGAGTAGCGGCCCGGCGGGACGGAGGCGGGAACTCGCCAGCGCAGACTGTCGTCGGCGACGTCCACCAGGAACGGCCCGTGCTTGCCGATCCGTACTTCCGCACGTGCCGTCCCGCGCGGCGCATCTGCGCGAATCTCCCCGTAGAACGCCTCGCCGCCGAGGGGCGTCCTCAACTCTCGCATCGTGGCAGGGGGCGCGGCCGGACCCGGCCGGCACCGAACGCGGACGCGTTGGATTTCAGCACTCGCGCGCGCCGCGCTCAGCATTCCCTTGGTGGACAGTGGCGGCCATGGCCTGTCGAAGCCTTCGACCTGAATGAGCTGCGCGCTCGCGAAGCGGCGCAGGGCGCGCAGTAGCGGCCGGCAGGAGCGGCTGACGGGCTCGGCCGCCGCGAGTGCCTCCTGGAGGTCTCGTGCGGCGTCGTACTGGGCCTGGACGGCGTCGGCGCCACCCCGCCCCCCGGCTGCCGAATGCCCTGCTCTCTCGGCCGCTCGATACTGAGCCTGAACGACGCGGAGAAGGTCGTTGTCGCCTGCGCCGGCCACCCCGGCGAGAACGCCGGAGGCCAGTACGGCTGCGCGAGCCAGCCAGCCGGCGACCATCCGCTCTAATCCGGAACGCTCATGAACAGCCGCGGCCGGTAGAGGCCCGCCCACAGGTCGCCGTTCGCCGTCTCGCACTGCGGAGCTCGAGCACCATCACGCCGATGAGGATGTCCTCACCGACCGCGATGCGCGTCAGCACGTGGATCTCGTCGTCGTTGACGAACGTCTCGTTGAGCGACTTCAGGTCCTCGACGATCGCTCCCCCTCGCCGCCCGGCTCCCGGGCCTTCGACGATCTCGAGGGTCAGCTCGGACATGGTGTCGGCGCGCTCGCGCGGGCGCAGTCTAGACCTCCCGTGAGGCCGGGCGCCGCGCGACGGCTCGTAGCAGCGCCGGCGAGTCGCTCCCGCGGTCTGCCAGGGGGGTGCTCCGCCTCTCGCTTGACGCGGTCGGCGTTCGAGGCTACTGCTTCCACGAGGCGATAGCGCCGGCGTCCAGCCGAGGTCTTCGCCGACCAGGTTCATGAGGCTCAACACACACGCCATCGCCGGGTTGGCGGCGGGAGCAGTCGCGGCTGCGCTCGTCGTGCCGAACGCGCTCGGCACGGAGCGAGTCGGGCGCGGGGATGCGCCCCGGCTGACCGGCCCCGCGTACGGGGCGGCGCTCCGAGGAACGGTGCCGATCTCGGCGGAGGCCGACCCGCTGGCGGAGTGGGTGCTCTTCGAGGCGTCGACGGACGGCGGCGGGGGGTGGAAGCCGATCGCTCGCGACGGAAACCCCCTCGACGGCTGGGGTGCGGAATGGAGCACCGGGACGTTCACCGGCCGCGCGGTCATCCGCGCGACCGATTCGCTCGGCGGTCGGACGCACGTCCGGATTCGCGTCGACAACGCGCCCCCGGCGTTGCATCTCCGGTCGGTCCTCCGGTCGTTCAGCCCCAACGGCGACGGCATTCGCGAGCTCGCCGAGCTGCGGTTCTCGGCCGACGAGGCGGTCACGGTCACGATCCAGGTCGTCGGGCCGGGTGGCCGCGTGGTGCAGACCGAGGCCCGCGACCTCTACCTCACCTCCCGCAAGCTGCGGCGCTTCCTGTGGGACGGCTTCATCTACGACGGTCTGCGCCGCGGGCGCGACGGCGTCTACACCGTCAGGGCACTGGCCGCGGACGCGGTGGGGAACCGGAGCGTCCAGACGACGCAAGTCGTCCTCGACACGCGGGCGCCGGTCGTCACGTGGCGCTCGCTCACGCCCGACCGGCTCGAGTCGGGGCCGGTCCGGATCGGGCTCGACGTCACCGACCTCGGCGAGCTCGTGCGGGTGACCCCTGCGCTCTACGACTCGACCGGGAAGCGCGTGCGCGCCTTCCCGGCCGTCCAGCGGCGCCCCGGAGCACTCGAGGTCGCGGTCGACGCCGGCGACCCGGGCGCGCTGGCGCCGGGGGGCTACGAGATCGGCGTCCTCGTCCGGGACGCGGCCGGCAATACCGGCCAGTCGACACGGAGATCGTTGCTCGTCGTGCACGCTGTCGACGCCCACGTGTGGGCCCGGTCCGAGCGCGCGCGGATGCGGGTGGCGCTGACGTTCGACGACTGCTTCCAGGGCTCGGCCTGGGCGAGCATCCTCGACACGCTCGCGCGCTACCGCGTCAAGGCGACGTTCTTCTGCCCGGGGCAGGCCGTCCTGGCGAACCGGGAGGTCGCGCTGCGCACGGTCCGCGAGGGTCATTCGATCGGGGCCCACGGGTGGGACCACGCCAACTTCGGGACGCTCTCGTACGGCCCGGCGCTCCAGCGCCTCGTCGACGATCGCGAGGTCTGGTGGCGGCTGGCGAAGGTTTCGCCGCTGCCGTTCTTCCGGCCTCCCTACGGCAACTACAACGCGACGACCGTTGCCGCGGCGGGCGCGGCCGGGTACTCGGCGCTCGTGCTCTGGGACGTGGATCCGCTCGACTGGCAGGGGCCGGGCGCAGGCGTGATCGAGGAGCGCGTCGTCAGCGGGACGCGCTCAGGGAGCATCGACCTGATGCACACGGTCTCGCAGACGGCCTCGGCGCTCCCCTCGATCATCACGCGGCTTCGCGCGCGCGGCTTCAAGCTCGTGTCGCTGCCCGCGCTCTACGCCGCCGGCACCCCGACGAACGGGTACTGGCAGGACTACTGAGCGCCGGGTCCCGGCAGGCCAGGTCCGGCACGGATGTGGCCGGGGGCCAGGCCCGCGAACACCTCCCGAGGAGACGTGCCCCGGGGCCAGGCCCGAAGACGCGTCCCGTGCAGACGGGCATCGCCCGGGGCCATGGCCGCGCGTGACATGCCGCGGGGCCAGGCCCGCAGACCTGTCCAGACAAGAGAGGTGCCGGTCGGCCCTACGGCCGGGGCCGATGCACCGGCTCGGCGCAGGAGGGAAGCCGCCACGGCGGTTTCGCGTCCGGCGGGACGACGAAGATCCGCGCGTCGCGCCAGAACTCCGACTTCACGGTCGGTGCCGCGGGCGCGCTGGCGAACACGTCGATGTGACGGCCGATGATCGCCCCGCCGATGTCCTCGGCGACCGTCCAGCCACGACCGCCGCCCGGCTTCCCGCAGAGCTCGGGCACGAAGACGCGGCTCCCGAGGGGAATCAGCTCGGGGTCGACCGCGATCGAGCGCCAGGTGTCGAGCGGGCGTGAAGGGCCGACGCCGTACTCGATCCCGCGGGGTTCGATGTAGCGCTTGGGGCGTCCGTTGTACCAGCCCCCCCCCGCGAGCGGGAACGTCACCTGCCCCCTCCGGTTCCGCCAGCCGAGGCCGCGCCAGAAGGGAAAGCCGCGCGTCCAGCCGTCCGCGCCGGGGATCGTAGGCTTGCCGTTCGCGTCGACCCAGCCCTGCTTGCCCACGCGGCTAATCTGGTAGCGCCGCCCGTCGAGGCCGATCCCGTCTCCCTCCATCGAGATGCCACCGCCGCCGTAAAGCCAGTCGACGCGATGGCGGCCGGAGAGACCGGGCGCCGCCACGAGCTTGCCGCGGAACCAGCGCTCCGGGACGGGGTAGTACTGCGTGATCAGCACCCGGTCGAGCCACTTCGGCTTGGCTATCGGCCCGGCCTCGTCCGAGTTCGACCACCCGGCGACGACCAGCACCGCCCCCAGCGCGCACGCGAAGCCGATCCCGAGCCGGAGGCGCATCCGCATCCGCCCCGGCTCAGACGAAGTTCAGCACGAGCGGCGGGTTGAAGTTGACGACCCGCCCGTTGTACTTGAAGAGGATGAAGAACCGTGCCTTCGGGAACGGCCCGCGCAGGCGGATGCCCACCCGGCCGCTCGGCGAGGTCACCTTGTAGCGGAACGTATTCGAGACGGGCTGCTTCGTCCCCAGGTTGAAGAACTGGAAGTCGAACGTCGCCCCCCGGGGAATTTCTTTGAAGCTGGCGACCATGGCCGCGCCCGGCCGCGCCCGCGGAATCGTGAAGCCGGTCCGCGACAGGCGGTACGGGCCGACGCAGCGCACCTGTGCGGTGAAGTCGCTGCACATGGCGACGTTGACGCTGGCGGCGGCCGAGGCGGCCGGCGCGGCCAGCCGCATGCCGGCGAGCGCCGCGCCGGCCGGAGTCCGCTCCGGTGGTGCCGCCACCGGCCGGAACGCCGTCGCCGTGAGCGCAAACCCCTCGGTGGACGTCGGCTGCCGGTCGGGCCTGAGGGCGAGCAGCCAGAGCAGCACGCCCGCGATCACGAGGGCGGCGAAGACGGTCAGGCCGCCGAGTCCGGCGACGACCGTGTTGCTGGGAGGCTTCGGCGCGCCGCGCTTGCCCTCGGCCTCGTACGCGGGGCTGACCTGGACGAGGGTCTTGCGGAGGTCCTTGATCTGCTCCCGGTAGTCGTCCTCCTCCAGGTAGAGGCGCGAGTCGCCCTTGTCCTCCGAGCGGTGGAACTTGCGGAAGGCGAGCTCGACCTCGGCCGCGTAGAGTCGCCGCCGCAGGCCGAACTCGCGGTCCCCGCCCCGCAGGAGCGCGTTCCACATCGTGTACGAGCGGCGGAAGGAGTTCGTCACGTTCGCGTAGTCGCCCTGGGTCACGACTCCGGACTTGACCTCGCCCTCGAGATTCCGTCCCACGATCAGCTTCTGCCGGCCGATCGTCCACAGCGCGATCGCCCCCAGCGCGACGAGCCCGAGGTAGTTCGGCACCTGCGTCAGGACGCGGCTGGCCCAGCCGCTCTCGAGGTTCGTGCTGTCCGTCGCCGTCCACCACGGAATGTAGTCGTGCAGCACGTGGAAGAAAAAGGCGAGCCCGATCCCGACGGCGAGCGCCCCGAGCAGGACCGGCAGCTCGCGCCGCCGGACGGCGGCGAGCGCGAGGCCGATCAGCGCGCCGTAGAAGACGTGGTTCAGCTGGCTGATCAGGGAGGTGAAGAGCGACGTATCGGTGTCCGCGCCGAGGGAGGGCGTCTTCCAGATGCCGACGAAGTTCGCCGCCGCCCCGAAACCGGCGCCGACGATCCCGCCGTAGACGAGGCCGTCGAGGAGGTCGTCGATCTCGAACCGCACTAACAGGAACACGGCCAGGACGGCCAATCCCCTGACGATCTCCTCCACCAGCGGCGTCCCGACGCCGAGCTCGCTCTCCGGGACGATCTGCTGCGAGGCGAGGCTGGTGGCGATGTCGAACGCCCGCTCGAGCGCGTAGGCGATCAGGGGAGCGAGCAGGCCGCCGAAGACGAGCGCGAGGCCGAGCAGCCGCAGGGGCTCCTTCTCGTAGCGGTCGATCCACCAGATCGCCGTGAGCAGGAGCAGCATCGGCACGATCGCCCAGACGAGCGCGGTCCAGAAGCTCCCAGGTTCCATCAGCTACCGACCTCCTTCGTCGCCGTTTACCCGGTGTAGGTCTTGCAGTCCCCGGCCTTACCCGACTGGTACCCCGTCAGAAACCAGGCGGACCGGAGGCCCGAGCGCCCGTGGGCGCGCGGATCGGTGTCGGGGGTGCCGTCCGCGTCGCCGATCAGGTCGGCGACCTTGATCGCCTCCTGGATGTCGCCCTTCTCGAGCAGCCCCCGGCGGTAGGCCGTGCGGGCCCAGATGCCGGCGAAGCAGTCGGCCTGCGTCTCGATCTGGATCGTCAGCAGCTGACCCTGGTTGCGAGCGTTGAGGAGGCCGAGCAGGTCCTGGATGCGATGCGCCCATTCGTGGGCGACGGCGTAGGCGACGGAGAAGTCGCCGTACTTCTGGTAGATCAGCTTGTCCATCAGGACGACGGGCAGGAAGATCGTCGAGTCCGCCGAGCAGTAGAACGGGCCACCCGCGAAGCTCGAGGTGACGATCTGGTTTCCGCAGAGCGTCCGCACGCGCTGCCCGGGCTTGATCACGGCGACCTTCGCGGGCACGTAGCGCAGGCCGGACTCGCGGAACGCCTGCTCCCAGACGTTCGAGGCGTCCTTCGCCATCCGGGACATGAACACGTCCACGCCGACGTCGCCTGAGCCGACGACGTTCGGCCGCGGCGACGGGAAGGCCTCCGGCACGGCGGGCAGCAGGTCGAGCGCCGACTGGCCGGTGGCGTTCGGCGTCGCGTTCGGACGCATCACGTTCGGGTCGTCCGCGGCCGGTCCGTTCTGCGCCTGCTGGCCCGTCGCCTGCTGCGCGGGCGTGACCGACTCGAAGGCCTGCTCCTGCGAGCTCTCGTTCCCGCCGCAGCCTGCAAGCGCGAGCGCCGCAGCCGCCAGTCCGACCAGGAGGGCCGCCCTCCTGCGGTTCAGTCTCTTCCTCATGGTCTTTCGACCCCTTCCCCAGCCTGCTCGATGTGAATGCCCGGCAGAATGTAACACCAACCGCAGCGGATTTCGCCCAGGTAGGTCCGGTCGGCTCCGCAGAGCCGTCGGCCTCCGTCCCCCGTCAGCCGCCGGCCCCGCGCACGCACGTGCGCAGGTAGACGCGCGTGAGCCTGGCGCAGGCTGCGCGGCGAGCCTCGGTCGTTCCGACGAGCGATCCGAGGATCGTGCCGATCCCGGAGAAGCAGTCGAGGCGGGACTCGACGGGCGCGCGCTCGCAGAGCCTCGCCGCCCGATCGCCGTTCGCGTCGTTCGAGGTCACGTCCCGGGCGGCGCCGTAGAGGCAGTCCGAGGCCCTCGCGCCCGCGTGAGCGCAGAGCGTGAGGATGCGGGACGGATCCTGCCGCGAGAAGCCCGACGCGTCGCGTCCGAGCGACTGGAAGCACGTCGCCACCCAGCCGCGTTCGACCCCCGCGCAGATTCGCGCGGCCGCTCGCCAGTCGTACCCGTGCGCCTGCAGGATCCGCGAGGTCACCATCAGGTAGCAGTAGAGCTTGTGCCGCTCCTGGACGGCGTTGCAGGGGTAGACGAGGTCGCCGTCGCGAAGCCAGCGCGACTTGAAGCCGTAGGCGGTCTTCTCGGCGCCGTTGATGTTCTCCATGAAGACGCCGCCGCTGCACGAGCTGCGGTCCCAGGCAGTGGGGAGCCGGTCGCAGACGCGAAGCGAGAACGGGAGGGCGTAGGCGCTCCGCAGCATCAGGCCGTGACCGAGCCCGTGCACGCATTGGTAGGCGAGCCACTCCGTCCGGCGGACGTCGCGGCCGGCGCAGAGCCGTCGCGCCGTCGCGATCACCTGCGACTCGCCCGACGCCCCCGCGAAGGCGCGCTCGAGGATCCCGTGGTAGTAGCCGGACCAGCACGACGCCGAGCCCTCGGAGAACGCACGGCCGACGTCCCCGCGGTAGCGGGCGAGGGCCGCGGAGCCGATCAGATGGGCGATCCGGTGGCAACCGGACTCGACCGCCGCGTCGGAGCCCATCTTCGCGTCGAACGTCCTCAGGGCCGCCGACGGGCCCCGGCGGAAGGCGAGGTTGCCGAAGGCCTGCTCCAGGCAGGCCTGGTCGGGGCCGCAGTCTTCGAGTCGCGTCCGATCGGGCTCGAACCCCCCTGCGACGGGGTGCGGCGAGGCCGCCGCGGCCGGCTGCAGCCCCTCCCCGGAGCGAAGCAGGAGGATGGGGGCGGTGGCGCCGGCGCCGAGAGCGATCAGGCAGCCGAGCGCGATCGCCCTCGCTCGCGAGGAGCCTGGATGGCGCCGCTTCATCGCCCGCGAGTGTAGCCCGGAGTCTCCCGCCGGACGTGCGCGGGGAAGGCCCAGGTTCGTAACCGGCCGACGTTCAGCCTTGGGGGGCCGGCGCCGGTGGGCGCAGGCCGAGGATCTCGTCGACGAGGTCGGCGAACGCCCGCTGCTTCGAGAGCAACCCGGCCACGCCGAGCGCCTCCAGCTGGTC
Organism: Gaiellaceae bacterium; assembly: GCA_046262415.1. GTDB lineage: Bacteria > Actinomycetota > Thermoleophilia > Gaiellales > Gaiellaceae > JACDAS01. The sequence continues at coordinate 27,991 of JBHEMU010000051.1, read as the reverse complement.
CCGGTCCTTCGCCACCGAGGAGCCGCTGACCACGATCACCGTGACGTCGGGGTGGTGGTCACGGATCGCCGCGGCCGTCTCGAAACCGTTCATCACCGGCATGTCCAGGTCGAGGGAGACGAACTGCGGCCGTAGCGCGAGGATGCGGCCGAGCGCGGCCTCGCCGTTACGAGCCTCGCCGACGACCTCGACCCGGCCGTCGTCCAGGAGGTGCTCGCGCAGCGACTCCCGGAAGGCGTCGTTGTCGTCCACGAGCAGCACGGTTGGTCGCGCGGTGGTCACGCTTCGAGTCTCGTTACACGCACTCCGGCCCGCCATAGGCCGGTCGGCCCATCTTTCCGACTCGTCCGGCCTACCCCGGAACCGCCCCGCCGCGGGTGAGCGGCGCACCCTGCTCGTCAGCGGCTTGCGAGGAAGTCGAGCACGCGCTCCCTGAGCAGTGCGGCGGCGTCCGCGTCGTAGGACGGCAGGCTGCTGTCGGCGAACAGGTGCTGATCGCCGGGGTAGAGGAACAGCTCCGCGTGCTCGGCCGAATCGACGAGCGCGCGGGCGGCGTCGATGTCCCCGTCGTCCACGAAGAACGGGTCCGCCTCCATGGCGTGGACCTGCACGGGCACGTCCGGCGGCCAGGCAGACCCGAACTCCGAGGTCGGCAGGCAGGCGTGGAACAGCAGCGCCCCGCGCGCGCCCGCGCGCGTCTGCGCCAGCTGCTGCGCCGGCATCACCCCGAGCGAGAAGCCGGCATACACGAGCTCGCCGGGCAGCTCGTCGGCGGCGCGCACGCCACGCTCGAGCAGGGTGCCGAAGCCGGCCTGACGGGCGTGGGCCACACCGTCGTCCAGGTTCTCGAACGTGTGGCCGTCGTACAGGTCCGGCGTGCGCACGGTATGCCCGGCTCGTCGCAGGTCGTCGGCGAAGGCGAGGAACCCAGCCGTCTGGCCCTGAGCGTGATGGAACAGCAACACCTCAGCCATGCGGCCCCTTGCTCTCGAGTGGGCGAAGTACCACGAGCGTCGTTCGCGACGCTACTGCATCGACGCGACGCATGCCGGGCGCGCTGCCGGCATCCCTCAGGTCGCGGACAGCATGACGGTAGCGTGGAGCGCCACGTGACCAGATTCGTCGTCGACTGCGGCGTGGTCCTCCACCTGGCGGGCGAGCGGATCGACGTCCGGGCCGAGCACGAGCTTCTCGCCCCGACGCTCCTGCGCTCGCAGACGCTGTCGAGCCTGCACGAGGCCGTGCACGCAGGCGAGATCGCGCCGGAAGTCGCACTCGACCGGCTCACCCGCATCTGGGCCATGTCGATCCGCCTTCTCGGCGACGCGGTGGTGCGGCGCCGGGCCTGGCAGGTCGCGGAGCAGCTGGGCTGGCCCGAGACCTACGACGCCGAGTACGTCGCGCTCACGCAGCTGCAGGCAGACGCCTTCGTGACCCTGGACGCGGAGCTGGCGCGCCGAGTGGAGGGGATCGTCCCCACGGCCACGATCGAGGCGCTGCGATCGCCCTGAGTCTTGCCGGGCCGGCGCTCGCCGGCTCAGCAGCCGCATGCCGCGTCGGGACGCAGACGTCTAGGCGCTGCTCGATGTATTCAGGGCGACGGCGGAGCGAACGAGAGCCTTGAGCGCGTTCTCGTCGATCTCGTCTCCTTCGTGAAGATCGATCGCGCGCCTGACATTGCCTTCCAGGCTCGAGTTGAACAGGCCGGAAGGATCTTGCAGCGTCGCACCCTTGGCGAAGGTCATCTTCACTACGCTCTTGTACGTCTCGCCCGTGCAGATGATCCCGGCGTGGGACCACACGGGCGTCCCTCTCCACTTCCACTCCTCGACCACCTCGGGATCGGCTTCCTTGATGAGCGCGCGGAGCCGGGAGAGCGTCTCGCCCCGCCAGTCGCCCAGCTCCCTGATCCTCGCGTCGATCAGCTCCGACGGCGACCCGGGATTCTGCGGAGCGCTCTTCTTCACGACATCCCTCTCATACCACGTCGCTCGAGAGCCCGCCGGGTTTCGGGAACCTGCCCGTGAGAGAACGTAGGGACGTGGACGACCAGCGCGACGAGCTGGGCGAGGGCACGGGCAGGCAAGGGCCGTGGGCGGCGGACGAGGATGGGCCGCGGGCGAGCAAGCAGCAGGGGGACCCACACGCGCTCGATGTGGAGGGCGATCCCCGCGGCGGCGTCGGCTCCGACGAGTACCGCCACGCGGACCCCCGCGACCTCACGCGCGAGGGCGAGACGACGATGTCCGGGCCGGCAGGCGCCCCGCAGGAGGGCACGTCCGTGGAGGAGCGCCGCGAAGAGAGCAACGAGGTGATGGCGGACCGCCCCGGACGGGCATCTGCGACGAGCGACCCCTCGACGCTCGGCGACGACGCCGCCTGAGGCCTTCGAGCCCCGCGTGAGCGGGGCTTTTCTTCTTTGGGCCGTGCTGGACTCGAACCAGCGACCTTGGGATTAAAAGTCCCCTGCTCTACCAGCTGAGCTAACGGCCCCTGCGTTCGAGTATAGGAGGCGCACTCGGTACCCTTCGCGCGCCGCCCCCATCGACTAGCGGCCCAGGTCGCCACCCTTTCAAGGTGGTAGCGCGGGTTCGAATCCCGCTGGGGGCAAATCGCCCATTCAGCGCAGCGCCGCGCCGCTCAGCGGGCGGTTCGATTGCCAGCCCGGTCTCACAAGACTATGCTCAGGCGGTGCCTCGCCTGTGTGCGGCAGCGGCGGCGGGATTCGTCGGGCTCGCGCTCCTCGGCGCGGCCGCGGCGGAGACGCGCAAGCTCCCGCCGTACGTGACGGAGAACGGCGGCAACTTCCGCGTCAATGCGAACGCCCACTGGGGTCGTGTGCGGCAGTTCGTCCCCGACACGCGTTTTCCGGACACGATCGCCGCAATCTGGCCGAAGACCTGCCCGCACGGCGAGCAGACCGCCACGTTCAGCCGGACGATCACGATTCCGGGGCCGCCCGGGGACGTGACATTCCAGCTCAACGCGCTGTTCGGCAGCTTTCCCAACCCGATCGACTGGGCCGAGGTCAAGGTGAACGGCCGCCTGCTCCTGCACCGTCGGCTGACCGCAACGAACTTCACCGCGACGCTGGACGAGAAGAAGGTGCGCCAGGCGTTCCGGTTCGGCGACAACGAAATCGACATCCGGGTGCACCGGCGCGCACTGCCGCCGCCGATGAAGCGCTGCAACGCCGGCGGGAAGGACTTCCTCCACGATCCGACGCGCCTCGCAGTCCAGTTCGCGCTCTACGGCGCCTTCGTCGCCGACCTCGGCTTCGATCCGAAGCCCAAGGCTGTCTACCAGAAGGTGCCCGGCGGAGCGCAGGCCATCACTGCAGCGGGCACCCTCACGTTTGCGAACAAGGGTCCGTCCGGTCTCGCCAACGGGAGGCTGACGCTGCGCGTGACGGCGGAACTTCTGGTCGTCCGAAACGTGAGCGACTGCAAGGGCGGGCCGGGCGTCACGGAACCGACGCGCAATACCTTCCATAACCCCAAGGGCGAGATTTCGATCGGCTGTGACGTGCCCAATCTCCCTCCCCGCGGCCGGCGGACGTTGTCCGTCCAGGTTGGCAGGAAGGCCAACGTGACGACGGACTTCAGCGAACTCAGGATGTACCAGAGCTGGGCGCTCTACGGCGGCGGTCCCGCCGACCCCGACATCACGGACAATCAGGGCACCATAGAACTCGTCTTCTGCGGGAAGCTCTCGACGCTCGAGGGCTGTAAGACCGCCAAATGACGAGGTAAGCTCTGACGACGCGCCTGGGGAACGTCGCGTTGAGGCGAACGACGCGGCGCTGCTCCGACAAGGCTGAACCGCAAGATGGCTGATGTCCGGGGCCGATGTGCGACGCGCTTCGAAACTGCTCAGTTCTTGCGGTCGATGAGTCCTCCGAGACCCTCCGGAGGGTTGGAAAGCTGTCTCAAGAGGTGCACTGCACTGCTGGATGGATCAGAGCTCGCCGGGAGCGACCACGTAGCCGAGGCGCTCGGTGGCGCGGCGGAGGCGGGCATCCAGCGTGACGAGCCGGCAGCCGAGGAGTTGCGCGAGCGCGAGGTATTCCGCGTCGTAGGTCTTCGCCCAGCCGAACTGTTCGGCGAGCTGCCAGGCCTCCTGGCCGAGCCTGCGGTGGGCGCGCCGCGTGATCGGCCCTGTCTCGACACGCGCGCGGGCCGCGAGCGCGTCGTCCCGCGAGATCTCGCCTCTCCAGAGGAGCTCGTGCAGCGCCGAGCGCGCCTCGGACCACATCAGCGCCGGCGCGAGAAGCTCATCGTCGCCGAGGCCCGAAAGGTCGTCGCCGGCGAGCGCCGCTATGACGGCGACGCTCGCGTCGACGACGAGCGTCAATGGCCGCGCCGTGAGCGCCGGATCGCCGCGATCACGTTCGGCATGGCTGCTCCGGAGGCGGTGAGACGCCAGCGACGTGGAAGAGCGAGCATCTCCGAGTCGTCGAGGACGGCAGCCAGATCGTCCTCGTCGATGACGTGCTGCGTCCCGACCTTCTGCGCACGCAGCCTTCCCAGACGGATCCAGCGCCGGATCGTTTCCGGATCCCGGCCGGCTCGTCGGGCGGCCTCGGGTACCGTCAGCATGTAGCTAGATACTACTACACACCGCAGAATCCTCTCCAGCCTCGAAGTCCGGCTGCGGACCCACCGCAGCCGGACTTCGAGCGAGCGTGCGCCGCCGGGGTCAGCCGGGCCGCGGGCGTGAGGCTGACGCCGCCGGTCCGTGCCAGTCGCGCCTGCCCTTCAGATCGACGAGCTGGAGCCTGTACGTGTAGTACGGGCCGCGGCGAGCGCTGCGATCGAGCAGGGTGTAGCCGGCCCCGGAGGTACGCCCGGCGCGCCGCGCGGGCACGAGCGTCCTGTTCACCTTGCGCCAGGTCTTGCCGTTCGAACGCCAGACGTTGAAGCCCGCGACCTGCGTCTCGGCCGCCGTCCGCCAGGAGACGCTGACGCCGCGCTTCGTCCAGCGTGCGCCGAAGCGGGAGACTCCGACCGCCGTCGGCGGCCCCCACTGAAGCGCGTTGTTGAGCACCTGGAAGCCCGTGTACGTCAGCGCGTAGCTGGCGAGGCCGAACGGGTGGTAGTACGCCTCGGTCGGCATCGGCAGGAGGGCGCCGATCACCCGGACGACCCCCTGGCCGACCGGAAGCTCCCCGAGGTTCGTCCTGCCGCCGCCGGTCTGACCCACGGTGCGGCCGCCCGCGGCCTGCCAGGCGGACTGCGTGACGGTCCAGATCGGCGCGGTGCACTGAGCACCCGAGCAGCTCTGGCGCGCACCGAGGTCCATGCCGAGCGGCACGGGCTCGTAGGTCTGATGGCGGTGGGAAGGTCCCTCGGCCGCCCCGGGCTGGTTGATGTTCTTCGCCAGCGGATCCGCGTACGTGGCCGTGCTGCCGCCGTCGTTCGTGAAGGCGATGAAGCCGGCGTAGAAGTCCGTCTTCGAGACGTCGCCCGCCGTCAGGCCGATCGCCATCGGCGCGAGCGCGCGGAGCGCCCCGTCGGTGAGCACGAGGTTGCCGCCGCCCTGGACGTACGCCTTCAGCTTCGCGCCCCAGGCTGCCTCCTGCCCGGCCGGCACGCCGGGGAAGGCGTTGTCGGCGATCACGACGCTCCGGTACTGGCTGAGGTCGACCGTCCCGTTGAGGATGCCGGCCGCATTGAGGGAGACGAGCTGCCCGGGCGCCATGTAGGGAGCCAGCTCGGCGAAGAAGTCCATGTTGCTGACGTTGTAGGGAAGCTGACCCGGGTCCTCCCAGGCCTTCTCCGTCGTGAAGCTGATGTCCAGGTCGACGAAGGCGCCGTTCGCCGCCAGCTGGGTCGTCAGGGTACCGGTCACGCAGATCCGGTACGTGCCGGGAGTGGGCTGGTTGCCATGAACCGCCTGGCCGGCCTGGAGGTAGATCGACGACTGGTTGAAGTAGCGGTTCACCTCCTCCCAGTCGTCGTCACCTGCGGCGCACGCCGTGTTGTCCGTGACCACCGGAGGCTCCTCCGGTCCGAAGCGCTCCAGGATCAGGCTGGTCGTAGACTGTCCCCCGACGCCCTGGAGGTTGCCCTGAGGGGTGGCCACGCCTTCGACGCCTCCGTTGCAGAAGCCGTCGGCGGCGCCCTTGATCACGAACTGGTAGCGGAAGTTGTTGGCCTGGTTCAGGATCTGGTTCGGGATCGCCGGCTGCGGCGGCAGCCCGTCACACGCCACGCCCGGAAGCGGATTGCCCGGGTTGACGAGGCGGGTCGGGTCGAGGACGTAGCCCACCTTTCCGGGGACGTCGAAGCTGTTGTCCTCCGGCAGGAGCGTGAAGTTGATCATGGCGTAGACGAGGCTCTTGTTTCCGTCCACGTGCAGCTGCTCGGCCTCGGTGAGGTAGCAGGAGCCGATGCCGCAGTTCGACAGGTGCGAGAGGCTCATCTCGTTGTCGATCCCGTCGGCGCCGAGACCGAGCGGCGAGTCGATCCAGTCACCGAAGCTCCCCGTCACCTGGTAGGCGATCGTGTCCCACACCGTGCCCCACTGGACCCCGTAGACCCGGTTGTCGCACGGGTCTCCCGGGTCGACGTCCGTGCACTGGGGCGGCGCGCTGTTCGGCTTGATCGCGGGCGACCAGGCGAGGCGGGACTCCGCGTCGGCGTATGCGCCCTTGACCGTCTGCAGGATGCGCCGATCCTTCGCGAAGTCACGCTGGGAGGCCCCGAGCAGGGTGAAGGAGAACGCCCGGTCGATGAGCTGGCCGTGCAGGTCGATGCCGCCGTCCCAGCGGTTGCGGATGCTCTTCAGCACCTTGCCGAACGAGCGCGTCTCCGGCTCGGACCAGGGCGTGTACGGCCGGTGGGTGAAGCCGAGGGTCGGCCAGTCCCGGTTCATGTCGACGCCGTTGCCGTTGTAGCGCTGGTAGAACCGGAAGAGGTTGTCGGGGTCGCCCCGGCGCCATCCGTCCGGATTCGCGAAGACGAAGTAGATGACGGATTTCTTCAAGGCCTCGCCCGCCTTGATGCTCGTCGCGGGCTGGGTCTCGAGCAGCGGATGCGGAATCGCACCCTCGAGGCCGCACTGGGTCAGGCCGTTCGAGGGGAGGGGCGGGGTTTCCAGCTGCGCCTCGCAGTAGGCCCAGGTGGCGAGGTCTTCGGCCGCACGGACCCCGGCCTCGGCCCCGGCGCGCTCGATGCCGTGGATCGAGAGCGGGAAGACGAAGTGCTTCTTGCCCGCGTTCGGAACACGCTCGTCCGTCACGCGGATCATGTAGAGCTCGGACTTCTCCCTGGCTCCGGAGACCCCGCCCTGGGGCAGGCCCGCGGAGCACAAGTCGGCGGGATCGGTGGAGGCCGAGCACGGGCCGTCGGCGCCGCCGAAGTCGCGCTCGAGGCTGAAGAACTCGAGGAACTGCGGGAACAGGCCGGTCGGGCCCGGAGCGGCCGCGCCGGCCATGAACTCCATCCCGCTCTTCAGCTCGGGATAGGTGATGAAGTCGGTGGCTTGGCACGGGCCGGTCCCCTTCGCGAAGGGGGAGCGGCCGGGCGCCTGCGCCGGGGACGGCCAGTAGGCGTGCGGGTCGGCGTAGACCCGCGCGCAGACGGTGTACTCGGCTGGGGTATCCGCCACCGGACCCTCTCCGGTCGCGTCGGATGCCGGCGCGATGACGAGGAGGCCGGCGAAGATTGCGAGGGTGACTGCCGCCGTGAGGAGCTTGCGCATGATCTCTCCCTGACCCGTGTCGAGGTGCCGTGGGCAGTCCGAGCACACCAGTGGGCCTGCCGGCGCTCGGTTCACCGCGGGTCGTACCCCCGCAGTGCGATCGCGAAACGAGACCGGCGGCCCTAGTAGTAGGTCAGGAAGCGGGCCTGAGCGCCACTAACTGCCCGACGTTGATCGCCTTGACGGTGGCCGTGGCGACGCGCGTACCGCTCGGACCGGCGGCGGCCTGGAGAAAGTCGACGGACTGCGTGGTGATTTTGCGGCCGCCCGTGGTGGCCACCTCGAACCGCTCGGTCGCACCGGCCGGGGGTGCGATCGGGGCCCAGGCCGCGATGCCGAAGAAGCCGACGATCATCGCGTTCGCGACGGTCGTGGTCACGGAGGGAGCCGTGATCTGCGTCGCGTTCCCCCTCGTGCCGGAGGTGGTGTCGATCGGGTTCGCAGTGTCGACGCCGCTGTAGGCGAGGATCGTGCCGGCGGCGCCGACCGACTTGTTGAACTTCCAGCTGAAGGCCGCCGGTTCGGAGGCGCTGACGACGTGGAGGTAGATCGCCTGACGCAGCCGGCTGCCCTCGCCGTCGTCGGAGCGGACGAGCGTCCACCCACTCGGCGGCGTGACCCCGGTCACGTCGCGGACGTCGATCGACGCCAGGGCGACGTCGCCGGCGACCGCGTCCGCCGGCGTGGGGATCGTCAGCGTCTTCGAGTCGGTCTGCGTCGCCGCGCTCGATCCCGAGCGGAAGGCGATTGCGGCGGGAGCCGGCGAGACCGTCACGATCACCGTCGCGGCCGGCGAGTCGGCCGTGCCGTCGCTGGAGCGGAAGGTGAACGAATCGGAGCCGGCGTACCCCGCCGCGGGGGTGTAGGCGACGGTCGCGCTGTCGGCGTTGGGGCTGCCGGCCGAGCACGGGGCTGCCGTGATCGGGCCCAGCGTCCCGTGGGCGGGAGGCGCGAGGATGGTGAACGCGAGCTCACACGTCTCGGCGTCGGTGCCGCGGAGCGTGATCGTCGTCTGGGCGCCGGCGGCCGTCGTCGCGCTCGCGTCCGCGGCGGCGGGCGCGGTGTTCGCGGGCGTGGGCGGCGGCACGGCGGAAGGACGCAGCGCCACGGTCTGGGCGACGGCCGCGGCGTCCGTGGACGTGGTCGCGGTGGCGCTCCCGGTCGGGCCGGCCGACGGGGCGACCGAGTCGGCTGCCGCGGCGGAGACACGGTAGGTGCCGGCGGTGCTCGAGGCGGCGTAGCGGCCGACCAGCGGATCGAGGGGCGTGATCGTCGTCAGCGCCGAGATCGAGAAGAGCGACACGACGAGGTCGTAGGCGCCGGTCGTCGTCACCGGAGGCGCCACGATCCGGCCGCCCGTGGTGGGACCCGCACTGCCGGCGGTGACGTCGACCGGGTTGGTGACGTCGACGCCCGCGTAGGCGGCGATGCCTCCGGCCGCGCCCTGCGCGGTGCCGAACGTCCACGTGTGGCTCGCGGGCTCGGCCGATCCGGCGACCTTCTGGTACACGGCCTGCTTGACGTTGTTGAGGACGGCGTCGACGCGGACGAGCGACCAGCCCGCGGGGGCGGTGATGATCGGATTGCCGCGCACCGCCACCGAACCGAGCAGCACGTCACCCGGTCCGACCCCGGCCGGCGAGTCGATCGTCAGAGTCGTGGCGGTCGCGTTGCCCGCCGACGTCGCGGCTCGGAAGACGATCCCCCCGCCCGCGGGTGGAGGCGACCCGTCATTGATCGTGATCGTCTGCACCGCCGGCCCCGAGGCGGCGCTGCCGTCGCTCGCCGTGAACGAGAACGAGTCCTCTCCCACGTACCCGACGGACGGCGTGTAGGTCACGGTCGCACTGTCGGAGCTCGGGCTGCCGGCCTGGCAGGCGGCCCCGGAGATCGGGCCGATCGTCCCGTGCGTCGGCCGCGACACGATCGAGAAGGCGAGCTCGCAGGTCTCGGCGTCGCTGGCCCGGAGCGTGAGCGTCGTCTTCAGGCCGTTGGTCGTCGTGGCCGAGCCGCCGCTCGCGATCGGAGCCGTGTTCGCCTGGCCCGACGAGAAGTCGAGCCGGTTCCACCAGTAACGGTTGCCGTCCGAGGCCATCACGACGACCCCGCTCGCGGCGGTCAGGTTCTGCTTCGTCGAGGTGGCGTCGTTGATCGCCTCGCCGCCGCTGCCCTGGATGAAGACGGTTCCGCTGCCGGAGAAGCCGAGCGTGTCGAGCGAGGTCGACTTGTAGGCGATCCCGTTCGCGCTCGGCCCCTCGCCGAGCGTCATGAAGATGAACGCCTTACGAACGGCCGGGTCGATCTCGAGCACGGCGATCGGCCGCGTGTTGCCCTCGGCCACCGTGGCGACGGTGTAGGCGGACCAGGAGCCCGCGAGCGAGCGGACGAGCAGCTTGATCAGCGCGCCGGTTCCCGTGTCGCCGACGGAGGTCTTCGTCACGGCGAAGACCCGGCCTTCGTAGGTCTTCAGGTTGATGTGGTCGTCCGCCATGTCCGTACCGCCCAGCGCCACCTCGCTTCGCCACGTGCCGTCCCCGTTCGAGTCGTAGTGCACGGCGAAGTGCTGCCTGTCGGTGTTCTGGTTCGACCACATGACGCCAACCGCCGGGCCGGTCGCGTCCGTGAACGACACGATCGAGGCGATGTCGTCGGAGGTCAGGCCCGTGCCGCCCGGCACCGCGAACGGCGCCCCCCACGAGGCGTCGTTCCCGCTGGCCGAGTGGGCGACGTAGACCGTGTTCGAGCTGGCGTACGTGAGCCAGAGCCTGCCGAGGCTGTCCCGCGCGATCGTCGAGGTCTCCGCGCCGGTCCCGGGGACATTGACCGGAAAGCCGGAGTCGAGCTTGTAGGCGCCGTTCGCGTAGGTGTACCGGCGGAGCTGGCTGGAGCTGCCCGTGCCGTTGAACCGCGAAAGGACGTAGAGCGTGGTGCCGAGCGAGAGCACGTCCTCCTTCGTCGTCGGGCGCGGATCGATCAGCACGCCGGTGTCCGTCCACGCCGTCCCGTCCAGCCGGTGGATCGTGTGCGCGCCGTTCTGCGCGACGCTGACCATCGCCGCCCACCACTTCCCGTCCGCCCACCAGAGCTTCGACTCCGGCTTCTGCCCCGTCACCGCGCCCCCGAGCGAGCCGGGGCTCCACGCCGCGAACGACTGAGCCGGGTAGCCGACCTGCGTGGCCGCGGTCGCCGCTGCCGCGAAGGCCGCCGTCGCGAGCAGCGCCGCGAAGAGCGCGAGTACGCGCGCAGGAAGCCTCGGCTGAATCGACAGCTTGGCACGCCCTTTCCGGCTGGTACGGCGCGAGGGAGTCGCGGCCGATGTACGGTGGCCCCGCGGCCGCCGTGCACTCATCCTAGGGGGCCTTGCGCCGCGCACAATCCCTCGATCGATGGAACTTGGGGTCCGAGCTCGCGCGCGTCCCCGGCAGGCTCGGTACCCTCGCTTCCGCGGGCGGTTAGCTCAGCCGGGAGAGCGCCTGGTTTACACCCAGGAGGTCGGCGGTTCAATCCCGTCACCGCCCACTCGGCGAATGTGCTGCTAAGAGGCCATTTCTTGTGAAGCTGCAGCTGCGACTGCGACCGGCGCCGCGACGACCGCGGAACCGTTAGTGCCCGTTTGTGCCCAATCGGCGCCTCGAATCAGGGCGTCCATGCGCTCGCCGGTGTCGCGCTTTCGCTCCATGACTTTCGCGTAGACCTCGAGCGCGAGGGCCGAGCTCGCGTGCCCCATTTGGGCCATGACGTAGGCCGGTGAGGCGCCCGCTTCGTAGAGCAGGCTCGCGAACGTGCGGCGGCACGTGTGGTTCGTGACCCCGGGCTGCAGGGGCGCACGGCCCTCCTTCGCCAGCTGCTCGTTCGCCTTCTCGATCGCCTTGGCGAGGACGCGAGTGCGAACATTCGCTCGATCGCGCTTCGTCCCGCGCGCGGTCGGGAACACGTAGTCGTCCGGGCCCATGTGACTTGCCTTCGCCTTGTGCAACTTGAGCTCGTCGAGCAGGAGGGGAGACAGGTCGACGAAGCGCTCGCCCGCGTCCGTCTTCGACTCCTCGACTCGCAAGCGGCCGGCGGCGAGGTTGAGGTCGCGCCAGCGGAGGTTGCAGAGCTCGCCCACCCGCAGGCCCGAGAGGATCATCGTCGAGAGCAACGCACGGTGCTTCGGCGCGGCGTCGAGGAGGGCGCGCACCTCGTCGACGGCGAGCCAGGTACGCCGTGGCTTCGATGCGCGGAGCCGCGACTTCCTTCCGCGCGCCGGGTTCGTCGCGATCAGCTCGTCTTCGATCGCGTCGTCGAGGATCTGGCTCAGCACCATCAGCGTCTTGTTGATGCTCCCGGCGGACAGGGGATTCGCCTCGGCTGTCTTCGCGGTGCGGTAGAGCCGGACTGCGCGGCTGGTGATCTCCGAAAGACGGCTGTCCTTGAACTGCGGGAGTAGGTGACAGCTCAGCGCCCACTCCCAGTGTTCGACGGTGCGCGCCTCGACCTCGCGCCGCCGGCGGGCGACCCACGCGCTCGAGTACTCGTGGAACGTCGGCTCCTCGCGTGGCTTCTCTTCGACCGGGGCCGGCGGCTGCCAGCGGCCACGACGGACGTCGGCGAGAACGTTCTGTAGCTCGAGCTCGGCGCGGCCGCGATTCCAGCCGTCGTCCGAGGATCCGAACGTTACGAAGTGGCGCCGACCGAGTGCCCGGAAACGCGCGGCGTAGGTGGTGGTCACGTCTTTCGGTGACCGCTGATCTGCGGCCTAGGCACTGCCGCTGACGCGGCAGCGGGGAGCGTGATAGCTCATCTGCGAGATCAGCCGGGACTCCTCGTCCTCCTCGAATCTCGCTACGACGAGTGCCCGGCCCCAACGCTGGTGAGGCTCCGGCCGCGTCCAGACGACCATCGAGCCACCGGCGAAGCTGTCCTGGAACTTGTACGTCGCATGAACGCGAATGTTGATCCGTTTGCCCGTCGCGCACGCGAGTTTGGTCGAGTCCGTTACGTCCACCTCGTGTCTGACGATGTAGGGGAGGCCTTGGGCCGGAGGTCCCTGCGGCTTCTCGATCCGCGCACCGGGACAGCCCACGAACGCTTCCTCCGCGGTCAGCGACGCGACGAGGCGAGTCCCGCTCTTGATCGTGATCTCGTCGCCGGAGTGGAACTCGATCGCGAGACGTCCCGGCAGGCAAGTTCCGACGAGCCGGCGGTCCTCTCCACTCGCGTCGCCCCCCCGAATTGACAGCTCGTAGATGCGGACGCGCAGTCCTGACGTATCCCCACCCCCGCCACAGGCGCTCGCGACCAAGAGGCCGAGGAGCGCGAGCGTGATCGGAGATCGCTGCATTGCCGACCCGATCATGACAACTCAGTCCGGTCCGACGCGGGAGTCCGACGTGCGCTCGGCCGCGACCACGCCGGTCAGCTCGTAGGACGGGTGGCGGCGAGAACCTGAACTTCGCTGTACCGATCCAACGGGCGTGCGTCACCGTGAGGCGCTGTTGACAGGGGGGGTACCCCCAGAGTGCGAACTCCCTGTTCGCCCCTGCGACGGGTGCTACCGGCCGCATGCTGTCGCGCACGTCCGTGCTGGGCAGGTTTGGGCACAACGGACGTTCTCGTGCCCAAACAGCACGGAAACGCCTGCAAACGTCCGCGAAGGTACGAGGGGTAGCGCGCCGCGAAGAGCCGCCAGAACCGCCTAACGATGCGGCTCGGCGGCTCTTCTCCCACGTTGGCGGTTCCGGCTTTACACCCAGGAGGTCGGCGGTTCGATCCCGTCACCGCCCAATGGCACGATCTCCGCGAGTGGCCGAGCTGCTGCGCGCCACCTCGCCGACAGCAGCCGCGCGGCCTAGCACCGAAGGCTGGGCTTCAGATCCTTCCCGCCGCAGCGCGCCAGTTTCTCCGTACCCTTGTAGTAGAGGAGGTACGCCAGCGTGCTGCCGTCCGCGTATTTCTTGCTCAGGCTGAGCGCGAGCAGCTTCTGGCTGTAGAGGTAAGTCCAGGTCTGGTCCTTGGACGGGGCTCGCCTGCCCTTCTCGTAGGCGAGCAGGCGGAGCTTGTTGCGGCTGAGCGTGTAGCGCCCGGCCAGACTGCTGACGTAGGTCTGGTCCGCCTTGATCACGCGCTTGTCCGCGAACGCCCCGCTCGCGTAGAGCCGGAGCGTCCCCTCCATCGCGGCGTACGAGGTGTCTCCCTTCTCCGAGGTGATGCCCTGCATGTACGTCCAGGCACCGTGGGGCTTGATTCCCGGCCTCGCGCCGGGCATCGCCAGGGCTGTTGCCGCCAAGGTGCCGCAGCCCACGGCCGCCATGATCGTCAGTCGTCCCATCAGCCTCGTCATCTCGTCTCCTCCGTTCGGTCTCCGGAAGCGGCATCACGTCGCCCCGTCGTCCTCCGGTGCGACGCGGACGACGAGGTTCCGTCCGCCGCCACGCCTTACTGTACGTCGGCGTCGCGGCCCTGTCGATAGGCCGGACGGCTCACGATGTGTACGTTTGCGGCCGGGCACGGAAGACACGCAACTGTGCGAGTGCAAGACCTGATCCCGATGCTGCTCTACGACAGCCCCGTCTCCGGCAACTGCTACAAGGTTCGGCTGCTGCTCGCGCACCTCGGGGTGGCGTACGAGCGGCGGACGGTGGACGTCGTCGACCGCTCGAACAGGCGCGAGCTGCTCGGCGGCCTGAACCCCGCCCTCCGCGTGCCGACGGTCCTGCTCGCGGACGACAGGCCGCTGGCCGAGTCGAACGCGATCCTCTGGTACTTCGGCGAGGGCACGCGGTTCGTCCCGGCGGACCGCTACGAGCGCGCCCAGGTGCTCCAGTGGATGTTCTTCGAGCAGTACGACCACGAGCCGGCGATCGCGGTCGCGCGCTTCTGGCTCGCCTACTCGGGCCGGCCGGATGCCTTCGCCGATCGCCTCGAGGAGCGGACGGCGGCGGGGCACCGAGCGCTCGCGGCGATGGAGGGCCATCTCGACGGCAGGAAGTTCTTCGTCGGCGAGCGCCTCTCGCTCGCGGACGTGGCGCTCTACGCGTACACGCACGTCGCCCATGAGGGCGGCTTCGATCTCGCCGGCTACCCGGCGGTGCGAGCGTGGCTCGACCGGGTCGCAGCGGTCCCGGGACACGTCGCCATGTCGGCCTGAGCCGTGGCGGAACCGGAGAGATGCGAGCGGACCACCGAGGAGCAGGCGCCCACCGTCCAGCCGGTCACTCCCGAGCGGTGGCGCGACCTCGTCGCGCTCTTCGAGCGGAAGGGCCCGCGCGGGGGGACGCCGATGACGGCGGGCTGCTGGTGCATGTGGTGGCGGCGGCGCACCGGCGCTGCGGCGAGCAACAGACGCGCGATGCAGTCGCTCGTCCGGGAGGGCCGGGTGCCCGGTCTCCTGGCCTACGAGGAGGGCGAGCCGGTGGGCTGGGTCTCCGTGGCGCCTCGCGAGGAGTTCGGTCAGCTCGTGGGTTCCCGGACGTACGGCCCGCCGGCGGCCGAGCCGGGCGTGTGGTCGATCGTGTGCTTCAACGTCGACCCGCGGGCGAAGCGGCGGGGCGTTGCGACCGCGCTGCTCGATGCGGCGGTGAAGCACGCCGCGGCGCGCGGGGCCAGGGCGATCGAGGCGTACCTCCACCTGCGCGGCGACTACATGGGCTCGCCCGGCATGTTCGCCGCTGCGGGCTTCGAGCCCGTGCGCGAGGCCGGCCCGCGGCTGATCGTGCGCCGGAGTCCAGATGAGTGAGTACGTCTACACGATGGTGCGGGTCTCGAAGTTCTACGGACCCGAGCGGAAGGTCCTGGACGACATCACGCTCGCGTTCCTCCCGGGCGCGAAGATCGGGGTGCTCGGGCCGAACGGCGCCGGCAAGTCGACGCTGCTCAGGATCATGGCCGGGGTCGATGAGCCCTCCAGCGGGCGGGCCGACCTCGCAGCGGGAGCCACCGCCGGCCTGCTGCCGCAGGAGCCGGAGCTCGACGAGTCGAAGGACGTCCGCGGCAACGTCGAGGACGGCGTGCGGCACCTCCGCGAGCTGCTCGACCGCTTCGGCGAGATCTCGATGCGCTTCGTCGAGCCGATGGACGACGAGGCGCTGGCCGGGCTGCTTGCGGAGCAGGGGCGCGTCCAGGAGCAGATCGACCGGCACGACGCGTGGAGCCTCGACGCCTCCCTCGACCGGGCCATGGACGCACTGCGGCTGCCTGAGGGCGACCGCGACGTCGGGACCCTGTCCGGGGGCGAGCGGCGCCGGGTCGCCCTCTGCCGGCTGCTCCTGGCCGCGCCGGACCTGCTGCTGCTGGACGAGCCGACGAACCATCTCGACGCCGAGTCGGTCGCCTGGCTGGAGCGCTTCCTGGCCGACTACCCGGGCACCGTCGTCGCGGTCACGCACGACCGGTACTTCCTCGACAACGTCGCCGGCTGGATCCTCGAGCTCGACCGGGGCCGCGGCATCCCCTACAAGGGCAACTACTCGGGGTGGCTCGAGCAGAAGCAGGCGCGGCTCGCGGTGGAGGAGAAGCAGGAGTCGGCCCACCGGCGCGCGCTGGCGCGGGAGCTCGAATGGGTGCGCGCGTCGCCCGTCGCGCGCCACGCGAAGTCCAAGGCCCGGCTCGGCGCGTACGAGCGCCTGCTCGCCGAGGAGCGGAACGTTCGGCTCGACCGGGTCGAGATCCACATCCCGGCCGGCCCGCGGCTCGGCGACGTGGTCGTCGAGGCGGTCAACGTCTCCAAGGGGTTCGGCGACCGGCTGCTCGTCGAGGAGATGACCTTCTCACTGCCCCCGGGTGGCATCGTCGGCGCGATCGGCCCGAACGGCGCGGGGAAGACGACGCTCTTCCGCATGATCGCCGGCGAGGAGGAGCCCGACAGCGGCGAGCTGCGGATCGGCGACACCGTCGAGCTCGCGTACGTCGACCAGAGCCGGGCCGGACTCGGCCCCGACGGCACCGTCTGGAAGGAGATCTCGGGCGGGCGCGACACGATCCAGCTGGGCACGCGGGAGGTGAACTCGCGCCAGTACGTCTCCTGGTTCAACTTCAGAGGCGCGGACCAGCAGAAGCGGGTCGGCGACCTCTCGGGCGGCGAGCGGAACCGCGTGCACCTGGCGAAGCTGCTGCGCAGCGGCGGCAACCTGCTGCTGCTGGACGAGCCGACGAACGACCTCGACGTCGACACGCTGCGCGCGCTCGAGGACGCGCTGCTCGACTTCGCCGGCTGCGCCGTCGTGATCTCCCACGACCGCTGGTTCCTCGACCGCGTCGCCACGCACATCCTCGCCTTCGAGGGCGATTCGCAGGTGACCTGGTTCGAGGGGGCCTTCGAGGAGTACGCGCAGTGGGTACGCGAGACGAGGGGCGTCGAGGCCCTCGAGCCGCACCGAATCCGGTACAAGCCGCTCGCGCGCCCCGCGTGATCGAGCGGCTGCAGGCGTTCCTGCGGACGACTGCCGCGCCCGGCCGCGAGGTCCTGAGCGTGCCCCCCTTCACGGCGTACCTCGACCGGCGCGACCCGCTGCGGTTTCTCAACTACGCGATTCCGGACGGGGACCTCGAGCCCGACGCGGACGCGATCGAGGAGCTGCGCGGGGCCTTTCGCCGGCGAGGGCGGCTGCCCCGGCTCGAGTGGATCGAGGAGGCGGCGCCCCGCGTCGCCCCGGTGCTCGCCGCCTGCGGACTGGTCGAGGAGCTGCGCTCCCCGTTGATGGCGTGCACGCCCGACGGGCTCGTGGACGCGCCGGTCGCGTTCGACGATCTCCGGGTCGGCGTGGTCTCGGACGGCGACGTCCGGGAGAGCGACGCCGTGCAGCGGTCCGCGTTCGGCCTCTCGCCGGCTCCCGAGGCCGAGCCGCACCGCCGCCGCGTCCTCGCCCGCGTGCGCGGCGAGCCGGCCGCGGCCGCCGCCTGGTCGCCGGTCGCGGACGGCGTGTCCGAGATCGTCGGTGTCGCCACCGCCGAGGGCTGGAGGGGCCGCGGCCTCGGGGGAGCGGTCACGGCCGCCGCCGCGCGCGCGGCGTTCGAGGCGGGCGCGTCGCTGTGCGTCCTCTCGCCGGGCGACGCGGTCGCCCAGCGCGTCTACGTCCGCGCCGGGTTCAGCCGGGTGGCGACGATGCTCCACTGGAGCGATCCACCGGACTCCTGAAACGAGCACCGCGCCAAGTCCGCCTCCGCCCGGCATCTACCGGGTAGACGACCAAGGAGGTTACAAGTGAGGCGCATCATCACCATCGCGCTCGCCGGACTGCTCGCCTGTGCGGGTCTGGCCAGCGCGCAGCCCGGCAAGAAGCCGAAGCCGGCGAAGAGGACCGCGATCTGTCACAAGACGGGCTCGGCGCAGAAGCCCTACGTGCTGATCCGCGTCAAGCTGAAGGAGCTGAAGGGACACCAGCGCCACGCCGGCGACATCATCCCGGCGCCCGCGGGCGGCTGTCCGAGCACGGCGATCGGCCCGAACGAGGGAGGGACGGAGCTGAAGGCGACGCTGGCCGGCGCGAACGAGCCGAACGGCGGTGACCCCGACGGCACCGGTGCCGCATCGATCCGCCTGATGTCGGGTCTGGGACAGCTCTGCTACGTCCTGAGCGTCTCGAACGTCGCCCTGCCGGTCACGGGCGCGCACATCCACGTCGGCGCGGCGGGGGTGGCGGGGCCGGTCGTGGTGCCGCTCGCGAACCCGACCGCCAGCTCCGCCTCCTCCACGACGGCGGAGTCGAGAGGCTGCGTGAAGGTGTCGCGGCCGCTCGTCGCACGGATCCTCGCCAATCCCGGCGGCTACTACGTGAACGTCCACAACGCGGACTTCCCCGCCGGCGCGGTGCGCGGGCAGCTCGCGTAGAAGGATCGAAGCTTCGGGGGGACCACGGAGGGCCCGGGCGACCGGGCCCTCCGACGTCAGCGGTCCCAGTCGACGACGGCGCGGCCCGGACGATCGGGATCGGCCTGCGCCGCGAACGTCTGCCCCCGCACCAGCCGGCCGGCGACTCCGCGCGGCACCACCTCGAAGTGCTTCACCTCGAAGGCCTCGGCACCCTCGACCTCGATCCTGAGGACGAGGTCGAGGGGGACGCCGGAACCGGCCTCGGCGTCGGAGGAACGCGAGAACGACAGCACCGTGGCGTGCGCCGGCCGGAGCTCCCCGGCCGGTTCGTCGGGGGCGCCGCCGGCGGAGGCTCGCCGGCCGAGCACGATGATCGGCGCGGTGATGAATCCGAGCAGGACGGCCGTCGCGATGAAGGGGACGCGTACCTCCGGGATCAGGAAGGCGAGCACGATGAAGACGGTGGAGAGGACGCCCTCGAAGATCGCCGTCGCGGTGAGCCAGAAGCTGCTCCGGCGGACCACGGGGGGTCAGCAGCCGTCCGGCTCGCGCCAGAGGAGGCTCGCGACCGCGCGGAGCTTCGTCCTCACATCACGCGTCTCGGTGACGAACGAGTAGTTGCCGCGCTTCCAGCTGCCGTTCGGGCACGCGAGCCCCATCGATCGCGCGCTGAGCGTGAAGCCGCGGTTGGGCCCGCCCTCCGCGCAGTTGACCGCCGTGAAGGCGCCGCTGCGGTTGACGCGCTTCCGCTGTCCCGCCTGCGTGAGATAGGTGACCGAGGCGTCGACGCGGATCCGCCGCGTCTGCGTGCAGGGGCGCTTCGGGTCCGAGAACGTGCCCATCAGGTAGGCGCGCGTGTCGTCGAGCACGGCGCCGCTGACGAGCTCGAAGGTTCCCTGGCGAGCGTGGCCGAAGGCGCTCGGCGGCGGGGTCGACGCCATCGCGGTCACGGCTCCGGCCGCCGCGGCCGTCACCACGGCCGCACGAGCAAGGCGCTTCCGATGCATGCAGCTCCTCTCGTCTTCGGGGCGGCGATTGTACGCCGCACGCTCGAGGGCCACTTTCACACCTCAGCGCTGTGACGCCGGGCCGCGCTGGACGCCGGGTGGCGGCGCGGTCGGTCGGCCAGTGCGGAAGGGCTCAGCGAGGCAGGGCCGGCGGGCCCCAGTGCAGGCTGACGATGTCGAACCCGGCGGGGGTCGGGCTGGTCGCTGCCGAAGCCGCCACCACGACGGCGCTGACGGCAGTCGCGGTCAGAAGGCCGAGGGTGCCGGCGGTCAAAGCACGGAGGATCCGAAGTGAGGGATCCTACGTCGAGACCCGTGCGTCACCTCAACCTGATCCGCCCACGCCGCGCAGAGACGCTGTACGCGTTGGCGGCCGCGTCGCTCGCGGTGCTCGCCGCCGTCGTGGCGCTCCGGCTCTGGGAGGCCTCCCCGGGAATACCGCTCTCGTACTCGGGCGACGCCCGCCTCTATGCGGTGGTCGTCGCGGAGACGCTCGACGACGGCTGGCACCTCGAGAACGACCGGCTCGGCGCGCCCTTCGGGCAGACGCTGCACGACTACCCGTTCGAGAATGCCTCGCTCGCGGACATCGCCACCGTCGGAGTGATCGGCCTCCTCGGCGGAGGCACGTTCGGGACGATGAACGCCTTCTTCCTCCTGTCCTTCGCCGTCGTCGCCCTCGCGGCCTTCGCCGTCCTGCGCCGGCTGCGGCTGTCGCGGCCGGCCGCGCTCGTCTGCGCGGTGCTGTTCTCGCTCCTTCCGTACCACTTCTACCGCGGCGAGGCGCACCTCTTCCTCTCCGCCTACTACGCGGTCCCACTCGGCGCGCTGCTCATCCTGCGAGTGCTCGCCGGGCACACACTCGTCGGCCCGCGCCGCACGGCGGCAACCCTCGCCGTCTGCGTGCTCGTGGGGACGGGGGGGATCTACTACGCCGGCTTCACGGTGACGCTCCTCGTCGCCGCAACCGCGGTCGCAGCGCTCGGACGCCGCGGGGTGGAGGCGCTCCGGCAAGGGCTCGTCCCCGCCGCGGCGATCGCCCTCGTCGTCTTCTGCCAGCTGCTGCCGTCGTTCGTCCACCGCCTGGTGCACGGCGGAACCTCGATCGCCGAGCGGCGGCCGGTGGAGAGCGAGCTGTTCAGCCTCAAGCTCGCCGACCTCGTCTTCCCGCTCGAGTCACATCGACTCGACTTCCTCGCCGACCTCACGCGGCGGTATCGCTTCGAGACGCCGTTGACGTCCGAGTCGGGCGCCACGCTCGGGTTGCTCGCGACCCTCGGGTTCGCCTTCCTGTGCGCGGCGGCGCTGGCGGCGACGCTCGGCGCGGTGCGTCTGCGTCCTCGCCGCCCGCTCGTCCGGGCCGCCTCGGTCGCGACCGTGCTCGGGCTTGCGATCGCGACCACCGGGGGGCTCGCGACGGTGTTCGCCTACCTCGTCACGCCTCAGCTCCGCGTCTGGAGCCGCCTCTCGGTCTTCCTCGCCTTCTTCGCGATCTTCGCGCTCGGCGTCGGGATCGACCGTCTGCGAGCGCTCCTCCGAGCGCGTGGCCGGCCGCCCGCCCTCGCCGGGGTCGTGCTCGCGCTCCTGCTCGGGGTCGGGCTGGTCGAGCAGACGAGCGACGCGTTCGTCCCGGACTACCGGGGCACCAGGGTCGAGTTCGAGTCCGACCGCGGCTTCGTCCGCGCGATCGAGCGGCGCCTTCCCCGCGGGGCCGCCGTCTACCAGCTCCCGCACCTCCTGTTTCCCGAGGCGAGCGAGCTCGTGCCGCGCGGGATGGTCATCTACGACCCCCTGGCGGGGTACCTCCACTCCCGCGATCTACGCTGGACCTCCGGGGCGATCAAGACCAGTCCGGGCGACTGGGCCCGCGAGCTCTCGCGCAGGCCGCTCCAGCGGGCTCTCCCCGGACTGGTCGCGGCCGGTCTCGCGGGGATCGAGGTCGATCGCTTCGGGTACGAGGACCGCGGGACGGCGGTGGAGGCGGAGCTACGCCGGATCCTGGGCGTAGCCCGCGCACTCGAGAGCGGCGACCGACGCCGGGCGTTCTACGACCTGCGGCCGTTCTCGACCACTGTCCGGGAACGGCTCCCGGAGGGCCTTCTGGCCGAGCTCCGGACGGCCGTTCTCCGCCCGCCGCGCCTGGAGTGGGGGCGCGACTTCCACGGCGAGGAGGGAGCCGGGCCCTCGACCTTCCGCTGGTCCAGGCGGCCGGCGTCGGTCCTGCGCCTGCGCAACCCGGCCGCGACGCGGAGGGTCGTGTTCAGGGCGCGGGTCGCGACCGCCGGACTCCCCGCGCGCGTCCGGCTCACGTTCCCGGACGGCCGCGCCGTGAGCGTCGCCGCGGGCTTCGAGGGAGTCCCGATCACCCGGACGTTCCTGCTGCCTCCGGGCTCCTCGAGCATCCGCCTGCACACGGCAGCCGCCTCGGCGCCGCCCGCCGCCGCCGACCGCCGCCGGGGCTTCTACGTGCAGGTGCTGGACGCGGATCTCGAGCCTGCCGCGCTGATCCGCGCCGAACGGCTCATGCGCGCCGGCTGATCCGGCAGCGCGGCGTGTGGAGCAACCGGCAGCTCAGTACGGACGGATCGCGCTCGAGAAGCGGGCCTGGTAGCGCGCGTCGAACGGGGAGACCTTGACCACGTCGCCGGAGTGCGGCGCGTGCACGAAGAGGCCGACGCCGACGTACATGCCCATGTGGCCGGGGACGCCGTCGGCAGCGACGTCGAAGAAGATCAGGTCGCCGGGCTGGAGATCGGTCCGCTCGACCGGCCTGCCCTGACTCACCTGGTCGCCCGTCCAGTGGCTGAGGCTGACGCCGAGCTGCGCGTAGACGAACATGGTCAGCCCGGAGCAGTCGAAGCCCGAGGGCGACTCGCCGCCCCAGACGTAGGGGACGCCGACGTACTCGAGCGCGAGCGAGGCGGCACGCTCGCCCGGCGAGCTCATCACCATCGTGTTCGCGGGGCCGACGCCGGGGAAGGTGGGCAGGAACGGAGGCGCGGCGGGAGTGGCGCCGAGGCGGACGTCGTCCGGATTCCCGCCGAGCCGGAGCAGGAAGGCCGAGATGTTGTGCGGGTGCTCGCCGTTCGTTTGGTTCGGGTCGTTGTCCGCGCCAACGGGCGCGTACTTCTCCGAGATCGACGACACGGCCGTCCGGCCCTCGGAGAGGTAGCCCCTGTGCAGGCCGCGCGCGACCGTGTAGATCGCCTCGTTCCAGGACGTGAAGTCGTAGCTGCCCCAGCCGAAGGGGTTGAACGGGCGGAAGAGGAACTTGCCGAAGGAGGACTCGGCGCCCGAGAGGGCGACGAGGTAGCGCGGGTCGATGCCGTAGCTCCGGCCCGCCGCGACGAAGGTGCTGCCCATTCCGGCCAGCGGGGCCGACTCGCCGCGCAGGAACTCGTCCAGCTGCTCGGCCAGCGCGGCGTCCTGGGAGGCCACGTCGACGACCTCGGACGCGGTCTCGTTCGCGACGATCGCGAACACGGGTCCGTCCGCGCGCGCGGAGCCGCACGTCGCGGCGCCCGCGAGGGCGACGGCGCAGAGGGCGAGCGTACGCAGGCGGAGGCTCACGCTTCCTTTGTCGGCTTCGGCCACCCGCTGCTTTAGATTTCCGTGCTTGCCCGGAGATCTCAGCGGCAGGACCGCCGTCGTCACGGGCGCCTCGAGCGGAATCGGTGCCGCCACGGCTCGCTCGCTCGCCGCGGCCGGGGCTGCGGTGGCCGCGGGCGCGCGGCGGGTCGAGCGGATGCGGGATCTGGGCGCGGGCGTCCACCCGCACGAGCTCGACGTCACCGACCCGGCGAGCTGCGAGTCGTTCGTCGAGGCCGCGCGCGCCTCGCTCGGCGCGATCGACATCCTCGTCAACGCCGCCGGCCTCGGCCTGGGCCGCGAGCCGTTCGACGCCAGCACCGAGACCGACGAGGAGACCGTGCTCGAGACGAACGTGCACGGGCTGATCCGGATCACCCGCCTCTGCCTGCCGCACCTCCGTGACGGGGGCCACATCGTCAACCTCGGCTCGATCGCCGGCCGGCAGGCCTATCCGAACGGCGCCCTCTACGTCACGTCGAAGTTCGCGGTTCGCGGGTTCACGTACGCCCTGCGCGAGGACCTGCTCGGCCGGCCGATCCGCATCACCACCGTCGACCCGGGCCTCGTCGAGACGGAGTTCTCGCTCGTCCGCTTCCGCGGCGACCGCGACCGGGCGAAGTCCGTCTACGAGGGCGTGACGCCGATGACTCCCGAGGACGTGGCCGACTGCGTCCTCTTCGCGGTCACGCGCCCGCCGCACGTGAACGTCGACGAGATCGTCGTCAAGGCGCTCGCCCAGTCGAGCGGCGCGCGCATCCATCGCACCGCATGACGTTGACGATCCTCGAAGGCTCGACGTTCTGCATCTGCGACGAGAACGGCGACGTCGACGGCGAGACGAGCGGCCTCTTCGCGCAGGACACGCGCTTCCTCTCCCTGCTGCGGCTGACCGTGAACGGACGCAAGCCGCTCCGCCTCTCCTCCGACAAGGTCGAGTACTTCTCGGCCGCCTTCTACCTGCGGAACCCGCTGGCCGGCGGCCTGGAGCAGGATGCCCTCTCGATCGCCCGCGAGCGGTTCGTCGGGCAGGGCATGCAGGACCGGCTCCAGGTGCAGAACCAGTCGATGGAAGCAGTCGCGTTCGACCTGGAGCTCGAGTTCGGCACCGATTTCGCAGACATCTTCACGGTCAAGGACCGCGATTTCGCGCTCGGCGACCCGCTGCGGGCGAAGGCGCTGCCGCCGCTCAGCGCTCCGCGGTACGACGACGCCGAGAACCAGCTCCTCTTCGAGGACTCGGACGGCGAGCCCGCGCGAACGCAGGTGATCCTCTCCCAGCGCGGCGAGATCGACGGCGGCAAGGTCACCTACCGGATCGAGCTCGCCCCCCGGGAGCGCTGGGTGCTGAGCGTCGACGTCGTCCCGTCGCTGGACGGCGACGAGGTCGTCCCGGTGACGGCCCGCCGCCGCTTCGGCGAGGAGCTCGCGCGGATCCGCGACTCGCTCTCGGAATGGCAGCTCCGCGTCCCGAGCCTGCGCGGCGACTGGGCCCCCCTCCTGCGCTCGTACGACCAGGCCGTGTCCGACCTGGCCGCCCTGCGGATGCGCGGCACCGGCTTCGAGAAGCTTCCCGCGGCGGGGATGCCCTGGTTCATGACCGTCTTCGGGCGCGACACGATCATCACGTGCCTGCAGACGCTGCTCTTCGGCACGGAGCTCGCCCGCGGCGCGCTCGACGTCCTGTCGGAGCTGCAGGCGCGCGAGTCGGAGCCGGACATCGACGCGGAGCCGGGGAAGATCGTGCACGAGGTCCGGCAGGGGAAGGCCGCGAAGGAGTGGTTTCCTGCCTACTACGGCACCGTCGACGCGACGCCGCTCTTCCTCGTCCTGCTCTCCGAGGTCTGGCGCTGGAGCGACGACGCGCTCTTCGTCCGACGGCTCCGGGAGCCCGCTCTGCAGGCGCTCGAGTGGATCGACCGCCACGGCGACCGGGACGGCGACGGGTTCGTCGAGTACGAGAAGCGGAGCGCCCGCGGGCTCGAGAACCAGTCGTGGAAGGACTCCTTCGACTCGCAGCGCTTCTCGGACGGCGCCCTCGCGAAGGCGCCGATCGCGCCCTGCGAGGTCCAGGGCTACGTGTACGACGCGAAGCGCCGGCTGGCCGAGCTGGCGCGAGAGGTCTGGCGCGACCGACCGCTCGCCGAGCGGCTGGAGACGGAGGCAGAGGAGCTTCGGCAGCGCTTCGACGAGCGCTTCTGGGTCGAGGAGCGCGGCGGCTTCTACGCCCTCGCGCTCGACGCCGAGAAGCGTCCGGTCGACTCGATGTGCTCGAACATGGGCCACCTGCTCTGGAGCGGCATCGTCCCGCCCGACCGCCTCGACGCGGTGGTCGACGGCCTGATGGGGCAGTACCTCTGGTCGGGCTGGGGCGTCCGCACGATGTCGACCGCGGACGCCGCCTACAGCCCGCTCTCGTACCACAACGGCACCGTCTGGCCCCACGACAACTCCCTGATCGCCTGCGGCCTCGCCCGCTACGAGCGCTGGGACGAGGCGCAGAAGATCGTGCACCGCATGCTCGAGGCGGCGGGCTACTGGGACTACCAGCTGCCCGAGGTGTTCGCGGGCCTCGCCCGTGCCGAGACGCCTTTCCCGATCGCGTATCCGACCGCGGCGCGTCCGCAGGCCTGGGCAGCGGGGACGCCCGTGCTGCTCCTGCAGACCCTGCTCGGGCTCCGCCCGGACCGCCGCCGCCACGTGCTGGAGACGGTCGCCCCGGCTCTGCCGGCGTGGGTCGGGAACCTCCGCCTCTCGGGCATCAGGGCGTTCGACGGCGTGTGGGAGGCCCGCGTCGAGAACGGCGCGGTCACGGTGGCTCGGACGTGATCGACGGGCCCCGCCTCAGGATCGCGCTCATCTCCCCGGTGTGGTATCCGGTGCCGCCGACGGGCTACGGGGGGATCGAGTGGATCGTCGCCCTGCTCGCCGACGGGCTCGTCGAGGTGGGGCACGAGGTGACGCTGTTCGCCTCGGGCGACTCGCGCACGAAGGCGACCCTGAGCGCGGTCTACGAGCGGGCTCCGAGCGACCTGATCGGCCAGTCGCTGCCCGAGCTCCACCACGCGCTCGCCTGCTACGAGCGCGCGGGCGACTTCGACATCGTCAACGACCACTCGGGCCTGCCGGCGGCGGCGCTCGGCGGCGTGGTCTCGACGCCCGTCGTGCATACCATCCACGGGCCGCTCGACGCGATCGGGGGCGTGATCTACGAGCAGATCGCGCGCGTGTCGCCGAATGTCGGGCTCATCTCCGTCTCCCTCAACCAGCGCAAGCCGAAGCCGCACCTGCCGTGGACGGCGAACGTGCTCAACGCGATCGACTTCTCGCTCTACCCGTGCGAGCCGCACCGCGGCGAATACCTGCTCTTCCTCGGCCGCATGAGCCGTGACAAGGGCTGCCACCGGGCAATCGACGTCGCCGTCCAGACGGGGCTGCCGCTGAAGATCGCCGGCAAGCTGCGCGAGCAGAAGGAGCATGAGTACTTCCGCGAGCTCGTCGAGCCGCACCTGAACGAGAAGATCGAGTACCTCGGCGAGGTCACGCACGGCGAGAAGGTGGAGCTGCTCCAGGACGCGCGCGCGACGCTGTTCCCGATCGAGTGGGAGGAGCCGTTCGGCCTCGTCCTGATCGAGTCGATGGCCTGCGGCACGCCCGTGATCGCGACGCGCTGGGGCGCGGTCCCCGAGGTTGTCGAGCACGGGGTCAGCGGGGTCATCGTCGATCACTACCGCGACATGCCCGCCGCGCTCGAGCTGGCCGACCGGCTCGATCCCCTGGAGTGCCGCCGCTACGCCGAGGAGCGCTTCGCGACCGGGCGCATGGTCGCGGACTACGTGCGCGCCTACCGCGACGCGATCGCCCGGGCCGGCGCGTAGGGCGGGTGCGGGTCTCCGCGAAGGCGGACTACGCCGTGCGGGCCGCCGTCGAGCTCGCCGCGGCCGAGGGCACGGGGCCAGTCAAGGGCGAGCGGATCGCCCAGGCCGCTACTGGCTCGAGGACGTCCGGCACGACGGCTCACGGAGCCGCCACGCGGCGACCGGGTTCGCTGAATCTCTGCGAGAAGGGTCGTCCCGCCCGTCAGCCTGTCACACGGGAACCGCCGCTACGATGAAGGCGTGTCCGCGGCTGAAGGGCTGAAGATCCTGCTCGAGCAGGCGTTTCCGGACCCGGCCGAGCTCGAGGTCGTCGACCGCACCGGAGGCGGCGACCACTTCCAGGTCGTCCTGGCGCATCAACGGTTCCAGGGTCTCTCGCTCGTCGACCAGCACCGTCTCGTCTACGACGCGCTCGCGGCCCCGCTGCGCGACGGCACCATTCACGAGCTGAGAATCCGAACGAGAGGAGACGCATGACCGAGCTGCGCGGGAGGATCGACCAGATCATCAGGACCGAGCCGGTGGCGCTCTTCATGAAGGGCACGCCGGGGCTCGTGATGTGCGGGAACTCGGACCGGGCCCTGCGCGCGCTGCGCGAGGCCGGGGCGCCCGTGGCGACGATCGACGTCCTGCCCGACCCCCGTATCCGGCAGGAGCTGACGGCGATCTCCGGCTGGCCCACGATTCCGCAGGTGTTCGTGCGTGGCGAGCTGATCGGCGGCGCGGACATCGTCCAGGAGCTCGCCGAGACGGGTGAGCTGGAGGAGAAGCTCGTCGCCTCGCTCGGCGACGACTATCGCGGACACGCGGTCGAGAAGACGCTCGCGCTTTAGGCGTCGCTTGCGACGCCGCCCTCAGGAGCCCGGGCTTGCCCGTGCTCCGTCTGAGCCGACCGCACGAGCGTATCCGGGTAGAGACACACGCTCCTAGTACTGCTTTGTTTGTTTGAGGGGAAGGGTCCTCGGCTCTCGCGTCGAACGGTGTCCGCGTTAACGGTCATCGTTCGAGGAGGCGAGTATGGAGGC
>JBHEMU010000050.1:0-3698 GCA_046262415.1 Gaiellaceae bacterium | reverse complement strand
TTCACCCGCGCGGCGTTCGCAGATACGCGCCGAGCTGGACGCATTCCCGTGGGCGTCGAACGCCGTGGCACGGTCGTCGACGTCGCGGGCGTCGCCGCGCGGGCGCACGAGGCGGCGGCGTTCGCCTGGGCAATGTCGAGGAGACCGTGCTCAGACGCTAGACGCTAGCTGAGTCGGCGGCCTCCCTCGCGCGCTCCACTTTCAGCGTCCCCGACGACGCGGGTGGTGGTGATGATGGTGGTGGTGCTGGTGGCGAATTACTTCGGTCGTATAGCCGGGGGCGCTCGTGTGCGTGATCCCCAGACTCGGACTCAGCGGCTCGAAGGTCCCGTACTGCGTGGTCGTCGCCCGATAACCCTCCGGCTCCCCCGTCTGCACGCCGGCGGGACCGACGTTGCAGATGATCCTGAGAGCCACGCCCGACTGCAGACCCTCGAAATCTGCCTGTAGATCGAGAAGGCCCGGCTGGACCGTGCCGACGGCGGAAAGGCCCCTCGTGTCCCAGTTGACGAACTGCCTCGCCGTCAACCGGCCTGAAGCGAGCATCCTCTGCGGAGTCGCGGGGCGCGCCCAGTCGAACAGCACCCAGTTGCCGCCGCCGGCGACCAAGCGTTGCTGCGGCCTAAACGTGAGCGCAGCATTGATCGCCATTCGAGGCTGGACCCCAGCGCTGGTCCTCGGAGCTTCGCTGAACGCAACCACCAACGCGATCTGGCTGTCAGCTGCTTGCGCGAACGCGGCTTCGGCGCCGAGTAGCGCCGGAAAGGCCGCAGCAGCGCCTCCGAGGCCGGCCTTCTGCAGAAAGCGTGTCCTGTCCATCTGGCCGCTCATTCATCACCTCCAGACCCTCGCGTTGCGTGACAACCACGAACTTCCCCAGCTTGTGATTTTAGAAACGCGGTCTCGACCAGCTGCTAAAGAGGTTTCCGCTTTCGGGAGAGCGGCAATCTGCTCTTGCAGTGGAGGAAAGCCCTCGCTCTTCAGTACAGCTAGCGAAAGGAGAGGCGACATGCGGTCGCTGAGATTCTTCATCTTCCTGGTAGCGGCTCTTGCGACGACCGCCCTTCTGCCGGCGGCCTCGGTGGCGGCGGGACCACAAGGTGCGAACGGTGGCGGGCGAGGCTACGTCGGCGGCGAGCCGTTCTCGCAGTTCGGCTTCGGCGTGACGAAACACGCAGACGGCAGGGTCGAGGGGCACTTCAACTGCCTGATGGCCGGTGCGACGGCGTTCGAGATGGGCGACACCGGTTGGAAGCTGATGGCCGTCCGAGGTCAGGTGACGAGCGCCGTGATCGGAGAAACCACCGCGACCTTCTCGGGCGTGGGCGTACTGATCGAGCACCTCGAGGGGACGAACGAGCACAGAAACAACCCGCAGGCGTTCCAGGTCGTCGTGACCGAGAGCCGGCCGGGCGTGCCGGGAACGCTGCAGCTGACGCTGTTCCCTACGCCCGGAATCGCCTTTGTGCTGCCGCCTGAGCAGGTGCTGGACGGTCGCATCACGATCGGCTAGCGCGGTACACTCCGCATCGCGGGGGGGGGCCGGGAACGCCTCCCCCAGACGCGGAGAGAATAGGTGAGGGTTGGGGTTCTCGTTGCGAGCGCCGTGGCGCTCACGCTTGCCGCGCAACCCGCTGCGCCTCATCCTGCGGCCGTACCGGCGCAGCAGGACCAGGTAGCGGCGCGCTGGATCGGCGTTACGCTCCAGGAGATCGCCGCGCACCGTGTCAATCCGCCGCGCGCAGCGAGGGCACTTGCCCTCGTCAGCGTCGCGATGCACGACGCAGCCGCGTTCGCGGCGCCCGCGGAGGATCGCGCCGTCGCCGCGGCAGCGTCGACCGTGCTCGCGTACGTCTTTCCCGATCGCGCGGCGGCGTTTCGGCGCCTCGCCGGACGAGCGGCCCCACGCAGCAAAGCGGCCGCGCTGGGACGGCGGGTCGGACGTCGGATAGTCGAACGGGCGCGGAACGACGGCGCTGGCAGAAGGTGGCGGGGCGGGGTGCCGACGGGACCCGGCCTCTGGACGCCCACGCCGCCCGCGTTCGACGAGCCACTGGAGCCGCTCGCAGGGACGTGGCGTAGCTGGAACTTGGTTTCGGGGTCGCAGCTGCGTCCTGGGCCGCCGCCGCCGGTGAGCAGCGAGCGCTATCGCGCCGCGATGCGTGAGGTCTACGACGTGTCGCTCACATTGACTGAGGAGCAGAAGCGGATCGCGACGCGGTGGGCCGGCGGGCCGGGAACCGTCACGCCGCCGGGTCTTTGGAATCAGATCGCCCTGACTCTGCTGCGCGAGGCGAGGACGCCGACGCAACGATCGACCCGCATCCTGAAGGCGCTCAACACAGCGCAGGCCGACGCTTTCATCGCGTGCTGGGACGCCAAATACACGTACTGGAGCGAGCGGCCGGTGACGGCGATTCGGCGAGAGATCGATCCGCGCTGGCTGCCGCTCCTGCCGACGCCGCCGTTCCCGAGCTACGTCTCGGGCCACGCGACGACGTCCGGTGCGGCGTCGGAGGTACTTGCGCATTTCTTGCCACGGCGGGCGTCGCGGGTTCGGGCGCTGGCGGAACAGGCCACGGCTTCACGTCTCTACGGAGGGATCCACTTCCGGTTCGACAACGAGGTCGGCCTCGACCTTGGTCGGGAGGTCGCTCGCCTCTCGTTGCGCCGCTGACACGAGTGCTTGGTCGGCGACTGCGCCGACGACTATGACATGCGGAGTCGGCAGCCCTCGGCCCGTCAGTACCGCAGGCGGTTCTCGACGTAGAACGTCAGCAGCGTCAGCGCCTCGCCCCAGCCGCCCGCGCTTCACCGACGCGTCCCGGCTGCGCGGGCGTGTTGACGTAGCCGGTCTCGCGGAGGCGGACGACGGTCCCGGCCGTCCGCCTCACGAGCACCCGCCTTTACTTTCCCTCGCCGTCGTTCTTGCCGACGCCGTAAAGCCGCCGGCCGGCGATATCGACTGCGCAATCGACGGCGCTATCGCTGGCGTCGGAGAGGCACGCGAGGGATGCCGGAAGGCGCACGGGAGCGTAAAGCGCCGAGCTGGTGGAGAAACACCATAGAACTTCGCCTACTCGTGAAGGAGATCCGCGTGCACGATCGCCGCCGAATCCTCCCGGTCTACCGGCTTCCGGCGGCGGTTCGCGCAATTACCTCGTAAGGTGGAGCTAGCCGGACTCGAACCGGCGACCTCCTGGGTGCGATCCAGGCGCTCTCCCAGCTGAGCTATAGCCCCGCGAGCTCAGAGTGTAGCCGGCACAACGAGCTCAACGACCGCGCTCGCTGCGCGGCCTGACGCTGAGGATGTACGGCGCCAGCCGAGGCTTCAGCTTGTTCGGCACGAAGCCGAGCATGCCGGCGCCGAAGGCGCTCAGGTCGTACTCGAGTACGCCGCGCCGCGGGCCACGGTAGCGTCGACGAACGACGCGAGTCGCTTGTACTCCTTCGCCCCTTGGAGCTTCTCGTCGTACCTCGCCAAGCCGCTCAAACGCAGCTGCGTAGAGTTGCCGGGTGCGCGCCGTCGCCCTCGATGCGGTTGGCCAGCCCGTGCTGACCGAGCTGCCCGAGCCTCACGGAGATGGTGACCTCGTGCGCGTGCTGGCGTGCGGGCTGTGCGGGTCGGACGTGGAGAAGCTCGGTCGGGCGCCTAGCGGCACGGTGCTCGGCCACGAGGTGGTCGGCGAGCTCGCCGG
>JBHEMU010000049.1:0-4283 GCA_046262415.1 Gaiellaceae bacterium | reverse complement strand
TACGGGGAGGTCTTGGCGCGCGAGTTCGGGGATCCGAGGTACTTCGCGGTGCATCAGCTGACGGTCGATGCCTATGCCGCGCAGCACCCGGGCGTGGCGGAGCGGCGCGCGATCCAATCAGTCGGCCTCCACCTGATGACTCTGTGCATGGTCGTCGAGGAAGACGCCGACCCTCGCGAGGGCCCGAAGCTCCACAGGCGGATGCTCGGGCGCGCGGCGTTCGAGTGGCTCGACCCGCCACCGACGGACGACGGCCTGACGGTGGCAGACGTGCTGCCGGCGCAGACGCGCTCGGAGCACGAGCGGCTCGTACGCGCCTGGGCCCAAGACGTCTGGGAGGCGTGGGCGCCCCATCACCAGACCGTGCGCCGCTGGGTCCGCCACAGTCTCTCTTGAGCGGCCTCACGGCGCGCCGAGCGCGGTAGGCTGGTTGAGGATCTCGCTCAGGCCGCTACCACCTCGTAGCGCAACTCAACCATCCCGTTCCTGAACGGGCGCGTCCCCGCCAGGCGCAGTCGGCGGCGCAGCCGCCGCGGGAACGTCGGGAGCCCCTCGCCGAGCACCACCGGGACGACTGTGAGGTGCAGCTCGTCGAGCATGTCCTCGTCGGCAAACTGCATCGCGAGGTCGCCCCCGCCGACGATCCAGACGTTACGCTCGCCCGCCGCCGCGCTCATCTCCTCATGAACCGGTTGCACGGCTCCGCGCGCGAAGCGCACGTCGGCGCCCTCGGGCACGGGTAACTCGCGCGAGCTGAAGACCCAACTCGGCGTGCCCTCGTAGGGCCAGCGCTCGTGCGCTTCGGCGAGGATGAACTCGTACGTCGCCGACCCCATCGCGAGCACACCCACCTCGGCGAAGAAGCGGTCGTAGGCGCTGTCGGTCGCCATGGGATGTGCATCCCGATCGCGACCAGGAGCCTCGGACGCGTCGATCGTGCTCTCGCCGTCGTAGCGCTGAAGCCAGTCGAGCCCACCGTCGCTGTCGGCGATGTAGCCGTCGAGCGTCTGGGCGACGTAATACTGCGTCGAGCTCACCACAGGATCCTACGCCGCCATCCTCCAACCAGGTCGCGGGAAGAAACGCCCCACCGAAAGGAAGAGCGATGCTCGATCACCTCGGCCTCGACGTCACCGACTACGAGCGCAGCAAGGCGTTCTACCAACGCGCGCTCGCACCTCTGGGGATCAGCCTCGTCATGGAGCCTGCCCAGGGCATCGGCGGCTTCGGCGAGAGCGGAAAGCCGTACTTCTGGATCGGCCACCGCGACCGGCCGCCCCAGACGGGCGTCCACGTGGCGTTCGCCGCGTCGTCGCGCGAGCAGGTCGACGCCTTCCACGCCGCCGCGCTCGCGGCCGGTGCGAGCGACAACGGCGGTCCGGGTGTGCGCGAGATCTACCACCCGAACTACTACGGCGCCTTCGTGCTCGACCCCGACGGCAACAACGTCGAGGCGGTCTGTCACACGCCGGGCTGACTCCCGACGGTGACGTACGAGTGGCTGGGTTTTCGCCGACGGGGGGCGCTAGGCTCGGGGCGCCCCTAGGACCGAAGGTCACAGGTTCGTATGACCGTCGAGGCCCCGAGTAGACCCGCTTAAGCGGCCTGTCGGCAAACCATGACCGGGAGAGGAGTGACGTGAGCTCGTCGCGGGAGCGGCCCTCGTGGATGCCCAACATCAAGCCACGTCTGCGCGGGGTGTCCCACCAGTGGGCGTTCTTCGCGGCCCTGGTCGCGGGCGTTGTCCTGGTCGTGAATGCGCCGTCGCGCCGAGCCCTCGCTGCGGCCGCCGTCTACGCCGGGGCCCTAGCCGGCATGTTCGGAGCCAGCGCGCTCTACCACCGGATCGATTGGCGTCCTCGCGTGAGCCTCTGGATGCGACGGCTGGATCACTCGATGATCTTCGTGATGATCGCGGGCACCTACACGCCGATCGCGCTCCTGCTGCTCGACGGAAGCTTCTCGCGAATCGTCCTCGGGGTCCTCTGGGGGGGTGCGATCCTCGGCCTGGTGCTGAAGCTCGTCTGGATCGGCGCACCCTCGTGGCTCGCCGCCTTGATCTACGTGGCGCTCGGTTGGATCGGCATCGCCACCCTGCCGCAGCTGATCCGCGTCGGCGGGGTCGTCGCCGCGACGCTGATCGCCGCCGGCGGGATCCTGTACACGGCTGGGGCCGTCGTGTATGCGAGGCGGCGGCCGGATCCAAAGCCCGCCGTGTTCGGATATCACGAGGTGTTCCACGTTCTGGTGATCGCGGCCGCACTCGTCCACTTCGTCGCCGTGGCGTTCTTCGTCGTGCCAAACGGTTGAGGGAGGGGGAAGCGACGACGCCAGGTCGGACAGGCGCGCGGACCGGTCGTCTCCGCCGCTATGCCGGCGCCCGGTCGCCCACGAGGCCGAGCCCCCGCGCCGCCAGCACGTTCCGTAGCAGCCGAGGGCGGTCGGTCATGATGCCGTCCACGCCCAGGTCGAGCAGGTCGTGCATCGCCGCCTCGTCGTTCACCGTCCAGACGTGCACTGGGAGGCCTGCGCGATGGGCCGCGTCGACGAAGCGAGCGGTGACGATCGGCAGCGGACCCCTGCGTCGCGGCACCTGAACGCAGTCCGCGCCCAGGCGTGGCATCCGCCCGCGGCTCGCGGCGACGCGAGCGACGGCGACGGCGCGCGGTCCCATCGAGGTGCACGCCCGACCGCCGCTGAGCGTGCGGACACGGCGCAGACGTCGATCCGAGAAGGCCCCGAAGCCGACGCGATCCCAGGCGCCGAGCCGATCGATGAGGGCGACGACGGGCTCGACGCCCTCGTCGGTCTTGGGGTCGATGTTGACCCGCACCTCGGGCCAGCGCACCAGCAGCTCCTCGAGGCGGGGGATCCGGACCCCGCGGCCGCGGAACGGGAAGCTGCGCCCGCCGTCGAGCGTGAAGACGTGGCCCGCGTCGGCCGCCTCGACCTCGGCGATGCTGAGGGCCGCGATCGCTCCGCTCTGGTCGGTGACCCTGTCGAGGCTCGGATTGTGGAAGGCCACCACGGCGCCGTCGCGAGTCACGTGCGCATCGGTCTCGAGGTAGCGATACCCGAGCGCCACGGCCTCGCCGAAGGCTTCGAGCGTGTTCTCGGGTGCCTGCTCCGAGCCACCCCGGTGGGCGATGGCGACCGGCGCCGGCAGATCGAGGAAGGGATGAGGAGCTATGGCTCTCGCGACCGTGGCTCGGCCAGCCTGTCCTTCAACCAGTCCCGCAGCACCGCCCGAAACCTCGGCTCGATCGTGTGCGGCATCGCCGCCTCCCGGTAGAGCACCATGAGCCCCGCCTCCTCGAGTCGCCGACGAGCCTCGCGCGCGAAGTCGACCGGGATGATCGGGTCCTCCGTCCCGTGGCCGATCGCCACGGGGAGGTCGTGGCGGCGCCGGAGGTCGAGCTCGAAGCCCTCGACGGTGGGGAGGAAGCCACTCAGGGCCACGATCCCGGCGGGCGCCGGTCGCCCCGTGCCGAGGCCGAGCGCGTACGACATGACCGCGCCCATCGAGAAGCCGCCGAGGAACGTACGCTCCCAAGGCACCCCGAGGGCATCGGGGAGCGCGTCGAGCCACTCGGCCAGTCGACCGAAGCTACGGAAGAACGTGCGCTCGTCGGGGAATCCCACGCGCTGGACGATGTACCAGTGGTAGCCGCCGGGCGGGAGATAGAGCGGCCCCCTCGGCGTCACCACCGCGAGCCGCCGCTCCGGGTCGAGCCTGTCGGCCAGGGGGAGCAGGTCGAGCTCGTCCGTGCCGCGCCCGTGCAGCAGGACCAGCGCGCCAACGGGCTCGCCGCCCGCGGGCCGGATCCGGTGCACGAGGGCGTCGATGCCTGCGGTCACGCTCGCGCCGCGCCGGGCTTCGCGGCGTAGCGGAGGACGCGGGCGGATGCGATCGCCGGCGGGCCTACGGTCGCTCGTAGACGACCCTGAGCAGGTCGCTGCTGGTGTGGAAGCTCGACGTCGTCCGGGTGCAGTAAGCGCGGACGCGAAGCTCCCCGTCGCCGCTCGCCCCACTCACGTAGTCAGCGAGCGGTCCAGCCGCGGCCCTGTCGACCTGGACCTCGGTGGTGCCCACCGAACGCGAGCCGAGCGACGTCCATCTGCTCGCCGTCCAGGACCAGATCGCGAGCGTGTGGGTGCAACCGGCGGAGCTCTTGCCGCGAAACGTTAGATTGAGGGTTCGGAGCGCGTTCGAGACCCCCGTGAACCGGCCATACCACGAGCTCTTCCGCGTGCCGGACGTCGTCGAGTTGAGTGCGAAGTAG